>NZ_JAFEPJ010000011.1:0-152332 GCF_016893255.1 Staphylococcus sp. GDB20D11A
CAATTATACGGACTTTATCGAGTCTTATATTTATATTAA
The DNA here is from genome assembly GCF_016893255.1 of Staphylococcus sp. GDB20D11A. Classification (NCBI taxonomy): domain Bacteria; kingdom Bacillati; phylum Bacillota; class Bacilli; order Caryophanales; family Staphylococcaceae; genus Staphylococcus; species Staphylococcus sp. GDB20D11A. The sequence continues at coordinate 40 of NZ_JAFEPJ010000011.1, forward strand.
TTAATAAAATGATTATTTAAGATTATTTTACTATTCAACTTTCAAAGTAGAAAAGCAAAATAATTTGTTGATAGATGTATATCACTTAGCGTAAAAAAATACAGCCTACAACCACATAGATTGTAGACTATATTTAAAATAATAGGTATTTATCATATCTCGTAAACTTAGTGCCAATATTTATACTCGTGGTGCTGGTAAGCTACCCTTAAATTCAGGAACGTAGTGTGTAGGGCTATAACTTGGAACAGCATATTGATAATTTACATTTTTGATATTTAATGATGGTTTACCAATTTTATAACCATTTGATTGTGAAAATGAGAAATATTTCTTCACACCTTTAACTACTTTATAAGAATAGTAGTATTTATAGTCATATGCTTTATTTACTTTAGCATTTTGATGTGTTGCTGTTGTATTATTTTGGAAACTTGGTACATGCATACGATGTGAATTGTGACCATATGGTGGAATTACCTTGAAACTATTTATTTGTGGCACAACACAAAAGTGATTAATTTTAATGCTAGCATGCCCTGGTGTTACAAATTTATGCGCGTGATATCCAGGCACTGCAAAATAATGATTTATCATTAGAGATTGAGATGGGTGTGTATATCTAGGTGCTTCTGATGGTTTAACAATAAAGTGTTTATTAATAGAATCCGTTGCATGATTTACATGTTTATGTACATGTGTTGATTTGTATGAAGTAATAACTTTCTTGTAGTGGGTTTGCGTAGTAATGAAGTGGTGGTTTACTTTGTTTTGCGTAATAAATCTATTTACTTCTGGGCCTTTAGCAACAAAATGCTTATCAACTTGTTGTGAAGCTGGATTGTTTGTTGCTACATTCACGCGATTATTGATTTCTTTGTACTCTGGTACAATGTTTCCTAACTTTGATTCTGGTACGGCAAAGTTTTTATCTACAATTTTACTTGCTGCTGAAGGATCCGAAATCTTTTTCAATTTGTCTTCAGAAGCTATAAAGTTTTTGTTGTCAGCTAAACTTCCAACATTTACTTTTGGTGCACTCTTAAATTCATCGTAAGCTGGAATAATTTTATTAATTCCTGATTCTGGAACTACAAAGTTTTTATCAACACTTTCTGTTGATGCATTAGCGTGATTTGAATTGATAAGTTGTGTAGCAAATAGCGTGCTCATAGTTAAAACAAATAATTTCTTTTTCATCTGTTATTTCTCCTTTATATAGACTCAATATTATAACCAATTTAATTTTCCTGTTATATTCACTAACAGCATTATATACCAGAATTTTCAGTATAATAATTAACTTGAAGTAAACGTTGTCTTAACATTTTTATTGTTTTTCAGCTTAAAATTAATTATTGATATTGATAGTTAAGCATAATAATTTTTTCGTAATATAAAGTAAAAAAAGTAATAGTCCACACCTGTTTAGAATGTGGACTATACTAGATTGCATCATTGAAATGATGACTTTGATATTATTTATTGCTAGTTTAAAATGTTGTTATTTTTACGGCAAACTCATTATTTGCTTTGCAGCCATACATTAATATTATTTGCCATTATATACTTTATTGATTTGTTTATTAAAACGTTTTTGATGACCTGAACTTAAAGTATTTACTTTTTGTTGGGCATTCAAACGGTCTTTATAACTATGTGTATCTTTATAGTTTTCAACTAATTTCTGAGCTTCCCTAACATGTTCACGCTTAATCACACGTTTTTCACGTTCAGTTAAATGAGATGAATCGATTTGACTCAAACCAACTAAAGAACCTGTTTTTCTACCAGGTAAAGCCGACGTTTCTTCAAATTCTACAACATTATTGTGAGTATGATTTGAAGTTGTTGGTGTTTGATGCGTTGTAGAGAAATCATGACTTTCACCATTTAATCCAGCCAATTGCTTCGGTGCTTTATAAACAATTTGTTCTTGAGTTTGACGTTCTACTGTAGGCATTGGAACCTGTGTAGTCGTTTCAGTATATGTAGGTGGTGTCGGTTTCTTTGTTGGCGCAGAAACAACAAGTTGTTTTTCATTTGCGTTATTAAAACGTTGCTTGTGTTCAAAATCATATTCTAATGATACAACCGGTTCTTTTTTACTTTTTTGTCTATCTAGAAATCTTTCTTTTCTTTCTTTAGCTTTTCTTTCGTAGTCAGCTTTTTGTTGTTCAGAGACTTCTTTTGATGTAGATTTATATTTTTGAGATTCTAAACTTCTTTTACTTCTTTTTGAAACATCAGTTTTAGCAGCTTCTGTATCCGACTTTAATTTTAATGCCATAGATTGATTATGATTTTTATCACTAGTTAATGCAGGTATATTTTCTGGACGTTCTTGTTTAATCTCTTTGAAAAATTTATCTATAATAGATTCCAAATCCTCTTTTTTTCTACTTAGCATTCTTTGATTCACAGCTCTTTTTTTATCTGACTTATCTTGAACTTCTCCAACAATTAAATCTAACTCACTATATAATTCTTCAACTTCATCTTTATATGTACTAAAGAATGTATAACCTAACATTAATACTTTATTTTCTAAATTGTTTATTTCTACGTCAGCATTATATTGCTCAGTATCATTAAAATCTTTTAAATCACTATTTTTCAAATTTATTTCTTGAATTTCTTGTAAAAACTCTTGTTTGTTTTTCTTTAATGTATCGAAAATATAAGTGTATCGTTCATGTGTTAAACCTAGTAAACCATTGGAATTTCTACTGCTATCTGTTTTTTCCAGCTTCTTTTCTTCACTTAAAAATGTCTTTAAAGCATCATCTTCCGCCATAAATTTTTGTTGATATTTTTTTACAGCGTTATTGTATTCTGGCTCTTCATATTTTTCATAATCAGCAAAAGATAATGAAAAAATCAAGTTTTCTAAACTCTCTCTATAATTTTCATAAGTATTTGATTTATTACTTGTCCCTTTTAATTCTAACGCTTTTGATACATATGGATTCTTCTCCCCAGAAACCACTGCACTCGCACGATTGCTTTCCCAAATTTGTGATACACATAATGCTCCCAATGATAAAACTAGCAATTTATTTTTCAACTGTATTTTCTCCTTAATTTTCCCTAATTAACAACCTACCTTACACCCTATTTTTTCGCCAAGCCAAATTATATAACATCTACCTTTTTAAAATAATTAACTGTTGATGAATTAATTATTAATTATATTCAAACAATATATTTGGAAAACCCAAGTAAAAAAGCCACCTTTTTAGGTGGCTTCTTCATGAATCATATGATTAATTTAATATCATTATTACTTATTTCTTATCTTTATTTTCTTTTTTTCTTCTGAAAAGTAGTAATGAACCTAATGATGCTAATAATCCCCAAATTAGTGACGAATTCGCTTCACCTTCAGAACCTGTATCTGGTAATGGCTCTTTACTATCTTTAGCCTCATTTTTATTAAAAGCATTTGTACCATTTTTAGGTGAATTAGGCGGAACTACATTATTGTTAGAACCTGAGTCGGAATCGCTATTTGAATCACTTTCTGAGTCAGAGTCGTTGTCTGATTCTGTGTCACTCGTTGAATCAGAGGCACTGTCTGAGTCTGAATCACTTGATGAATCTGAGTCACTACCTGAGTCGGAATCACTCGCTGAATCTGAGTCACTACCTGAGTCGGAATCACTCGCTGAATCTGAGTCACTACCTGAGTCGGAATCACTCGCTGAATCTGAGTCGCTGTCGGAATCGGAATCACTATCTGAGTCGGAATCGCTATCTGAATCTGAGTCACTGTCTGAGTCAGAGTCGCTGTCGGAATCGGAATCACTATCTGATTCTGAATCGCTATCTGAATCTGAGTCACTATCTGAATCCGAATCGCTATCTGAATCTGAGTCGCTGTCTGAGTCTGAATCACTGTCGGAATCGGAATCGCTGTCTGAGTCTGAGTCGCTGTCGGAATCGGAATCGCTATCTGAATCCGAGTCACTGTCTGAATCGGAATCGCTGTCTGAGTCGGAATCGCTGTCTGAGTCTGAGTCACTATCGGAATCTGAATCGCTATCTGAATCCGAGTCACTGTCTGAGTCTGAATCGCTATCTGAATCGGAATCGCTATCTGAATCCGAGTCACTGTCTGAGTCAGAATCGCTATCTGAATCCGAGTCACTGTCTGAGTCTGAGTCGCTATCTGAGTCGGAATCGCTATCTGAATCTGAGTCGCTATCTGAGTCGGAATCGCTATCGGAATCTGAGTCGCTGTCGGAATCTGAATCACTGTCTGAGTCACTGTCTGAGTCTGAATCGCTATCTGAATCTGAATCGCTATCTGAGTCTGAGTCACTGTCTGAGTCTGAATCGCTTGCTGAATCTGAATCACTCGCTGAATCTGAATCGCTTGCTGAATCTGAATCACTCGTTGAATCTGAATCACTCGCTGAATCTGAATCACTCGCTGAATCTGAATCACTCGCTGAATCTGAATCACTATCTGATGTAGAATCACTACCCGAATCTGAACCGCTATCTGAATTAGAATCTGAACCACTATCTGAACCTGGATCAGAATCTGAATCCTCTGGAATTGGTTCAATTTCACCAGGCTCATCAGGTTGTTCAGGAACAACAGGTTTATCGATACCGTCACCTGAACCTGATCCGTTATTAAATGCTACTTCGTTGTCCCATGACATAGATCTCCATATAAAATTAGAATCATAACCATAAAATGTCGAACGTAGTGCTAAATCACCTGTGCTAGCAGGATCAATATGACCATTAACAACTACAATATACGGTGTTGTAATTTGATCATCGTCCGTAGGAAATTCTACTTTGTATTGATTAGCATTTGGAAATGAAATTCTAACTTGATTAGTTACATCTTCAAAATCGCTAGGATTCACATAATAACTTTCAGATAAATCATTAGCATTATCTACTCTATAAACTTTAATATCAGTGTTTTTTGCATCTATTAACGCATTACTCTTTGTATTAGGAATTAAATTACCTGTTAAGGCAGGTAACACAACGTTATCTCCGCTTGGATTGACATAAATTGTTTGGCGATACGTATTATTTGTTTTATCGATTTGATCAATCGTACCTTTAATTGATAAATTATGGAATTGTCCATATTTCTCATAGTCGATTAATACTGTCTTACTAGCAGTATTGGTTCCTATGCCAGTTGTCAATGTTACATTACCTGTCTTTGTAACATTTTCAGGGTCAATATAAGCTGGCATAGTAATATTAGCTGTTACATTTTCTTTAGTATCAACATAGTCTGTAAATGTATAAATAACATTACCATCACTATCGATTACACCATTTGCCAATACTTGATCTCCGGCCATAATTGGTGGCACTTTAGCAGTTGAAGTTACACCATTTAAGTTTAATTCTTTAGGTACAGTTATTTTGAATGTGTCACCTTTAACAGCAGAATTAGGCACTGAAAAACCATAATTCAGTTTGACATAACCTGCTTGGTGCGGATACACAGTCGTACCAGAGTCAATAGTAACTTTCACATCTGTCAACTGATTCGTAATATCTGTGCCAGCAGCCGGTGCATCTGCAGCTACAGCCGCTAAACTAAATGCTCTCATTCTAGGCGCACTTGTATTAACCGCTTGATTAACTACATCTTTATTACTTGCATCTGTACTCTGTGGAGCTGATTCATTGTTTGAAGGTGTTGCTTCAGTTGAAGTATCTTGCGTTGTTGAAACATTTTCCGCATTTGTAGAATTTTGAGGTGAATTTACAGATGATACTGTATTAGTATCATTAGAAGCCGTTTCATTACTTGTTTGATTCACTAATTCCTCCGCATTTGTATTGCTTGATTGAGTTGTTGCCGGTGTATTAGCTTGCTTCGTTGCCGTAGTAGTAGCTTCACCAGTTACCGGTGTTTCTTCCGTAGTTGCATTTGTTGATGCTGATTGTGTCGTTTCCTGTTGTGCTGGATTTTGCGCCACACTCGTTTCGCCATTATTAGTGTTTGACGTTGTTTTAGTATCACTCACGTTTGCGTTGTCTGTTTTAGGTGCAGCATTAACGCTACTTGAATCACTACTTTTGCTTTCGTTACTTGCGCTATCGGATTGCGTAACACTGTTTTCACTTGCATCTGCTTCTTTACTGCTGAGTAGTCCAAAACCGATTAACGTACCTACAAGCACTGAAGCCACGCCAATCGATTTTTTCCGAATTGCGTGTTTTTCTTTTTTCTTCATATTCATTTTATTCCCTCTTTTTAAAAAGTCATTTTATATTAACTATATACCCTTTAAAGATATATTTAATCTCCATTAATGCAATTATACACTAAAATTGCATTATAGCAATTAATTTGTATCGACATTTTATTATCCACAATAATACTTTACTAACAAACATTTTATTTATTGCTATTTTAAAAATTGCAAACGACAACACACGATTTCATTGTAAACAATTTGTATTATTAATATGAACTCTGCCTAATGTAATCCTAGCTTGAAATCATATTTTTTCAAAAGCAGATGTGTAATTTATGGTACCTGTTTTTCCCGCTAAACTGTTCACTTTTAATTCTTTAATTAAAAACGCTTCATCTGGTATACCATCATATGGTGGATAAATGTCGTACATACTTGCGCGTTGATATCCTAGATTGCCATAATACGTCGGCCATCCTAATACACTGATAAAATTATATCCTTTTAATATTGCTTCTCGTTCTAATGCTTGAATCAATCGCTTCCCAATACCTTTATTTTGATGATGAATATCAACTGATACAGGTGCTAACACTAATCCAATTTCCCGTTGTGTCTCGTTATCAAGATAAACTTCACTTAGTAAACCGTGCCCTACAACTTCATTTTGAAGAACAGCTACTAATTCTAAGTTATTGTCATACGTATCACTTAGACGAATTTGGTCTACTAGTTCTGATTCATTACCATAACCATGTTCACTATTTTCAAATGCCGTTCTAATTAACTGGTCAACTTGAGCAAAGTCATGTTGATGTATTTGTCTAATTTGCATCTTTGCCCCTCCTTTTAGTTCTATCTTATAGAAAAATGCATTACAACATAAAGTAATATTTTATAGTAATGACGCCATTATTTCATTAAAATTGAATGATATTTTTCGCAATAAACAACTACCCTCTTAAATCAATTTTTAGATAAACTGCAAATCATAAATTTCTTTATTATTATAAGTATTAAAACGGTCGATTTGACCTTTTAATATAACTTCCTGTTGTTTGCGACTTACATTATGATAATAAGTCATACGTACATTCAAATCAGCTTCATAACCATTATTCTCAATCGTTCTTTCTAATTCTTCGTACACATTTTTATTAATTGGTAACATGTATCCTTCTTTACTAGGTAAAATATTCACGTATTTTTTCTGAATGACTTTATCATTACCCAATAAAACCTCTATTGCAATTTTTTTAGCAGCACCGCCACCTAAATTATATAGTTTAATATAATCTTTATGATGATGCTCATCTGTTGCCGAATTCATTATATTAAGTTGATCCCCCTCCCTTTCTAATAAAATTTGGTTAAAACCTAAAGCTGGCAGAAAGCTAATTTTCATTTGATAAAGTTGAACTGAAACTGATACAAAATAAAATAAAGCCATAATAAATGTTCCAATAGACCCTAAAGCTGAAATAATATTAATCATTAAGATATCAACCTTCCCTTAAGATATTTATATGATTAATTTCAAACTGAAAAATCATTTTACTTAATCGTTTATATCCAAAAAGAATCATTTTAAACGTTATATTCGACTGCTCATATAAAAAGTTTTGCTATATAGCCTTAAGTAATTTTTTAACCATCAAGTACGTTTATTATTATGGAAATCTATTTGCATTGACTAAAAAATACAATAACGCTTTTGAGAGTTCCCATCTTTGACCTGTATTTTCCAATTTAATAACACATCTTCTTCAATACATATTCATCTCATACAAATAAGTTGATTTTTTTATTTTTATAAACGCAATTTCTTAACAAATCAAAATTTTACATTTAAATCTTTCGATATATTACAAGTTTTTTAAAAAAGTAATATATTTCTATCAATAAAAGTAATATAATATTAGTAATTATAGTTCCATTAATTTATTCCAACAATACATAGAATCATTATTACAAGAATTATTTAATATCATCTTAGAATCTCACAAAATATCAACTTTGTTTAATTACTCAAAACGATAAGTCGTTTAGAGTTTTTAAAATAAATTTTTGCGAAATAAAGGAGACATGTTAAATGAAAAAAGTAATGGGGATATTATTAGCAAGTACACTTATTTTAGGTGCTTGTGGACATCATCAAGATAGTGCAAAAAAAGAGAGCACTAGTCACAAAAAGAAAGAAAGTGACAATGAAGAATTAAATGAAGAACTTAAAGAATTTAAAAGCAAAAAAAATATGGATATAAAAATTAAAGGCGATACTATTGTTAGTGACAAATTTGAAGCTAAAATAAAAGAACCGTTTATCATCAATGAAAAAGATGAGAAAAAGAAATATATCGCTTTTAAAATGGAAATTACTGCTAAAAAAGACGATAAAGATTTAAATCCATCTTCTATTTCTCATGACTATATTAATATCACTCAAGATGATAAAAATACAGTAAATAAATTAAGAGATGGTTATCTATTAAGTGATAAAAAATATAAAGCTTGGACAGAACATAACCAAGATCAAATTAAAAAAGGCAAAACTGCACAAGCCATGTTTATCTATGAGTTAAGAGGTGATGGAAATATTAATTTAAATGTCCATAAATACTCAGAAGATAAAACAGTTGATTCTAAATCATTCAAATATAGTAAACTTAAAACCGAAGATTTTTCTCATAGAGCGGAAACAAGAGAAGAAGTAGAAAAGAAAGAAAAAGAATTTGAAGAAGAGTACAAAAAAGAACAAGAACGAGAGAAAGAAAAAGAAAAGCAAAAAGATGACGATAGTGCTTTAAATGAAGTATAAATTTATGAATGCTCGCATTCAACGTTATAATCTTTGTTGTTATTATTGTCATTATAGATTAGCTTACTTACACTCATAATGACATACTAATTTAATTGTTAAATATAATAAAAAAGAGTAGCTCGCCTACTCTTTTTTGTTGTTTTGGATAAAGAATTATCTTGTATAAAGAATTTTTTTATGAACAATATTAAAACTCAAAGCTCAACTTTTTTGACACTTATTTGACACACATTCTTTCAATCTTTAACGCAAAATCTTATATGTACTCAACTATTAATTTTTATTCATAAAAATTTGAACCTAAGCAGATACTAACATATCAACGTACACAGCTAATTTAACCTTCCTCACAAGAAAAGATAAAATACATAAAAAAGAGCAAGGTCAACGTGTCAGAAAATTATTTTCTTGACACATATTTGACACTTGCTAGATTAAAACCCCATTAAATCAAGGTTTCCAAGCATATTTTTATGGAGACGGCGGGATTTGAACCCGCGTCCAGAGGTCCTGATACACATCTTTCTACGTGTGTAGTTTATCGAAAGGTTTCGCATCATGAAAAGTGATAAACAACCAACATGATGCTAGCTTGATTAAGTTTCTTCTAAACAGACTTCAAACGGCAGTGTTTAGCATATCCTATTAAGGTTGAATCGCGTTAACAGCACATAGGAAATGCTGTTAGGCGATGCAGAGTGCGATTAGGCAGCTACTGCGAAATTATTGTTTGTTTTGCCAGTTATTATAAACTGTGTGTGTTGATGACGAAGACAACCCTCCGACACGCTTAATGAGCTCGGGGGACCCCTGTCGAATCCAGAAACGCCCCCGAAATAATAAATCAAACAAATCATACTTTTGTAATTTACAAAAGCACATATAACTATATCAAATATAGCCCGATTAAGCAACTAAATCGCTTAATAACGGGCTTTCATATCGCGCGCAACATCTCGTTTGACTGCTTTTTCTTTCAAAGCTTGACGTTTATCATATTTTTTCTTACCTCGTGCAACACCAAGTAATACTTTACAATGTCCATGCTTCAAATAAAGCTTTAACGGCACAATCGAATAACCAATCTCACGTGTTTGATCACCCAATTTAATGATTTCACGCTTATGCAATAATAATTTTCGAGAACGAAGAGGATCGTGATTAAAACGATTCCCTTCTTCGTATGGTGCTATATGCATATTATTCAAATACATTTCACCGTTTTTAACTTGCGCATAACTATCTTTAAGGTTAGCACTACCTCGGCGAATTGATTTTATTTCTGTGCCTTGCAATACAATTCCCGCTTCAATCGTGTCTTCAATATTATAATCATGTCTAGCTTTACGATTTTCCGCTAATGTACCTGGTGATTTCTTCTTAGCCATTCATACTCACCTCATTGCTGCTTATTTTTTCTTACGACGTGCTTTCTTTTTCACACTTTTATCTTTATAAAATGGCTTATATTTACTGTTTCCTGATTTGTCATTTTTACGTTCATTTTTACCTTTACGTTGCTTACCTTTTTTCTTATGACCTTTATCATCAGATTTCGATTTATCTAATGATTTACCACGCGTTTTAGCTTGTATTGTCTTACCTCGCGCTGGGCGCTGTGATCGATCATTTTTCGGTAAAGGCATGCCTACAATTTGAAAATCAATTAATCGTTCATCTACATCAACATGCGTCACTTTGACCTTAACTGTGTCACCAATTCTAAATACTTTAGCTTGACGCTCACCAATTAATGCCATTTGACGCTCTTCAAAACGGTAATAATCATCAGTCATATTCGCAATATGAACCATACCTTCTATCGTATTTGGCAATTCAATGAACATACCGAAGTTAGCTACTGAGCTGACAATACCTTCAAATTCATCACCAATATGTTGAATCATATATTCTGCTTTTTTCAATTCATCAGTGTCACGTTCTGCCTCAATAGCACGACGTTCACGTTTAGAAGCATGTTCAGCTAACTCAGGCAATTTGTCTTCCCAACGCTTCACTTCTTTGTTATCCATTGATTTCTCAATTAAATACTTACGGATTAAACGATGAACTGTTAAATCAGGATAACGTCTAATTGGTGATGTAAAATGCGTATAATATTCAGCTGATAAGCCAAAATGTCCCAAGTTCACATCATCATAATGCGCTTGTTGCATTGAACGTAACATCATTGTTGAAATGACCATTTGTTCAGGTCGACCTTCTACTTCTTCTTGAACCTTTTGAAGTGTTGTTGGATGAATATCTTCGCCAGTACCCTTAATCATGATGCCAAAGTTTGTAATAAAATCAAAGAATTGTCTTAAGCGATCTGATTTAGGTTGCTCATGCACTCGGTAAATAAATGGTACATCTAACTTACTAAAATGTTCAGCAACTGTTTCATTTGCAATTAACATAAATGACTCAATAAGACGTTCGCCTTCACCACGTTGCCTCAATTGAACATCTGTAGGTATACCATCTTCGTTAACTAGTACTTTCGCTTCGCTAATATCGAAATCAATTTCACCACGGCGTTTTCTCATTTGAATTAAACGATTTGATAAATCTTGTGCTAAATCTAGCATAGGCGTAATTTCATTATACTGCTTTCGAATCGTAGGATCCTTTTCAGTAATAATCTGATTTACCGCATCATACGTCATTCGATAATCAGAATGAATCACACTATCAAAGATTTCATGTTTTACAACGCGACCACTATCATCGATTTCCATGCGACAGCTTAAAGTTAAACGATCAACATTAGGATTCAATGAACAAATACCATTACTTAATCGATGTGGAATCATTGGAATTACACGGTCAACAAGATATACACTTGTAGCTCTATCATAAGCCTCTTTATCCAATGCAGAACCTTCTGTTACATAATAGCTGACATCAGCAATACTTACAGTTAATTGTGTATTACCGTTCGCTAACTTTTTAACACTAATTGCGTCATCTAAGTCTTTAGCATCCGCGCCATCAATAGTGATGGTCAATTCATTACGTAAATCATGACGTCCTTTAATTTCACTATCTTCTATATTGTCTGGTGTTGCTTCAGCTTCTTGTAACACTTCATCAGGAAATTCAATTTCTATGCCATGTTGATAGATAATAGATAAAATATCTACGCCAGGATCATTTTTATGTCCTAAAATAGCAGAAATATGTCCTTCTGGATTATCTGAACCGTCAGCATACTTAGTAATTTGAACTAATACTTTGTGTCCATCTACTGCACCTAAGCTTTGACCTTTAGGAATGAAAATATCTTGCATAATTCGTTTATCATCTGGAATGACAAAACCAAAATGTCTAGCCTGACTATACGTACCAACCACTTGAGTTACTGAATGCTTCTCAATTGACTTAACTTCCCCTTCAATTTTACCTTTATGCTCACCTTTTGATTGATGGATTTCTACAATAACAGTATCTCCATCCAAGGCACGATTAATTTTTGTTGGGGGAATAAATATATCTTCCATATCTTTGTCTTCAGGTCTTAGGAAAGCAAAACCTTTTTTGTTTTGACTTAATGTTCCTTTAATTAATTTCGATTGACCTTTGGAACTATGCTTTTTTTGGTATCTATCTGTTTTCGAACGTTCGATTAATCCTGATTGTTCTAACTCCACAAGCACCTTAATTAAATCTCTAAACGAGTCGGCACTGCTTAAACCTAATGCATCTTGAAAATCTGACACTGACATAGGTTCATATTCAGGTTGATTAATAATCTCTTCTATTGATTGCTTTAAATTCATTATGCCCCTCCTTTCTAATGTTAAAATCTCTTTTTATTCTGACCAGTCTAATGACTCTAAAAATTGATAAATATCATCGAAAACTTGTTCTTTTTCTTTATCAATTGTAATAACATGTCCTGACTGACTATACCATTTGATATCTTTTTCGTCAGAGTCTACATGTTCATATATATAATTTGCGGATTGTGGATCAATCATATTGTCGTTTTCTGCTTGAATCACTAAAATTGGGTCAAACACCTCATCAACTTGATCTTTAATCGTATCTAATGCTTCACTTAATTCTTTTAAAGTTTCAGTTGGTTTGAAATGATGCATTTCGTTATCAATCGTTTCTTGATCTTTACCCTCATACTTTTTAAAATTGCGTGCATATTCTAAAAAGCCTTCATAAATGGCACCTTCAGTTTTGCCACCCATAGGAGCACACATCGTTACAATACCCTTTACATCTCGATTTAAGCTTAATTTTAATGCAAAATCGCCACCTAATGACAAGCCAGCAACAACGATTTCATCATAACCTTGTTCAACAAGGTAGTCATAGCCATCTAAGGCATCTTTAAACCAAACAAAAGGACTTGATTGAAGTATCTCTTCTGGTGGTGCTGCATGGCCTTCATATTGCGGTGCATACGATGTATAACCTTTCTTTTGTAAAAATCGACCTAATTGACGAACATCAGACGAATTGCCTGTAAAACCATGTAGTAATAACACGGCACGTTTACCTTCCTCAAAAAAGAAAGGCTTTGGTAACTTTATTTGCATAAATCTAACGCTCCTTTTTCACAATTAACAAACGTACTTAATTAAACAATATGTTTCTAATAATTGAACATGAGTCCTTTATTATTCTAATTATAAATAAAAAAGCCCGACATTTACATCGCCGGACCTTACATACCAAGATAACTTATGCAAATCATAAGTACAAAAAATAATATTGATAAAATAATTGTTAATCTATTTAAGAATAAATCGACGCCACGTTGTTTTTGTTTACCGAATAACTGCTCAGCACCACCACTGATGGCACCTGAAAGTCCACTGCTTTTACCTTCTTGGAGTAGTACAACAGTTATTAATGCAATACAATCAATGATTAATAATACGATTAAAAATGTATGCATAAATTGTCCTCCGTTCCTTATATACGACAAGTAGTATATCATATTTTTATTGTTAAAATCAATTTTCTAGCGATTAAATGTACTTTTACGTTTGATAGAAACAACAAGCATATAAATCGCTAATGCAATCGAACCTATAATAACAATTAAAATTGGCAATGTTAAGTACGCACCGTGTGCAGCTTTTATTGCTTGAATTGTGATTGATAAATTAATCAACGTAAACAAACTATTTGATACATAAACTGCAAACATAAACCACCACACATAAGTATGTCGATTCCAAAAAGTGATGAAGCCTGCTAGATAAGCCAAAATATACATAATACCAGTGAATCTAAAGCTGTTTAAAATGTAATCTATCGCTTTATCTGAAGTGTTTTGATTCGTTAAATTGAGTAATGCTTTGGCAGTCGCATTATCCAACGAAACAAAGTAATGAATAATCAACAATATTGAGAATACGATTGATGCAGTTGCAATAAAGCGTCCTGTTTTAATTTCTTTATTCGTTCTATCAGCCATTTGTTTACTCCTCATATATTTAAATACGTTCTATAAAACCTTTATTTAATTTTTACCTTTTAATAAAAGTGAATACCCTGTCATACAATATTCATTTCAACATAAATTTATTATACCAGTTTAAGAATACAAGTTAAATATGTGTTATTAGTTACCTCCTGATTATTAGTCTATTACGAATAATACTTCAAAATAAAAAACCTACCACAGTCTCAACTCTGTGGCAGGTTATAAATAAAAGCGTGAACTCAAAAACTTTATTCAATTTATACCGACATAATAATCCTCAACTAAAATTATGGCAGTACTTAATGTTTAAAATGATTATTTATCTAAGTTATAGAATGATTTGATACCGTCATATTTAGCAGTTTCAAATAATTCATCTTCGATACGTAATAATTGATTGTATTTAGCAATACGGTCAGTACGTGATAATGAACCAGTTTTAATTTGACCAGCGTTTGTAGCAACAGCGATATCAGCAATTGTTGTATCTTCTGTTTCACCTGAACGGTGAGAAACTACTGCTGTGTAACCAGCTTTTTGAGCCATTTCGATTGCATCAAATGTTTCAGTTAATGTACCGATTTGGTTAACTTTAATTAAGATTGAGTTACCAATTCCGTTTTCAATACCTTTTGCTAAAATTTCAGTGTTTGTTACGAATAAATCGTCACCTACTAATTGTACACGGTCACCGATACGTTCTGTAAGTTGTTTCCAACCATCCCAGTCGTTTTCGTCCATACCGTCTTCAATTGTAATGATAGGATATTTGTCTACTAATTGTTCTAAGTAGTCAACTTGTTCTGCAGCTGTACGTTTTGCACCGTGTTCGCCTTCGAACTTACTGTAGTCATATACACCATTTTCATAGAATTCTGATGATGCACAGTCAAATCCTAAGAATACTTCTTCACCTGGTTTGTAACCAGCTGCTTCGATTGCTTGGATAATTGTTTCAACAGCATCTTCAGTACCTTCAAATTTAGGAGCGAAACCACCTTCGTCACCTACTGCAGTTTCTAAACCACGTTTGCTTAAAATTGATTTTAAGTTGTGGAAAATTTCAGTACCCCAACGTAATGATTCTTTGAACGTTGTAGCACCTACAGGTAAAATCATGAATTCTTGGAATGCAATTGGAGCATCTGAGTGAGAACCACCATTAACGATGTTCATCATTGGTACTGGTAACTGCTTACCATTAAATCCACCTAAATATTTGTAAAGTGGTTGACCTAATAAGTCAGCTGCTGCACGTGCTACTGCGATAGATACACCTAAAATAGCATTTGCACCTAATTTACCTTTGTTTGGAGTACCGTCTAATGCGATCATCATTTTATCAATAGATACTTGATCTAATACTGAAAATTCACCTTCAATAATTTCTGGTGCGATGATTTCATTAACGTTTTCAACTGCTTTAGTAACACCTTTACCTAAATAACGTGATTTGTCTCCATCACGTAATTCAACAGCTTCGTGTTCACCAGTTGAAGCACCTGATGGTACTAATGCACGACCAAATGCGCCACTTTCAGTTAATACTTCTACTTCAACAGTTGGGTTACCACGAGAGTCTAAGACTTCGCGAGCGTAAACATCTGTAATAATTGGCATGTTTATAATCTCCTTTAAATAGTTATTCTATAATTATTATAGCTTTATTCTTTCATTTAACAAAATGATATTACTATTATTTTCAAAAAATAAGTGTCATTAAGCGTTTACTTAACATCTTTTACAATATTAGTGTTTAATTAAAGATTCACCTGTCATGTCTTCAGGTTGTTCTACATTTAATAAATCTAATAATGTAGGTGCTAAGTCACCTAAGCGACCAGTTTCTCTAAGTGTAACGCCTTCTTTTGTTACAATCACTGGTACTGGGTTCGTTGTATGCGTAGTCATTGGTTGATCATCATCCGTCAATACTTGATCAGAGTTACCATGGTCAGCAGTAATAATTGCATAACCGTCCATGTCTAAAATTTTATCAACGACTTCACCTAAACATTCATCAACCGCTTCGATTGCTTTGATAGTCGGCTCAAGCATACCACTATGTCCAACCATATCAGGGTTAGCAAAGTTTAAAATAATTAAGTCCAAGTCACCTTTATTTAACTCTTCTAATAATGCATCTTTAACTTCATAAGCACTCATTTCTGGTTTCAAGTCATACGTTGCAACTTTAGGTGAATCAATTAAACGACGGCGTTCACCTTTAAATTCCTCATTACGTCCACCACTCATAAAGTAAGTAACGTGAGGATATTTTTCAGTTTCTGCAATACGTAATTGAGTTAAATTGTTATTTTGTGCAATTTCACCAATTGTGTTATTTAAATCGACTTTTTCGAAAACGATAGCCGCATCGATATTGTCATTATACTTAGTGAATGTTGCATAGAATAAATCTTTAACTTGTTCAACTTTAAA
Organism: Staphylococcus sp. GDB20D11A; assembly: GCF_016893255.1. Taxonomy (NCBI): domain Bacteria; kingdom Bacillati; phylum Bacillota; class Bacilli; order Caryophanales; family Staphylococcaceae; genus Staphylococcus; species Staphylococcus sp. GDB20D11A. The sequence continues at coordinate 16,946 of NZ_JAFEPJ010000011.1, forward strand.
GCCTTCGAATGCTCTGTTCGCAAAAATTTCCGATAATTGTGCTGCTCTATCAGGTCGGAAATTATAGAAGATCACTGCATCTCCATCATTAACACCGTCATTTTGATTCTCAACGATGAATGGTACTACGAATTCGTCAGTTAAGCCTTCATTATAACTTGCTTCCACACCTTCTTTAGCAGTTGCATAAGTTGGGGCATCAAAGTTACGAATAGCATTGTAAGCTTTTTCTTCACGTTCCCAACGTTTGTCACGGTCCATTGCATAATAACGGCCAGACACAGATGCAAATTGACCAATACCTAATTCATTGAATTTAGCTTCAGTCTCTTCGATGTATTTCAAAGCGGATTTTTGATCTACGTCACGACCATCTAAAAATGCGTGTACGTATACTTTTTCAACACCTTGTTTTTTAGCAAGTTCTAACAAAGCAAATAAATGTTTGTAATGACTGTGTACACCACCGTCAGACAATAAACCAAAGATGTGTAACGCTGAATCATGTGAATTCACGTGTGCAATTGCATTATTTAAAACATCATTTTCAAAGAAATCACCGTCTTCAATTGATTTATTGATTCGAGTTAAACTTTGATAAACGATACGTCCTGCACCGATATTCATATGACCAACTTCTGAGTTACCCATTTGTCCTTCAGGTAGTCCAACATCTAAGCCACTCGCTTCGATTTGAGTCGTTGGATATTTGTTGTAATAACGATCAAAATTAGGCTTGTTTGCTAATTTTACCGCATTACCATGTTCGCTTTCGCGGTTCGCAAAACCATCTAAAATAATTAACGCAGTTGGTTTCTTAGCCATGATTATTTTGCACCTTCTAACAATTGTACGAAATCTTCAACTTTAAGTGATGCGCCACCTACTAATGCCCCATCAATATCAGTTTGTGCCATGTATTCTTTAATGTTGTTAGGTTTAACACTACCACCATATTGAATACGAGTTGCTTCTGATACTTCTTTGCTTGATAAGTCAGCAATAGTTTGACGTACAAATGCACACATTTCATTCGCATCTTCAGATGTTGATGATTTACCAGTTCCGATTGCCCAAATTGGTTCATAAGCAATTACAACTGATTTAAGTTGATCTTCAGATAAACCTGCAACAGCTTTCTTAACTTGCTCACCTACAACATCGTTAGCTTTACCACTTTCACGCTCTTCGTCTGTTTCACCAACACAAATAATTGGAGTCATTCCATGTTTGAAAATAGCATGCGCTTTTTTGTTAATTTCTTCATCTGTTTCGTGGAATAATTCACGACGTTCAGAATGACCGATAACAACGTATTTAACGCCTAAATCTGCTAATGCAACTGGAGACGTTTCACCTGTGAACGCACCATTATCTTCGAAATACGTATTTTGAGCACCGATTTCTAAACCTTGTGCTTTTCCTTCTTTAACTGCAGTAGTTAATGCATCTAATTGAATTGCTGGTGCACAAATTACTGATTCTACTTCTTTTGAATCTGGTAATGTTGGCAATGCATTGACGAAGTCTTTTGCTTCTTGTACTGTTTTGTTCATTTTCCAGTTACCAGCTATAATTGGTGTTCTCATTAAAGACACTCCTTGTTTTGTAAATATTTTTGAAAAGTGATGAAACACGATGTCATCTTGTGACTGTTTTCCCGTAACAATGTTAAACAAACATGCCACATCACTTTAAACTATCACTTTATTATTTATTATTGATTGCTTTGATACCAGGCAATTCTTTACCTTCTAAGTACTCTAATGACGCTCCGCCACCAGTTGAAATATGAGTGAAGTCATTTTCAAAACCTAAAGAAATTGCTGCTGCAGCTGAATCACCGCCACCGATAATCGTAATTGCATCTTTAAGGTTTGCAATTGCTTTACATACACCAATTGTACCTTGTGCAAAGTTACTGAACTCGAATACACCCATAGGTCCATTCCATACAACAGTGTGCGCACCTTCTAATTCATCTGCAAATAATTTTACAGTGTTTGGTCCAATATCCATACCTTCTTGGTCTGCTGGAATTGAATCAGATGGTACTACAGTAATTTTGGCATCATTAGAAAATTCTTTAGCAACTTTAGTGTCTACTGGTAATACAATTTTATCACCATGTTTTTCTAATAAATCTTTTGCGAAGTCGATTTTATCTTCTTCTAATAATGAAATACCAATTTCTTTACCTTGCGCTTTTAAGAAAGTATAAGCCATACCTCCGCCGATGATAATTTTATCGGCAATGTTAACTAAGTTTTTGATGACATTAATTTTGTCAGATACTTTTGCTCCACCTAAAATAGCAACAACTGGTTTATGTGGATCGTTAACTACGCCACCAATAAACTTAATTTCTTTATCCATTAAGAATCCAGCTGCAGTTTCTAAGTGTGTAGAAATACCAACATTAGATGCATGCTCACGATGCGCAGTACCAAAAGCATCATTTACAAACACATCACCTAAAGATGCCCAGTATTTACCTAATTCTGGATCATTTTTAGATTCTTTTTTACCGTCTAAATCTTCATAACGTGTATTTTCAACTAATAATACGTCTCCTTCTTTAAGGTCTTTAATAGCTGCTTCAAGTTTTTCGCCACGTGTTTCTGGTACGAAAACAACTTCTTTATCTAATTTCTTAGATAAGTCTTCAGCAACTGGACGTAAAGTTAATTTTGCTTTATCACTTTCTTCTTTTACTTTACCTAAATGTGAAAATAGTACGATTTTACCACCTTGTTCGATGATGTATTGAATTGTAGGTAAAGCTTGAACGATACGGTTGTCATTAGTAATTTCACCGTCTTTTAAAGGTACGTTAAAATCAGCACGTACTAGGACTGTTTTACCTTTAAGATCTAAATCAGAAACAATTTTTTTAGCCATGGTGTTTCCTCCTTGTAATTAGGAAATTTTATATAAAAATAAGCGGAGAAGCGTTTGTGCTCCCCGCTTACTCATAAGCTTTAATTAATGCTAAATAGTTCTGAGCACTAGCGTATTTGAATAAAAACTATACTAAAATTATTTAGAAAGTTCAGCTAAGTATGCTAATGTACGAACTAATTGTGCAGTATATGACATTTCGTTATCATACCAAGCTGCAACTTTAACTAATTGACGGTCGCCAACTGACATTACACGAGTTTGTGTAGCGTCAAATAATGAACCGTAAGTCATACCTACAACGTCTGAAGAAACGATTTCGTCTTCAGTGTAACCGAATGATTCGTTTGAAGCATTTTTCATAGCTTCGTTAACTTGTTCAACTGTTACGTCTTGTTTTTCTAATACTACTGTTAATTCAGTTAATGAACCTGTAGCTACAGGAACACGTTGTGCACCACCATCTAATTTACCATCGATTTCAGGAATAACTTTACCGATAGCTTTAGCAGCACCTGTTGAGTTAGGGATGATGTTTTCTGCTGCTGCACGAGCACGACGTTTGTCACCTTTTCTGTGAGGTGCGTCTTGTGTATTTTGATCACCTGTATAAGCGTGAATTGTAGTCATTAAACCTTCAACTAAACCAAAGTCATCGTTTAAAACTTTAGCAACTGGTGCTAATGAGTTTGTAGTACATGAAGCACCTGAAACAACTGTTTCAGAACCGTCTAACTCTTGGTGGTTAGTGTTGAATACGATTGTTTTTAAGTCACCAGTAGCTGGTGCTGAGATTAATACTTTTTTAGCACCTGCTTCAATATGAGCTTGTGCTTTATCTTTATCAGTGTAGAAACCAGTACATTCTAATACTACATCGATATTTAAGTCTTTCCAAGGTAATTTGCTTGCATCTGGTTCACTGAATGATTTAACTTCTTTACCATTTACGCGGAAACCACCATCAACTACCTCTACTTCACCTGTGAAACGACCTTGCATAGTGTCATATTTTAATAAATGCGCTAACATGTCGTCATCTGTTAAGTCGTTTACTGCTACAACTTCAAGACCTTCTACTTCTTGAATTCTTCTGAATGCTAAACGACCAATTCTACCAAAACCATTAATTGCTACTTTTACTGCCATTATAATGGCCTCCTTTAAAATGATATTTAAAAAGTATTAAACTTTTTATCTCTTATTCAAGTATTATCTTTGCTGCGGCTTCATCAGTGATTAACACTGTATTCTTGGGTGCAATCGTCAAGTATGCTTTAATTGCTTCACCTTTCGATTTGCCTCCTGCAACTGCAAAAATAAAGTCTTTTGATTCAAGGTCTTCTAATTGAAGTCCAATTGTTTTAACCTTATGGACAATTTGACCTTGTGTATCAAAATAATAACCAAATGCCTCTCCGACAGCTTGATGATGTTGAAGTTGTTCAATGACCTTTTCAGGTGATTGACGTCGATGCGCCATCTTCAGCGCATCACCAATGCCGTGTAATATAACGTTTGCTTGTTTAATTTTGTCTAAAGTGTTTATGACTGATGGCTCTAACAACAATGTGTTATATGTTGTTTCGCTGACATTATCAGGTACATACATCGTCGTATAATAACCGCCAGCTTGTTGTGCCATACTAGCTGCAATTGTGTTTGCCTGAAAGACAACATTTTCGCCTAGTCCACCTCTGGCTGGTACGAAGAATACATTATATGGTAATAAATGAATTGCTTCACTAACACATGCCATCGTGGATCCGCCAGTTACAGCAACTATCGCATCTTCTTGTAATATGCCTTCAAGTAATTGACCTGCTTGTCTACCTAATTCTGTTTTAACAGATTGGCTATTATCAGCATCACCAGGAACAACATGAACTTCCTTAATTTGAAATTTATTCTTAATACCTTCTGACAGACGATTGTCATCTGCATAGATATCAAAGTAACCTTTCAATTGCGAAATCAGTTGCTCACCTTCAGCTGTAATTTCCATACCGGTAGGCTTAACTTTTATCAAATCTTGTTTCTTAAGCATATCTGTTTCAGAACGCAGTACACGTTCAGTCATATCCATATGTTCGCTTAAACTTCGACGTCCGACAGGCTGATTTTTTGAGATAGTAGTAAGAATAGAAAAACGTTTATACATTTTATCTATGAGATCCGGTATAAGCTTTTGCTGTGCTTGCAATAAGTCTTTCACTACTACCTCCTCCTTATATTTATAAATGTAAATAAGGATATATCACAACCAGTGGTTGCCTTTTTAAGTCCCGCGTGGGACAAAAATTAACCTCTTTACACTTGCAATAGTACTATTCTATTTCAAAAATTGCAAGCATAAAACTTAAATTTTCTAAATAATTTGATAAAGCGCTTGCAATATATTTTCGATTTGTTATACAACAAAACGTTTTATTTTATTCGCTGTAGTCAAATGTATACCCTTATAACAACTCGCTAATCATTTGCTTATTATTTGAGACTAGGACATAAATCAATGCTCTAGAACCCGAAAATTTACATTAGTAGTAATTGACTGAACAAAATTTCGCTTGTAACAAGCTTTTCCAATTAAAGTCAGGGGCCCCAACATAGTGAAATTGGATTCCCAATTTGTACAGACAATGCAAGTTGGCGGGGCCCCAACATAGAGAAATTGGCTCCTCCCAATTTCTACAGGCAATGGGAGTTGGGGTTGGACGACGAAATAAATTTTGCGAAAATATCATTTCTGTCCCACCTCACTCAAAATAAATTTCACTATCCGCAAAACAAACAACTAACTATTTAAGTATCATCTCTCCCCTAATTAACAATTATAAAAATAAGAACCAATATTCGAGACAACCTAATTAATTGTGTTGTCTGTCATACTGGTTCATTTTTGTTTGACTAAATACTACTTATCATTAGCATTATTTTGTTTATTTGTTGTTGATTGGCTATTTTGTTGTGGTGCTTGTGGTTTTGCTTGTTGATTTGATTGATTGTTTTGTTGATTATTATTTGGCTTTGGTGTTGGTTGTTGCGGCTGTGGTTTAGGCTGAGCTGGTTGTTTATTATCATCAGTTTTCTTCTGATTATCATCTGATTTATCTTGAGATGCTTTGTCATCCTTATCTTTCGACTCATCCTTCGATGCTTTATCATCATTCTCTTCTTTAGCAGGACGTTGCTTTGTAGGTGCTTGTTGCTGAGGTGGCACATATTGATATTGATTCTGCTGTGGCAACTGCTGATATTGGTTTGCTTGTGAATCTAGCTCATTCTGCTCTTTTTCCTCTTGTTGCTTTTTCTTTCTCTCTTTTTCTGCATTTTCTTTTTGACGCTTTTCTTTTTGTTCCTGCTTTTGTTCGTTCAACATACGTTCTTTAGCTTTATTCGAATGATCTACATATGCAAAAATTGCAAATACTAATCCTCCGAGTAATAGCAATACCGTCGCAATGCTAACTACTTTCGCTGTTGTACTCATTTTCTTCTTACTTCCATCTTCATTTTTATTGTAGTCGTAATTTTGATTCGACATACTCTCCCTCACTTCAAACTAATTTAAATATAGAAATTATCACGCAACCATTAACATTTTCACAACTAATTTGCTTACCTAGTTTCTACAAATATCAATAAACATTTACTCTTTTTGCCTTCTTCAACTTAAAACTGTATTCACTATTACTCACTCGTAAATCGGATTCATTTTTACAAAGAAATAGTAGTCTTATATATCTTAACATTTAATAACTAAATCAAACATATTTTGAGCCTTTTTTTGAAAATTAACATTTCAACCTTTTTGATTTTACAACAATTTATAGCTACGTATTGAAAATTAAAGCATTAGTTTAAGTGTTGTGTTAAAAGTTTTTATGTTTAGATTGTTATATTACTATGTATTCTTAAATTTGTTTAAAAAATTAATGCTTTGAATTGATCTATAATGGGAATAAGAAATAAATAAAAACGACCCGCACGATAAACGTACGGGTCCACTACTAAAGGGAGTCAAATTTTTACCTTCGTTTGTATCATGCAGCGTTTTACACATACTTTTAAGAGATGTTTATTCGTTATCGAAGGTACACCTTTATTATAACTTATATCATTTTTATTAAAATACAATTCAAAAAAAGTTATTGACATATTATTGTCTAAATAATGTATAACCTTTGAACAACAATAATGATTATTAAATAGTAACTAAATACAAAATTACATGGGGTGAATGATAATGAAACAATACTTAATTACTGGTGGGACTGGTATGGTTGGATCTCAATTAGTTAATGAAATCAAAAAATCAGATTCACATATTACGATATTAACGCGACACGACCAAATTTCAAATGATAAGAAAATTTCATATGTCAACTGGGCTAAATCTGGGTGGGAACACAAAGTTCCTCAAAATATCGATGTGGTCATCAACTTAGCAGGTGCTACATTGAATAAACGATGGACACCGGAATATAAACAAACGCTAATGCTAAGTAGAATTCAATCTACGCAAGCTTTATATGAATTGTTTAAATCACGTAATAAAGCACCTAAAGTTTTATTTAATGCTAGTGCCACTGGTTACTATCCTCCTGATTTATTTATGAGTTACACAGAAGTTTATAAAACTTTACCGTTTGATTTCTTATCAGATATTGTGTATCAATGGGAACGTTTCGCACAACAATTTGAACAATTAGGTACACGAGTTGTCATCGGTCGTTTCGGTATAATTTTATCGAATGAAGGCGGTGCGTTACAAACAATGAAACTACCATACGAATATTACATTGGTGGTAAATTAGGTTCTGGTCAACAATGGTATTCATGGATTCATATCAATGATTTAATTCAAGCTATTTTATTTTTAATAAATAACGAGTCAGCTAGTGGTCCGTTTAATTTAACTGCACCTATACCTGAGCGTCAAAATTTATTTGGCTACACTTTAGCAAGAGCTATGCATAAGCCTCATGAAACTTGGGCACCAAGTCTTGCAATGCGTCTCATACTTGGTCAAATGTCAACAGTAGTATTGGATACTCAAAAAGTATTACCTAATAAAATTCAAGCATTGGGATTCCAATTTAAATATAGTAATTTAAAAATGGCACTTGAAGATTTAATTAGTAAGTGAGTGGGACATTGATCTCTCCTACTCCACTTCAAGCAAAAAGTCTAGGAGATAATTCGTTAAATCTCTCTAGACTTATCTATTTGCTGATATTACATATAGATATAACTTTAAAGTCACTTATGAATATTGGTTGATTAATTATAAAGTAAATACGAAAAGGCCACTTGAAACAAAATGTTCAAACGACCTTTTACTACTTTATAAAATTAAATGTATGATTTGTATTCAGGATACCAAATTTCAGCTTCAATTGCTTTGTCAATATCATCAATAGTTTCAGCGTTTAATCCTTGATCAATGACACTTTGTGCAACCGCTTTAGCTATGGCACGAGAACATTGATGTATTTTCTCGACAGGTGGTAAGACTGCAGCACCTGGTTCATCTGGATTGACCATGCCACCAAGTGCATGACTCGCAGCTGATAGAATCTGTTGATTTACTTTCTTCGCTTTTGACGCAATAAGGCCCAAACCTAAACCAGGATACATCAATGCATTATTTGCTTGACCAATACTGTAATTCACACCATTGTATTCAATGTCATTATATGGGATACCAGTTCCAATTAATGCTTTTCCGTTAGTCCATTTTAATAAATCTTGTGCAGTTGCTTCTGCTAATTTTGTAGGATTAGACAATGGGAAAATCATTGGACGTTCTGTATGTTTTAACATCTCTTTTACTGCATCTTCTGTAAATGCACCTGTTTGAGTTGATGTACCGATTAAAACAGTAGGCTTAATATTTTCAATTACTTCTTTTAAATTTTTCCAGTTTACTGTATTTGAAAATTCATTCCTATTTTTAGCAAATACTTGTTGCGCTTCTGTTAAATCATCCATATCATCAAACAACAATCCTTGTTTATCCATAATATAGAAATGCTGATTTGCTTTTTCTTCTGAAACACCCTGTTTAATTAGTTCATCTTTTAAAATATTGGTAATACCCATACCAGCTGTACCACCACCATAAACTAAAAACGTCTGATTCGTATAATCTACTTTAGAAATATTTAATGCACCTAGTACGCCAGCTAATGTAACTATACCTGTACCTTGAATATCATCATTAAAAGTTGGCAACGTATCTTCATATTTATCTAAAATATTTTTGGCATGCCCTCTACCAAAATCTTCCCAATGTAATAGTGCATTAGGATATTCTTTACGTACTGCACTTACAAATTTATCTACAAATGCGTAATATGTCTCATCATCGACACGTTTATGACGATTTCCTAAATAAAGGTCATCCTTTAGTAATTGTTCATTATTAGTACCTACATCTAAAGATACAGGTAATACTTGTGAAGGATTTATTCCAGCTGCCGCTGTATATACTATTAATTTTCCTATTGCAATATCTACACCATCAACGCCCCAATCGCCGATACCTAATATACCTTCCGCATCTGTCACTACGATTAATCGAATATCTCTGCCATTTGCAACGTTGCGCAATTCTTGTTCAATTTGGTCTTGTCTATCAACAGATAAAAATACTGCATCTTGGGGTCTGCTGAAATTCTCATTATATTGTTCAATCGATTGTGCAATAACAGGGTCATAAATAATTGGCATAAATTCAACTAAATGCTCTGAAGTCAATTTGTAAAACAATGTACGATTACGATTAAAAATTGCCATTAAAAATAAACGTTTCTCAAAATCGGTTTGTTTCGCCTTGAATTGTTCATAACATTGTTCTGCTTGTTGTTCTAAAGTTCGAACATTCGCAGGTAATAAACCTTCAAGCCCTAACTGTTTTCTTTCTTCGTTAGTAAAAGCTGTACCTTTGTTTAAAAATGGATTGTTAAGTAATTCAATGCCTTTCATAAAATCATCCTTTATATTTGTTAGATTGTAGAACCGCAGACGCAACGTGTCTAATTAAATCCTCACAAATATTTTTACCCGTTATTTTTTGCTTTAACTCAAAATATTTCGAACAATTTATTGATACATTGGTTTAATCATACAAAAAGAGCAGACTGCTTAGTCTACTCTTTACTTTGAATTATTTTGTTTCAGGTACCATCACTTCATCAATTAAGCCATATTCTTTAGCTTCTTCTGCAGTTAAGAAGTTATCACGATCTGTGTCTTTTTGTATTTTTTCAATACTTTGACCAGTACGCTCTGATAAAATGCGGTTTAATTTTTCACGTGTTTTTAAAATGTGATTTGCAGCAATTTCGATTTCAGTTGCTTGTCCTTGAGCACCACCTAATGGTTGGTGAATCATTACTTCTGCATTTGGTAACGCGAAACGTTTACCTTTTGCACCAGCTGCTAATAAGAATGATCCCATTGATGCAGCCATACCGATACAAATTGTTTGAACATCAGGTTTAATGTGTTGAATTGTATCATAAATCGCAAAACCAGCTGTTACACTTCCACCTGGTGAATTAATGTATAAATAAATATCTTTCTCTGAGTCTTGTGCTTGTAAGAATAATAACTGTGATACGATTGAATTTGCTACGTTGTCATCAATTTGTGAACCTAACATAATAATACGGTCTTTTAATAAACGTGAGTATATATCGTATGCACGTTCACCGCGATTTGTTGTTTCAATAACTGTAGGAATTAAATTCATCTATATTTCCTCCTTGTAATAACTGTTACTCATTATTTTACATATTAAGTCAAATTTGGTCAAAAACTTTGACTCTAAATAGTTACATTGTTTGACGCTTGTCTCTTTCCTTTGTAAACTGATAATATCTATTTTAGATTGTACTTATTTTACTTCTGATAGTACAGTGATATGATTACATACTTGCTCCTTGTGGTGTAATGGATAACACGTAAGATTCCGGTTCTTAAGATAGGGGTTCAATTCCCTTCAAGGAGGCTGTTTTAATAAAATACAATACTTTTCAATACAGAGAATCCCGCAATGTCGGGATTCTTATTATGTTGATTTTGTTTTGTCTATGATCAGGGACTTTCAGGGACTCAATTAATTATCACATTCACATTTTCTTATGACCAAATTGATATATATGATGCTACTTAATGAGAAAATTGGGTAACGCTTGGTTATTGAATTTCCTTCATTAAACTTTCCAGATCAATTTAATAGTTAGTCGACTATTATTCATTAAACACTTTTTAATCATAAAAAAGGTGTTTTTGATAATTTACTACCAAAAACACCTTCTTACTTATAATTCTATTTGTTCACCATTTCTAATCTTATCGGCTAAATCATTAAGTTTTCTTAATCGATGATTTACACCTGATTTTGAAATTGGACCAGTTGACACCATTTCTCCAAGCTCTTTCAACGAAATTTCTTGATGTTCTACTCGAATTCTAGCAATCTCTCTCAACCTGTCTGGTAAATTTTCAATACCAATTTCTTTATCAATCAATTTAATGCTCTCAACTTGTTTCATCGCAGCACTAACTGTTTTATTTAGATTTGCCGTTTCACAATTAACGAGTCGGTTAACAGAATTACGCATATCTCTTACAATACGTACGTCTTCAAATTTTAATAACGCTTGATAGCCACCTATCAAACTAAGAAAATCCGAAATCTTTTCCGCTTCTTTTAAATACGTAATACTTCCTTTTTTTCGCTCTAAATGTTTGGCATTCAACTCATAACTATTCATTAGTTTCGTTAAGCCTTCTGCATGACTCTCATTTTGAGAAAAAATTTCCAAATGGTACGAAGATGTTTCGGGGTTATTCACTGAGCCACCTGCCAGAAAAGCTCCTCTCAAGTAACTGCGTCTCATTTCGTCATCTTGAATCATTGAATGATCAATTTCATGCGTAAAAATGCCGTCTTTTAAAATTCCTAATTCATCAAGAATTTCTTTCGCTTTCATCTTTGTACGACAAATATAAATATTATTTTTTTTAAGTTTCATTTTTTTACGGACTAATATTTCAACTTCCACATTAAAGACACGTTTAATCAACGAATAAATACGTCTTGCCGTTGTTGCATTTTCCGTTTGAACATTTATAACAAATTGTTGATTTGAAAGACTAAGTGCACCATTCATTCGAATCAGTGCACTGAGCTCTGCTTTTGCATTCATTTCATCGACGTCTATTCTAGTTAATTCATTTTTCATTTCTGATGCAAAGCTCATCGTACAGTCATTCCTTTCTTATTTAAAACATGATTCACCTTAGAACCACTGTCTATTTTCATTTTTTTACACAGCTCTATTATCATATCATAATATGATTACGTTCTATATTATTTACGTTTATCACTTGGTACGAAAGGAATAGTACTAATTAATTCTAAAGCTATGTCATAAATCATTGTCGATAACACTTTAGTATTATGCCTTACTAAATGATTTTCAGAAATTTCAACTAAATTTGAAGATGTTTTTACATTTATGCTTTCTTTTTCAAGTTCAGCCTTATTAACTTCAACTGGTTTAGAATGTTTTTCTTCATATTTTTTCAAAACTTGAGCATTGAAAGTTTGTGTACTACAAATGACATAATCAATAAACGGTTGACCAGCTTGTCTATGAATCGCGTCGATATGATCTTTCACGCTATAACCATCTGTTTCCCCAGGTTGCGTCATCACATTAGATACATATAGCTTAGGCGCATCAGAATGAATTAACGCATCTGAAATACCATTGACACATAAGTTAGAAATAACGCTCGTATATAATGACCCTGGTCCAAGAACGATTAAATCTGCTTCCCTTAAAGCATCGATTGCTTCTTCCATTGGTTGCACATCGTTAGGTTCTAAAAACACACGATCAATTTTTTTATGTTTTTTGGGAATATTTGTTTCTCCAAAAACAATTTCTCCATCTTCCATAACAGCATTTAATTGCACACTTGTATTTGTAGATGGAATGACTCTACCTTTAATATTTAAAATTTTACTTAATGCTTTAATGGCATGTCCGAAATCATTCGTAATATTAGTCATACCTGCGATTAATAAATTACCTAACGAGTGACCGCTAATTTGATTTTCTTCAAAACGATACTGAAAAAGTTGGCTTAAAACTGACTCAGAATCACTTAAAGCTGCAATCACATTTCTGATGTCTCCTGGTGCTGGTATATCCATTTCATCTCTGATTTTCCCTGTACTCCCACCATTATCAGCAACTGTTACAATCGCTGTAATATCAATTGGGAATTCTCTTAATCCCCTAGCCATGACTGATAAGCCAGTGCCACCACCGATAAGTACAACTTTTATTTGTCTCATTTTTTCTCGCCACTTTCAATATGTGCGTCCCTATGATGCACATAAACATTATATTCAAATACTTCATTTAGATAATTACCTAGTCTTTCTGCTAATGCTACAGATCTATGTTGTCCACCCGTACAACCGATGGCAATTACTAATTGAGATTTCCCTTCTTTTTTATACCCGGGTATCATAAAATCTAACAAATCAGTTAATTTTTCAAAGAAAATCTCTGTCTCTTTCCATTTCATAACATAATTATAAACGTCTTTATCTAATCCTGTTAAAGGTCTTAAATCTACTACATAATATGGATTTGGTAAAAATCGTACATCAAATACTAAATCTGCATCCATCTGAATCCCATGTTTAAAACCGAAACTTGTGACATTAATTGTAAAAGTTTCAAACTCTTCATCTTCATAGTATCGACGAATGCGTTCTTTTAATTCTTTAGGTGATAACTTTGTAGTATCTATAACAAAATTAGCTATACTTCTAATTTGAGACAAATGCTCTCGCTCATCATTAATTGCATTGATTAACGATCTTTTACCTTGTTCCATCAAAGGATGTGCACGACGCGTTTCCTTATATCTTGAAATTAATTTTTCAGTACTAGCTTCTAAAAACATAACATCAATGATGACGTCACTTTCACTTTTGACTTTATCCACTACTGCAACTAATGAATTAAATAGTTCCTTACCTCTTAAATCAATTGCAATTGCCACTTTTCTTAAGGATGGATTTCCTTGTTCCATCAACTCTACAAATTTAGGCAATAACACTGGTGGTAGATTATCTACACAAAAATATCCCATGTCTTCTAAACATTGAATAACCAAAGATTTACCTGCACCAGATAAACCTGTGACAACTAATAGTTCACTTTTACTTTTTTCTTTTTCATTATTATCCATTATTTTTTCACCGCCAAAACGAATTTCATGATGTTAATTTTAATGTTCTATGACAAAATTAAGCAACGATGTTTTTATATTTATTTTTAACTATGTCTAGATTAAATTTCTAAAAATATACATCATTTAAAAGGAGCTTGGGACATAAATCAATGTCCTAAGGTCTATAATATTATATTGCTAGTAGTTGACTGAATGAAAATGCGCTTGCAACAAGCTTTTTTTCAACTCTAGTCAGGGGCCCCAACACAGAGAATTTCGAAAAGAAATTCTACAGGCAATGCGGGTTGGGGTGTGGGCCCCAACAAAGAGAAATTGGATTCCCAATTTCTACAGGCAATGCAAGTTGGCGGGGCCCCAACACAGAAGCTGACGAAAAGTCAGCTTACGATAATGTGCAAGTTAGGGCGGGACAACGATAAAGAAATACTTTTTCTATAGAAATTAGTATTTCTTATGCATGAGTTTTACTCATGTATTCCTATTTTTAAGTACACATTAGCTGTGGCTAATGTGTAAGAACCACTACATAATAAATCATTAGTGGCTCTTTATCATTTCTGTCCCACTCCCATAAAGTTATAAGTTTAATATAACATATAAAAAAACTAGAACTCATTGAAACGCACAAATGATACGTGCTAAGTTCTAGTTTTCTATATAATTTGTTTTAATTTAAAAGAAAGACATTATTTTAACAATGTGATGACACTATTAAAATAAATATCCAAATAATTTACAACTCAACATCTTAATTCGACTTCGAATTAAGCTTGATCGTTTAAATGTTCAATATATTCCGCTGCACTTTGCGCTGCAATACTACCATCACCAGTAGCAGTGACAATTTGGCGTAAACCTTTGTCGCGAACATCTCCTGCTGCAAAAATACCTGGTACTGATGTTGTCATATCATCTTTTGTCACAATATAACCAACATCATTTGTAATACCTAAGTCTTTAAATGGCGCTGTTAATGGTTTCATACCAATATAGATGAATACACCATCAGCCTCGTGTGTTTCTTCTGAACCATCTTTTGTAGACGTTAATGTCACAGAACCCACTTTGCCGTCTTTTTCATTAATTGATTTCAAAGTATGACTCCAAATAAAGTCGATTTTATCATTTTTGAATGCTCTATCTTGTAAAATACGCTGTGCACGTAACTCATCACGACGGTGAACGATTGTTACTTTGTCAGCAAATTTAGTTAAGAATGTTCCCTCTTCTACTGCTGAGTCACCACCACCGATAACGAATAGGCGTTTATTTTTAAAGAATGCACCATCACATACTGCACAATAACTTACACCGCGTCCACCAAGTTCTTGTTCACCCGGAACACCAATTTTCTTGTATTCTGCACCTGTAGCAATAATGACCGCTTTAGCTGTTAATTCTTTGTTACCAAAGTTAATCACTTTATATTCGCCTTTATCTTCTACAGATTTAATATCTCCATATTGATAAACTGCACCAAACTTTTTAGCGTGTTCAAACATTTTTGTAGATAAATCTGGACCTGTAATCATTTCGAAACCAGGGAAGTTCTCTACTTCTTCTGTATTAGCCATTTGACCGCCTGGAATACCTCTTTCAATCATAACTGTTTTTAAATTAGCACGTGATGCGTATACTGCAGCAGTCATACCAGCTGGACCTGCACCGATAATTGCTATATCAAAATCTATTTCAGTCATTTTATTAACGCCTCCTCATTATTAATCATTATGCGCATTATATAATAAATCTAACTTTTCATAAATCTATATGCTCAAGAGAAATTCAATCATTTTGTTCAGTTTATATTGTGTTATGCCTAACCATGTTGTAATTTGGTTCTTTGTAACGTTTCGAGGTTGATTTTTAAAATACAAATAAATAAACGCACCGATATATGGCTCAACATCAGTTAAATCTACTTTTTCAGCAATTATGAGTTCACCTTGATTAATCCATGCAACCATTAAATCATTTTCACTTACAAATAATTCATTATGGTAAAGCGTTAACAAGCCGCGATGAATGAAGTCTAATTTATTGAGCGTTAAACCTTGAACTAAATACGTTAAATACAATTTCTCATAATTATTTAGATTTTCCAGAACCTGCCAAATACTTTCCGTCATCACAATTTCTTTGCCATTTAATTGATCCAATAAAAAAATACCATATAAACGATAATGACTGTCATCACTTTGAAGTAATGGCAAAATATGTTGGTCAAAAACTTCTTTGCTATTTTCAATTACCCAAGGAGCATGTCCAATTTCCACTTTAGAAATTTGCTTCAATTTATCCCAGTAGTAATGACTTTCGTCTTCTTCACCTAAATAATAATAATAATTATATGCTAAAGCATTGTACATTTGAATTGATAAAAATTTCCCTTTTTTATATAAAGGATACAACAATTGTTGTGATGCACGATACTGCTTTAAATAACTTAAAACAATACCTAATTTAAAACTTTCATCGTCATTCATAGGTACAACTTTATTTAATATTTTTAAATACTTTTGGTATTGTTCATTTTCCTTAGTGTTATAAAGTAGCAAAGTATAATGGCATAATGCATATATATCTGTACTATCCTCTTGTAATAGTGCTTCGTACAATGCTTTAGCAGTATCATATTCGCCGAGATATAAATAACACATTGCCAATAAATTACGTACCACACGATGCTCTTGAACTTCTTGTGGTTGATGTAAGACATAATTCTTTGCATCTTTTAATCGACCTTGAGAAAAAAGATATTGGAATAGTATTTGAACTACAAACAATTGAGCTTCAAGTTCAATTTGTTCTTCACTTTGATATTTCACATCAAACATTTGATCTAGTTCATCTCTATAATCTTGGTCGTCGCTAACAATAACATAATTAATACCAAACAAGAATGCCTTGTTTGGTTCGTTAACTTCAATGTTGAGCTGACTCAATTCATAAAAGCTATCTTCTAGATGCCTATTATAAATAATATTGTCATAAAATAAATGTTCTGCTTTTTTAGCAATACCTAGTTGTACTAGACATTGTGCATAATCAATTTGAATTTCCAGATCATCAGGTGACAATTCTAACACTTTTTCAAAGTATTCAGCAGCTCGTTTATATTCTCTTTGTTTAAACTTCTGATTAGCCATTTTACGATAAAATGCATCATCAAAAGTCATTGGAATTACATTATTATTCTTTTGCGCCATAAAATTGTCACCTCCTAATCATTTTTATATACATAGGGTTGCCATATGCAAATCCATTATCCGGTATATCTTTTGAAACAACCGTACCAGCTGCAACTTTTACATTGTCACCAATCGTTATACCGGGTAAAATGGTAGCATTTGCACCAATCAAAGTGTTAGATCCTATCGTCACTGGTCCATAACGAAATTCATCAACTAATGCTTCATGCGTCAAAATTGTTACATTGTAACCAATAACACTGTTACTACCAATCGTAATCAGTTCTGGGTAAAAAATATCTAACATTACTTTATAAGCTATCGATGATTGATTACCGATATTAATATTTAAAAGTTGTTTATATATATGTCTTTTCAGTACCATACTTGGAATAAATTTCGAAAATTCAATGATGATTACATTCTTAAAAACTTTCGAAAATTTAACAAGACGGTATACATGCCATAAAGGGTTTGTATGATGATATGTTTTTGATAAAAATTTTCTCAAAATATCACTACTTCACTTTTTTTGTTGGCCATGGAAGCGCCCCAACTTTGCTATACAACGGTGGATTATACTTAATCCTTCTATATACAATTAAACTTATACTTATTAAAATTAAAAGAATTGATACTAATTGTGCAACTCTAATATTACTTGTGAGCATTAAGCTATCTGTACGTAATCCTTCTATAAAGAATCGACCAATTGAATACCAAGTTAAATATAAAAAGAATGTTTCTCCTAATTTTAAATGTTTACGAATATTAACTAAGATAATAAATCCAGCGACATCCCAAATGGATTCATATAAGAATGTTGGATGATAATATTGGCCGTTAATATACATATTTTCTATTATAAAATTAGGCAAATGTAATTGTTCTAAAAAAGCGCGTGACACAGGTCCACCATGTGCCTCGTGATTCATAAAGTTACCCCAGCGTCCAATTCCTTGCGCTAAAATTATACTTGGCGCAACGATATCACCAATTTGAAATGGGTTTAAATTTTTCACTTTACATACAATAACACCAGCAATAAAGCCACCTATTAAACCACCATGTATTGCTATACCACCATGCCATATTTTAATAATTTCACCTGGATTTTCCGCGTAATATGGCCATTGGAAAATCACGAAATAGATTCGTGCCGCGATAAATCCAAATAGTGCACTATAAAAAATAATATCTACTAAAGTATCTTTATGTAATCCTGCTTTAACTAGTGCACGTTGTGCAACAAAGTAACCAAGTAGTATTCCGACAGCAATGATAATTCCATACCATCGTACACTCAGTGGTCCTAAGTTAAATGCCACAGGATCTATATAGTTAAATACAATACCCATTCAACCTACTCCTCACTCTTATGACTGTTCTTGATAATTTCTTCATTTAATCTTTCACTAAATTCTTCGGCAGTGTTAATGCCCATGATATTTAATCGATAGTTCATTGCAGCGACCTCAATAATTACCGCAACATTTCTACCAGGTCTTACAGGTATTGTTTTTTTAGTGATTTCAGTATCTAAAATACTTAACGTCTCTTCATTAAGACCGACGCGGTCATATAACTTTTGCTTGTTCCAGTTTTCCAAATTAATATTTAATCTAATTCGTTTTTCAGTTAATATTGAACCCGCGCCAAATAAAGTCATAACATTGATAATACCTAGTCCACGTATTTCTAATAGATGTTCTATTAACTTTGGTGGTTTCCCTATTAGTTCATCTTTATTAATTTGACGTATTTCTACATTATCATCTGCTACTAATCTATGCCCACGTTTAACTAACTCCAACGCAGTCTCACTTTTACCTATTCCTGAATCACCGGTAATTAGTACACCAACACCGTAAACATCTACTAAAACACCATGTAAAGATGTCGTCTTTGCAAGTGCATGCTCTAAAAACGTTGTTAAGCGACTCATTAAACTTGTAGTTGCATCTTTAGCAACTATAAGTGGCGTATTTAATTCTTTTGCAGCTTCAACTAATTCTTCTGGTGGCTGCAATCCACGTGTCACAATAATTGCAGGCGTTTCTGGTCTGCATAGTTTACGCATACGACCTGCACGATCCTTATCTGGTAATAAATTGTAAAACGATAGTTCTGTTGTTCCTAATAGTTGTATTCTATCTGACGCATAATGTGAAAAATAACCTGCCATCTCTAAGCCCGGTCTTGATATATCAGCATTTTTAATTGGCTTCGATAGTCCTTCTTCACCAGCGATTAAATCTAACTTTAATGTTTCAACTAGTTTTTCTGTCGTTAACATGGGTTCACCTCAATTGTATTTATCCCTACTCTTACATCTCTTCTTATCATATCAAAAATATAACACCAATCTACATTGAAAAGCTAAAATAAATATTAATTGTTCATTATTGTTATTATTTTACAAGTCAATATCAATCATTAATTTATTGCTTGCTTAATTTACATGGTTCATATCGCCATAAAAGTCCGAGCCATAAATCAATGACCTAAGCTCTACGAAGTTATATTGGTAGTAGTTGACTGAACGAAAATACGCTTGTAACAAGCTTTTTTCAATTCTAGTCAGGGGCCCCGACATAAAGAAATACTTTTTCTTTAGAAATTAGTATTTCTTATGCATGAGTTGCACTCATGCATTCCTATTTTTAAGTACACAATAGCTGTGGCTAATGACAAAGAACCACTACATAATAAATCATTAGTGATTCTTTATCATTTCTGTCCCACTCCCAGTTCGATTTATGTTTAGCTACTCTAGATTGACCCTATCTTAACATAATTCTTTTTATGCATCTTTTCTTTCTACTATTCATTACTAAATTAATAAAAAGAAGCGAAGGATAAATTTATAACATCCTTCACTTCTTTTAATCTTATTTATCTTCAGTATTTTGTTTATCTCGTTCAAGTACTTCTTTTAAATACTTTCCTGTATATGATGACTTTGTCTGAGCAATATCTTCGGGTGTGCCAGTCGCAACAATAGTACCACCGCCACTACCACCTTCAGGACCTAAGTCTATAATATAGTCTGCTGTTTTGATAACATCTAGGTTATGCTCAATAATTACAACAGTGTCACCATTTTCAACTAATCGGTTTAATACTTTTAATAATCTGCTAATATCGTCAACATGTAACCCTGTTGTCGGTTCGTCTAGGATATAAATAGATTTACCAGTTGAACGTTTATGAAGTTCAGATGCAAGTTTCACACGTTGAGCCTCACCACCTGATAACGTTGTAGCTTGTTGACCTAATGTGACGTATCCAAGACCAACATCAACTAGTGTTTGTAGCTTGCGCTTAATCTTAGGAATGTTTTCAAAAAATTGTGTTGCTTCCTCAACAGTCATTTCTAAAATGTCAGCAATATTTTTACCTTTGTAAGTAACCTCTAGTGTCTCACGATTATATCGTTTACCATCACACACTTCACAAGGAACATAAACATCAGGTAAAAAATGCATTTCAATTTTAATAATACCGTCACCTTTACAAGCTTCACAGCGTCCACCTTTTACATTAAAACTAAAACGGCCTTTTTGATATCCTCGAATTTTAGCTTCATTTGTTTGCGCAAACACATCACGTATATCATCAAACACACCAGTATACGTTGCTGGATTAGAGCGTGGCGTTCTACCTATCGGTGATTGATCAATATCAATAATTTTATCAAGTTGATCAATACCTTCAATCTTATCGTACAATCCTGGCTTTACTTTAGATTTATTGATTTTTTGAGCTAATGATTTGTATAATACTTCATTTACTAATGAGCTTTTACCTGAACCTGATACACCTGTAACGACCGTCATGATTGATAGTGGTATGTCCACATCAACCCCTTTAAGGTTGTTACTTCTAGCTCCACGTATAGAAATTTTACGATCTGAAGCCGGTCTGCGATATTCAGGTACTTCAATACGTTTCTTACCACTCAAGTATTGTCCTGTTAAAGATTTTTTATCTTTCATTACCTTTTGAGGTGTACCACTAGAAACAATCTGTCCTCCATGCTCACCAGCACCAGGCCCTATATCCACTAAGTAATCAGCCGCACGCATAGTATCATCATCGTGTTCAACTACAATTAAAGTATTTCCTAAATCTCTCATTTCTTTAAGTGTATTAATTAATCGATCATTATCTCTTTGATGCAGTCCAATTGATGGCTCATCTAATACATATAAGACACCAGTCAAACGTGACCCAATTTGCGTTGCCAATCGAATACGTTGTGCTTCACCACCTGAAAGTGTACCTGAAGCTCTGTTTAGCGTTAAATATTCAAGTCCCACATTATTTAAAAAAGTGAGTCGGGAAATAATTTCTTTCAATATTTGATTTGCAATCGCTTGATCTTGTTCTGACAAATTAATGTTTTTATAATAGTTCAGCGCTTGACTGATTGAGTATTCGACTACTTCACCAATATTTAAACCACCTACATAAACAGATAACGCTTCACGACTCAATCGCTTTCCATGACAAGTTTCGCAAGGTAGTTCGGTCATATATTTACTCATCATTTCACGTGTATATTCTGAAGGTGATTCATGGAATCGTCTACTTATATTAGGAACTACACCCTCGAAGACCATTGTTCGTTTTCTAGTACCACCTTGACGTTGTGTAAATGTAAATTCAATTTCTTTGTCACCCGAACCATACAATAAAATATCACGTTGACGTTCTGTTAACTTTTTAAAAGGTTTATCCATATTGATTTTATAAACTTCACAAACACGTTTTAACAGTGTTGGATAAAAATCAGAACTCGTCGGTATCCATGGTTCTATTGCACCTTCGTTTAGCGTCTTATCTTTGTCGGGAACAACCAAGTCTACATCGACTGTTAACTTTTGACCTAAGCCATCACATGTTGGACAAGCACCAAAAGGACTGTTAAAGCTAAACATTCTTGGTTCTAATTCTCCGATTGAAAATCCACATATAGGACAAGCGTGGCTTTCTGAAAACTTAAGGTCTTCCCCGTCAATGACATCGACTGTTAATTGTCCTTCTGAAAGCTCTAACGCAGTTTCTATAGAGTCAGCTAGTCGTGTTTCAATTCCATCTTTAACAACTAATCGGTCTACAACAACTTCTATTGTATGATTCTTGTTCCTATCTAATGTAGGTACATCATTTACATCAACAATTTCGCCATCGATTCTTAAACGTACATAACCTTTTTTACCAATATCTTCGATTAGCTTTTCATGACTACCTTTACGATGAGCGATGACAGGTGCTAATAATTGAATCTTTGTACGTGCCTCTAATTCCATAATCTGGTCAACCATTTGTTGTACTGTTTGCGATTCAATTTCTATATTGTGATTTGGACAGTAAGGTTTACCAACACGTGCATATAACAAACGTATATAATCATATATTTCTGTTACTGTTGCAACTGTTGACCTTGGATTTTTACTTGTTGTTTTTTGATCTATTGAAATTGCTGGCGATAATCCTTCAATAGTATCAACGTCTGGTTTGTCCATTTGCCCTAAAAATTGACGCGCATAGGCACTTAATGATTCAACATAACGTCGTTGTCCTTCAGCATATATAGTATCGAATGCTAATGACGATTTACCTGACCCAGATAATCCTGTCATAACAATTAATTTATTTTTAGGTAGTTCGATATCAATATCTTTCAAGTTATGCGCACGAGCACCTTTTACTACTATGGATGGTTCTTTCATTTACTTGTCACCCTTCTGCTTTTAATTCAAATAACATATCTCTTAATTCTGTAGCTTTCTCGAAATCTAAATCTTTCGCTGCTTGTTTCATTTCTTTTTCTATATTGTCGATTGTCTTTTGACGTTCTTTTTTCGTCATCTTCTTAGGTATCACAGTTTGTGCTTTGTCATTATTTTCGTCATTTTCAACAGTAGCACTAATTAAATCATGTATTTTTTTATTAATTGTTTTAGGTGTAATACCATGTTTTTCATTATGTTTCATCTGTATTTCTCGACGACGTTGTGTCTCATCAATTGCATACTTCATCGAATCAGTCATTTTATCGGCATACATAATGACTTCACCTTTATCGTTACGCGCAGCTCTACCTATTGTTTGAATTAATGAGCGGTTAGAACGTAAAAATCCTTCTTTATCTGCATCTAATATGACAACTAGAGAAACTTCTGGTATATCAATACCCTCTCTTAATAAATTAATACCTACGATAACATCATATGTACCCATTCGTAAGTCTCTAATTATTTCGATTCGTTCTAATGTTTTAATTTCAGAATGTAGATAGTTAACTTTAATGCCTGCTTCTTTCATATATGTGGTTAAATCTTCACTCATCTTTTTAGTGAGCGTTGTAACAAGTACTCTTTCATTACGCTCAACCCTTGTTTGAATTTCACTTAATAAATCGTCAATTTGATTTTCAGTAGGTCTAACCTCAATCTTAGGGTCCAGTAAACCAGTAGGACGAATAATTTGTTCAACCATCTTATCCGTATGTTCAATTTCGTATGGACCAGGCGTTGCAGATACATACACAAGTTGTTTAGTCTTTTCTTCAAATTCTTCAAATTTAAGTGGGCGGTTATCTAACGCACTTGGTAATCTAAATCCATGATCAACTAAAACTTGTTTTCGTGCTCTGTCTCCATTATACATGCCACGAACTTGCGGTAACGTCACATGTGATTCATCAATCATTATTAACCAATCATCGCCAAAGTAATCCAATAAAGTATATGGTGTCGAACCTAGTGGTCGCAACGTTAAATGTACTGAATAGTTTTCAATTCCTGAACAGAACCCCATTTCTCGCATCATTTCTAAATCATAGTTGGTACGCTGTTCTAACCTTTGCGCTTCTAGTAATTTATTCTCATCTCGTAATTCTTTCAATCGTTCTTCCAATTCTTTTTCAATACGTTCAATCGCAACTTTCAACTTTTCTTCACGTGTTACGAAGTGAGAAGCTGGGAATATCGCAAAATGTTCTCTTTCTTTCAACACTTCACCTGTTAGGTAGTTAACTTCTCGAATACGGTCAATCTCATCGCCGAAAAACTCAACCCTTATACAAAGTTCTTCTTTAGAGGCTGGGAATATTTCAACTACATCACCACGCACTCGAAACGTTCCTCGTTGGAAATCGATGTCATTACGTGTATATTGCACATCTACAAGTTTTCTAAGTAATTCGCTTCTATCCATTTCCATACCAACTCGAACACTTACTACTAAATCTTTATATTCTTCAGGATTACCTAAACCATATATACAACTTACACTAGCAATAATAATTACATCATCGCGTTCAAATAACGCACTTGTAGCAGAATGTCGTAGTTGATCAATTTCATCATTGATTGAGGCATCTTTTTCAATAAAAGTGTCAGTAGACGGTACGTATGCCTCAGGTTGATAATAATCATAGTAACTTACAAAGTATTCCACCCTGTTTTCAGGAAAAAATTCTTTAAACTCACTATATAATTGTCCTGCTAATGTTTTGTTATGCGCGATAATTAACGTTGGTTTCCCAACTTCTTTAATAACATTACTCATCGTAAATGTTTTACCTGTGCCAGTTGCACCTAATAAAGTTTGATGTCTTTTCCCCGCTTTAATACCTTCCACGATTTCCTTAATTGCTTGCGGTTGGTCACCTTGAGGCTCAAAATCAGAATGTATTTTAAAAGGATAATGTTCAACCATTGTCACATATGCCTCCTCTTTCAACGTATTATTTATATTTCCGCTCAACTCTTCGCTTTCTCATTACATATTTTAGCAAAGTAGTCACACAAAAAGCAAACGTTTGTTCGTAAAAATGTCGAACAAAGAAAAACAAACATAGTTGTGCTAACTATGCTTGCCTTAAATCAAATCGTTTATCTTGTTATTTTTAGTATGTAAATACACATTATATTAATCATCGTTTTGTTTCAACAAATTTGTTTGAAACATTATTTTAAAGTTAATCTTAGCGATCTTCATCTTGATGTTTATGAAATTCGAGTTGATCTATAATTAAATAACCAGCTAATAATGACACTACATCAATAAAAATAATCCACTCGTTATGGAAATACTCTTTATAGATTGAGGCACCGATTAAAATTAATGTCAGAATAGTACCGACCCATTTACTTCTTGTTATTACACTAAACAATACTACCAGGACACATGGAAAGAATGCTGCGCTAAAATACCATATCATTCATTTTCCTCTTTTCTTTTATTTAAAATGTTCATGGTTGTTTCTCTTAATTCTGTTCTAGGTATAAAGTTTTCAGTTAACATTTCTGGAATGATATTATTAATAAAATCTTGTACAGATGCTAAATGGTCAAATTGAATAATTGTTTCTAGACTCATTTCATAAATTTCGAAAAATAATTCTTCGGGATTACGTTTTTGTATTTCTCCAAATGTTTCATAAAGTAAATCAATTTTATCAGCAACTGAAAGTATTTGGCCTTCTAATGAATCATCTTTACCTTCTTGCAGTCGTTGCTTATAAACATCTCTATATTGTAATGGAATTTCTTCTTCAATAAAGGTCTCTACCATTTCTTCTTCAACTTGCGAAAATAATTTTTTTAATTCACTACTCGCATATTTAACAGGTGTTTTTATATCACCAGTAAACACTTCAGCGAAATCATGATTTAATGCTTTTTCATATAAGCTTTTCCAATTAATCTTTCGTCCATGATATTCTTCAACTGTTGCTAGATATTGAGCAATTTTAGTTACTTTAAAGGAGTGTGCTGCAACATTGTGTTCAAAATATTTAAATTTTCCAGGTAATCTTATAAGTCTTTCCATATCTGATAATCTTTTAAAATATTGATGTACACCCATTTCAATTACCTCCTCCATTAATTAATCATAAATTATACTTTCTTTTTACATATCATTCAATTAAGTATCATTTAAATATCTTCTTTATATAACTCTGATTAAATGATACCAAAAAATCCTCTTAACCTGTTACTTAAACAGGCTAAGAGGATAGTCTTGTCTTGATATATTACTTAGTGGATGTAATTATATTTTCCTGGATTTAAAATTGTTCTTGAAGATTTAACATTAAATCCAGCATAGTTCATTTCCGAAACAGTAATTGTTCCATTAGGGTTTACAGATTCAACAACACCAACATGTCCATATGGACCAGCAGCTGTTTGGAAAATAGCGCCAACTTCTGGTGTTTTATCTACTTTAAATCCTGCAACTTTTGCTGCGTAATTCCAGTTATTTGCATTGCCCCATAAACTTCCTATACTTCTACCTAATTGTGCACGACGATCGAAAGCATAATATGTGCAGTTTCCATAAGCATATAAGTTTCCTCTGTTAGCAACTGATTTATTGTAGTTATGTGCAACAGGTACAGTTGGTACTGATTTTTGTACATGAGCAGGTTTGTATGCTACATTAACTGCCTTAGCTACTGCTTGCTTAGGTGCTTGCTTAACTACTACTTTTTTAGACGCTTGTTGTACAGGTTGTTTTACTACCTTTTTAGCTTGGCTTGCTTTTCTTACTGGCGATTTAACCACTTTAGTTTGTTTCACTTTATTTTGAGGCACAAGTGAAATCACATCACCAGGAAAAATTAAAGGTGTTACACCAGGATTGTATGAATATAATTGATTCAACGTTAAGTGATGCTCTAAAGCAATTTTATATAATGAATCGCCAGCAACTACTGTATAAGTTGTCGGTGATTGCGTTTGTGCTTGAACATTTGATACATAATTATGTTGAACAGGTGTTTTTACTTGTGTGCCATGTTGTTGTGCATGTGCTGCATTATTTAAAGCTAAAAAAGCTAATACTGACGAAACTGTCACTGTAAGAGATTTTTTCATCTTGCTGTCATTCCTTTGCTGTTAGTATTTTAAGTATGCAAATACTATAGCACAATACATTTTGTCAAAAGCTATTGTTATAACGATGTAATCAAATGGTTAACAATATAAAAAGAATACAACCTTTTATCATAGTGTAAAATGTATTCATATCATGTAATTGAGAACGTTTTCAATAATTAATTCAATACCTTGAAAATTGCCATAGGTAATATTACTAAATGCACACTGCATATGTTGTTTTAACAAACACAACTTTTAAAAAATATTTTCTAACCCTATCTACCGAATTGTACTTAAATATTCATAAACAAATCATATTTCAAAATCTAATTTACAATTTATTTCGCTACCTTTAAAAAAACCAAAAACCGATGCCCTTTTAGAGCCTCGGTTTTAAAATATATATTAATCGTGCGACATTGTCTGTCTTAAATATGATTCGATAAATGGTCCAATGTCTCCATCCATCACTGCATCAACCTTACCTGTTTCTTCGTTCGTACGATGATCTTTCACCATTGAGTATGGATGGAAAACATATGATCTAATTTGGCTTCCCCATCCGATTTCTTTTTGTTCGCCACGAATTTCAGCCATTTCACGTGCCTGCTCTTCCAATTTTAATTGATATAATTTAGACTTTAACATTTTCATTGCTGCTTCACGGTTTTTAATTTGAGAACGTTCATTTTGGTTATTAACAACTATACCTGAGGGGTGGTGGGTAATTCGTATTGCCGATTCAGTTTTGTTAATATGCTGACCACCTGCACCAGAAGCTCTGAATGTATCAACTGTAATATCATCCGGATTGATTTCAATCTCTATTTCATCATTATTAAAATCTGGAATTACGTCGCATGATGCAAATGATGTATGGCGACGTCCTGATGAATCAAATGGAGAAATTCGTACTAGTCGGTGTACACCTTTTTCAGCTTTTAAATATCCATAAGCATTATGCCCTTTGATGAGCAATGTTACACTTTTAATCCCCGCTTCATCCCCAGGTAAATAATCAACAGTTTCAACTTTAAAGCCTTTCTTCTCACAATAACGTTGATACATTCTAAATAGCATATTAGCCCAATCTTGAGACTCCGTGCCACCTGCACCAGGATGTAACTCTAGAATTGCGTTATTGGCATCGTGAGGCCCATCTAATAATAATTGCAATTCGTATTCATCCACTTTAGCCTTAAAATTAATGACCTCTTGCTCTAAGTCTTCTTTCATTTCTTCATCAAATTCTTCTTGTAATAAATCCCAAGTAGCATCCATGTCATCTACTTCTGCTTGTAGTGTTTTATAACCATTAACTATTGCTTTTAACGCATTATTTTTATCTATAATATCTTGCGCTTTCGTTTGGTTATCCCAAAAATTAGGTTCTGCCATCATTTCTTCATATTCTTGAATATTAGTTTCTTTGTTCTCTAAGTCAAAGAGACCCCCTAATTTGTGTTAAATCTTGATTATACTTATCTATATTTCGTTTGATTTCTGATAATTCCATAGCCTTCGCTCCTATTTATAATTCAAGTCATTGATTTGTATCTTTTATAATGCTAAATTTTAACATAATTTTGTTAAATAACAATGTTAAGAAATATAAGCACACTGACAATTAGTTTATGCTTTTATTGTTAAAAAACAGTACATTTATCATAGACATATGCCTAAACCTATTTTTTAAAACTAAGTACATAACAACGTTTAACAACTTCTTCACATTTTTTAAATTATTTAACGCTTGTAAAATAAAAAGACTCCTCCCATAACACAAACTATAGGTGTTTAATTGGAAGGAGTTATTTTATATCATTTATTTTCCATGGCAATTTTTGAACTTTTTACCACTACCACATGGACAATCATCGTTACGACCAACTTGATCGCCTTTAACGATTGGTTTTGGTTTCACTTTTTCTTTACCATCTTCAGCTGAAACGTGCTTCGCTTCACCAAACTCTGTTGTTTTTTCACGTTCAATATTATCTTCAACTTGTACTACAGATTTTAAAATAAATTTACAAGTATCTTCTTCGATATTTTGCATCATGATATCAAATAATTCATGACCTTCATTTTGATAGTCACGTAATGGATTTTGTTGTGCATAAGAACGTAAGTGAATACCTTGACGTAATTGATCCATTGTGTCGATATGATCAGTCCAATGGCTATCAATAGAACGAAGTAAAATCATACGCTCAAACTCATTCATTTGTTCTTCTAAGATATCTTTTTGACTTTGATATGCTGCTTCAATCTTAGCCCAAACGACTTCGAAAATATCTTCAGCATCTTTACCTTTGATATCATCCTCTGTAATGTCACCTTCTTGTAAGAAAATGTCATTAATGTAGTCGATGAATGGTTGATATTCAGGCTCGTCATCTGCTGTATTAATATAGTAATTAATACTACGTTGTAACGTTGAACGTAGCATTGCATCTACAACTTGAGAGCTGTCTTCTTCATCAATAATACTATTTCTTTCGTTATAGATAATTTCACGTTGTTTACGTAATACTTCATCGTATTCTAAGATACGTTTACGCGCGTCGAAGTTATTACCTTCTACACGTTTTTGCGCTGATTCTACAGCTCTTGATACCATTTTTGATTCAATTGGTGTAGAGTCATCTAAACCTAGTCTGCTCATCATCTTCTGTAAACGTTCAGAACCAAAACGAATCATTAATTCATCTTGTAATGATAAATAGAAGCGACTATCCCCTTTATCACCTTGACGTCCAGAACGACCACGTAACTGGTCATCAATACGACGAGATTCATGTCGTTCTGTACCTATTACTGCTAAACCGCCTAATTCCTCTACGCCTTCACCTAATTTGATATCTGTACCACGACCAGCCATGTTAGTGGCAATAGTAACGGCACCTTTTTGTCCAGCGCCTGCAACAATTTCAGCTTCACGTTCATGATTTTTCGCATTTAACACATCATGACGGATACCACGTTTTTTAAGTAAATTTGAAATATATTCAGAAGTCTCAACTGCAACAGTACCTAATAGCACTGGTTGCCCTGCCTTGTGTTTTTCAACAACATCTTCTACTACTGCATCAAATTTACCTTTTTGGCTAATGTAAATTAAATCAGACTTATCGTTACGTTGCACAGGTTTATTTGTCGGAATTTGAGTTACTGTCATGTTATAAATATTTCTAAATTCTCCTTCTTCAGTTTTAGCTGTACCTGTCATACCCGCAAGTTTATTGTACATTCTGAAATAGTTTTGGAATGTAATAGACGCCATAGTTTTAGATTCATTTTGAATTTGAACGCCTTCTTTCGCTTCAATAGCTTGGTGTAAACCTTCCGAGAAACGACGGCCTGGCATTGTACGTCCTGTAAATTGATCGACAATTAATACTTCGCCATCAACAACCATATAGTCTACGTCACGTTGTAAAGTAACGTGCGCACGTAAAGCTGTGTTGATATGACTAATAACATCAACATTTTGTACATCATATAAGTTTTCAACTTTGAACATACGTTCTGCTTTATCCGCACCTTGTTCTGTTAAATGTACGGCTTTCGTTTTTTCATCGTATTTATAATCTTCGTCCTGTTTTAACATTTTCGCAAAAACATTTGCTTGTGTATAAAGTGACGTTGACTTTTCAGCTTCACCAGAAATAATTAATGGCGTACGTGCCTCGTCAATTAAAATTGAGTCAACCTCATCAATGATTGCAAAATGTAATGGACGCATTACTCTATCTTCAGAATAATTCACCATGTTATCACGTAAGTAATCAAAACCTAGCTCATTATTAGTACTGTAAGTAATGTCTTGTGCGTATGCTTCACGTTTTTCTTCTGTCGTCTTACTGTTTAAGTTTAATCCGACAGTCAAACCTAAGAAGTTATATAACTCAGCCATTTCTTCACTTTGAACACTTGATAAGTATTCATTGACTGTAATAACGTGAACACCTCTACCAGCTAATGCATTTAAGTATGTTGGCATTGTCGCTGTTAATGTTTTACCTTCACCTGTTCTCATCTCAGCGATATCACCTTTATGAATTGCAATACCACCCATAATTTGAACTTTATATGGTGTCATATTGAATACACGTTTAGAGCCTTCTCTAACAAGTGCATATGCTTCTGGTAAAATTTTATCTAAATAATCATTTTGCTTTTTGACATTATCAATGTCAGCTAATTCTGTTTGGAATTGTTTCGTTTTATTACGAATTTCTTCATCAGTTAAAATTGCCGTTTTTTCTTCTAAAGCGATTACTTTATCAGCAAGTTTACCTAACTGTTTAATTTCTTTATTATTGCCATCAAGAATTTTTGATAAAAATCCCATTTCGTTCGCTCCTTTAGCTAAAAAACTGTTTGGCCTACAACAATATATCTTATCATTTATAGTTAGAAAATTATACTTATTTACTCATTTGTAGAATCAATATAAATATATTTATGACATACTTCATTCACATTCTGTTGTCAACAAGTTTATCACTAATAAATATATTCTCAATACGCAATTATACTTCCTAATAAATTATATTATAAATATTTTACGATTTTCGACTCGGACTATACAATAGACTGACATACTATTATTAACTTAACATTCAAATATATACATCCATTAACATTAGCATAGTCACTATGTTTCATTCAACAAATTACATTATCGAACTATGAAATAGTCAGAAATTGCTTTTGGAGTATAAAAAAGCACTTGTGCAAAAACACAAGTGCTTTAAACTTAATTTATTGTTCACTAGTTTGAATCAAGCCATATTTACCGTCTTTACGGCGGTAAACGATACTTGTTCCATCAGTTTCTCTGTCTGTGAATACAAAGAAGTCATGACCTAATAGATTCATTTGTAATACCGCTTCTTCTGAATCCATTGGTTTTAAGCTGAATTCTTTTGAACGAATAATTTCTATCTCGTTATCATCGTAAGCGTCATTATCAACTTGTGTTTCTTGCATTTCTTGTAATTCGGCAACAAACACTTCTTGATCTCCTCGATCACGGCTCTTACGATTAATACGTGTTTTATATTTTCGAACTTGTCTTTCAAGTTTATTATTAATTAAATCAATACCTGCGTATAAATCATCGTTTCGCTCTTCAGCTCTTAACGTAACATTTTTCAACGGAATTGTTACTTCAATTTTAGTAGCTGAATTTGAATAAGTTTTAACTTTAACATGCGCCACTGCATTTGGTACGTCATTAAAATAACGTTCCAACTTACCAATTTTTTCCTCAATATAGTTGCGAATAGCATCTGTGATAGTGAGGTTATCTCCATGAATTTCAAATCTAATCATAGTAATCTCTCCTTAAACCTCTTTATTGGTAACTCTTTATTATATTTTAACATTTTTACGCTATCGTGCAAACGCAAACACTTTGAATTTTCTGATATTTTTAGCATATAATTTACACCCTGCACGATGAATTGTTAATCCAGTTGTATAAATATCGTCAACGAGTAATATTTCCTTGCCGTTTAAATCTAATTCCGTATCAATAATAAATGGATTTTCATCTGCCAGACGCTCTTTCTTAGTTAAATGAGACTGTTTTGGTCTATTTGACATCTTTAAAATCTTATCAAAGCGAATCCCTTTAGCTTTTAGTACTGCTTCTACCGGGTTAAATGTTCTAGATAAATCATGTGCCGGCGAAGAAGGAATTGGCACAATATAGTCATAAGATGTTTGTGGTATTTCAATCAAATGTGCCAATAATTCACATAAATAATAGTCTTTCAAAAATTTATACTGATGTATCATCTCTTTCATTAAACCGTCATATTGAAATTGACAATATAATTGTTCCATTAAATTAAAGTGTGCCGATAGAAACTTGCAGTCTAAACAATACGCTTCATCTTGATTTAAGTGTTTTAAGCACCTTGAACATCGCCTTGCTTTAATATCAAGTTTAATATTGTCCCAATTCTCTTTGCATCTGTCACATAATCTATTAGGTTTCTTGAACAAATTATAAATGGTTATATTTTCATATAACTTAGCACCACAACTCAAACAATTATTCATCAATCCAACCTCTTTTTAATGCTAATTTGTTCATCTTTTGAATCTCTTTTTTTGCTTGAATCATATTCATACTTACTCCTTCATGAAAAAACAATACTTTTCCAGTAGGACATTCTAATTTTCGTCCAACACGTCCAGCAATTTGTATTAAAGCCTCTTGAGTATATTGATGTGCATCGATAACAACAACATCCAAATTTGCCATTGTAAATCCACGTTCTAATATTGTCGTAGTAAAAATGACATCGAAATGTCCATTCCTTAATTGTTCAACTTTTTCAAAGCGAAAAACATCCTCGCTATGGATATATGTTAATTTAGTAATTTTCTGCTTATAAACCGAAAATGTTTTAATCATTGTTTCTATATTGTTAAAAAACACCAATGTATAACGTTGATTATTAATTTGATCTTGTAAAATTCGATATAACATTTTCTGAATCTTATTATTATTAAGTTTGAAATAGCGATATTTAGGAACTGGAAGTGATTTTTTATGAAAGCGAGCTGGCAATTTAATTATATTTTCGTTGGGAATCTCTGACAGAAGTTGTTTCGGTGGTGTTGCTGTCATATAAATCGTTGCATGTTCAACTTTAGAAGATGACTTCAATGCTTGTTGTAAACTTTTATCCATTGATAAAGGAAAGGCATCGACTTCATCAATAAAAATAGTATCAAAGTGCTGTTTGAATCGGTAAAGTTGATGCACTGTGCATACAACAAAATGCCCTTCAAATTGTTGACTTGATTGCTGGTGTAGTATGTCTATATCTTCATTAAGAAATGCGTCTTTAATACGTTTACTAATTTCTACAACAACATCTACACGTGGTGACACAATAGCTATATTATCTCCCTGTCGTCTTGCATATTGAATGCCTTGAAACATCATTTCTGTCTTACCTGCACCTGTTACTGCATATAACAAAATCGTTTGTCTCATTCTAATGGCTCGAACAATATGTTCTGAGGCATAAGACTGCTGTTCCGACAATTCAAATGAGAGATGATAATATGCTTGTGATGCACTTT
Source organism: Staphylococcus sp. GDB20D11A (assembly GCF_016893255.1). NCBI lineage: Bacteria > Bacillati > Bacillota > Bacilli > Caryophanales > Staphylococcaceae > Staphylococcus > Staphylococcus sp. GDB20D11A. The sequence goes on from NZ_JAFEPJ010000011.1 coordinate 51,342, forward strand.
GCGAACTCTCTGTTATTTTATATCTTGTTACATTATCCATTCGACCCAGTGATATACAATTTCTGCAATATACAATTTTCTTGGAATGTACTGAGGAATCATACTGATAAAAATGCTTTGGATTTGTACTTTCACATTGAACACAATAATAGTTTGAATTTTGTTTGATGACACCTGTTACTTCTTTTTTAATTTTTTCATTAGTAAGTGAAGTATGAGGATGAATTAATTTCCCGTAATGTTTAATGCTTAAAACCTCATTTCAACGTAAAAAAGAGCCTAATATTATAATGATTTTCTTATATCTTTAGCATTTTGACTTTCAAATGATGAACATTTAAAGCCATGTATACGAGATATAATTTCCAATTACAATATAGACTCTTTTATTAAAATTTTATAATTATGTTAATCTTATTTTTCTGCCAACATAGCCTAAACCTAATCCACCAGAACCTAAATGTGCTGCAACAACTGGACCAAACTCAGAGTATGCTACTTGATAAGCTGAAGGACAATCATCTTGTAACTTTTTGTATAACGCTTGACCATCTTCGAAATGATCTCCATTTATGACAAATAAAGTTACTTCTTCAAAGTCTTTTACAATATCTAATACTTTCTTTTCTAATGTTTGAATGGCACGCTTTTTAGTACGAACTTTTTCTTCTGGTATAATCTTGCCATCTTCAAACTTAAGAACTGGCTTCATTTTCAATAATGTTCCAACCCATGCTTGAGCACCAGTAATTCGACCACTTTTTTGTAAATTCTTTAAGTCATCAACAATTAAATACGCACCTGTGTGTTCACGCATATTAGTTAAATCATCAATAATTTGCTGTGGTTCGTATCCTTCTTCAACCATTTCAATAGCACGTAATACATAACATCCTTCAATCATTGCTGCAAGCTTACTATCAAATGCATGTACATTAACACCTTCAACCATTTCCCCTGCTTGATAACTAGATTGATAACTTCCACTAATTCCACTTGATAAGCAAATGACAATGATATCTGTGTAACCTTGATCTTTTAACATTTCATATTTAGTAATCCATTCGCCAATTGCTGGTTGGCTTGTTGTTGGAATCGTTTGAGACGATGCCATTTTATTATAAAATTCTTCAATTGCTATTTCATTACTTTCTGTAAAGTTCTTCCCATCATCAAAAGTCACACTTAATGGCGCTATTTGAATATTATATTTATCGATTAAGTCCTGCGACAGATAACTTGTAGAATCGGTCATCACAGCAATTTTCATAGTCGTCCTCCTAAAATATACTCATAGCAATGATACAATATTTCAGTTAAAAAGAAAATGGCAATCAAACGATTTATAGTCATGTCATTTTCAGTGTATAATGAAGATTAAATAATCTTAAGCTTATGAATTAAGGAGTTATTATGACACAAAATATCATTACTGTTAAAAAAGAACACATTATTGAAAATGTGATTAGTAAATCAAGATTCATTGCTCATATCAAACCTGTTCAAAATGAAGATGAAGCTAAAGCATTTATTGCTGCAATAAAAAAAGAACATAAAGATGCCACTCATAATTGTTCTGCATATACTATTGGACCTGAAATGAATATTCAAAAAGCAAATGATGATGGTGAACCGACAGGAACTGCCGGTGTCCCAATGTTAGACATATTAAAAAAGCTCGATGTTCATAATGCGTGTGTCGTAGTAACAAGATATTTTGGTGGTATTAAATTAGGTGGTGGCGGTTTAATTCGCGCCTATAGCGGTGCTGTTAGAGACGTCATTTATGATATCGGACGTGTCGAACTACGAGAAGCAGTACCATGTATAGTAACACTGAATTATGATCAAACTGGTAAATTTGAATATGAATTAGCTTCAACTCATTTTATGTTAAGAAACCAAACTTACACTGATAAGGTAAGCTACTATATCGATGTCGTTAAAAGTGACTATGAAGCGTTTATTAACTTTTTAAATCAAATGACTGCTGGAAATTTCGATTTGACTGAAGAAACTCCAAAGCAGTTGCCTTTCGATATACCAACTGAATAAAAATAAAAAGCACTATCATAAGATGGTAAATATCAATTGCGTATTATTAAACGACAATTGAAGTACACGTTTATGGCAGTGCTTTTTTATATTTGAAATTTAATACATAAAAAATTGTAAAGAGTAAAGCCATATAATACAAATTATCCCATACAGCTATGCTTTCATTCCCTATTCCTCTTTATGAGATGACTTACGACTAATTAAATTTAATATTGGTCGGTAGTTGTTATCTATTAATCCTGTAAATTCAACAATTAATTCAATACTAAATATGATTAATACAAACATTAATACAACACCTAATGGTGGCGATACATACAAGATAATGCTCGAAAGACTAAATAAAATAGAGATTGAATAGATTAATAATACTGTTTGTCTATGTGTGTAGCCTAAAGCTAATAGTTTATGATGCAAATGCGATTTATCAGCTTGCATTATATGCTGTCCTTTTTTCACACGTCGAATCATTGCGAACAAAGTATCAATGAATGGAACTGCTAAGATAACAATTGGGAAGAACAATGCAATAATTGTAATATTTTTGAATCCGAGTAAAGAAAGGAATCCGATGATAAATCCAATCATTAAAGCCCCACTATCACCTAAAAATATTTTGGCAGGATGGAAATTGTAAAATAAAAACCCAATTAAAGAGCCTAATAAAACACAACAAATCATCGTTATGAAAATATTAGCTTGTAAAATTGCAATGAATCCTATTGTAATGAGTCCTATTGCAGAAACACCCGACGCCAAACCATCGAGTCCATCAATTAAGTTAATTGCATTTGTAATAGCAACAATCCAAATCACAGTAATTGGAATACTAAGAAATCCAAAATGAATCGTTGTACCCATAGGCAACGAAATAAAATCAATAGTCACACCATAAAAAGCAACTACTAAGGCAGCGGCAATTTGACCAGCCAATTTTATATACGGTTTCAAATCGTAGATATCATCTACAAGCCCAAGTACGTACATAATAATCGCACCAATAATAAGTGGTTTGATTTCTGTTTCAATAGGATGACCAATCCAAATACCTATTAAAAATGAAAAGAGAATCACTGTACCACCCATAACCGAAATAGGTTTAGTGTGTACTTTTCTAAAATTTGGTTTATCAACTAAATTTAATCTTTTCGATATTGCAATAACAATTGGTGTTATCGTCAAACTGACAATCATTGTTACTGCAACTAGTAATAATGTAACCATTTATTCACCTTCATCGATATTAATTGTTTTTAACGTTATATTTATTTAATATTGTCTTTATAGAATGATATATCTATTTTCTACGTATATCTTATAGCTTTATTATAAATTAATTCGCTCAATCAATGATATCATATTTACAACTATACGATTCATTTCTTATATATCGCCTATTATTCATTTTTTCATCATATCATTTAAGGCAACATTTTAACATCAAAGTCTATATCATACATTAATTTTATATGTAAACTAATGACAAATTGTAAGTTTTCACTTACAATAGCTAGTGGTCAATTAAAGGAGTCGATTCAGACATGTTCGAAGCATTTATATACAATATATCTGTTATAGTCGCTGGAATCTATTTATTCCATCGCTTACAGTATTCAGAAAACAAACGTATGGTTTTTTCTAAGGCTTATGTCACTGTTTTAATGACAATCGTATCATTATTATTATCTGTCTACCCTATCCCTTATCGTGAAGATTATTTAATTCACTTAACATTCGTTCCTTTATTGTTTTTAGGTAGATTTACAAATATGGTCTATACATTATCTGCCACAGTAATTGTAGCAATTGTTGAAATTGTAGTATTTAACAACTCGATTATGTACGGTGTTACGTTGATTGTTATTGCCGCAGTAACAAGTGCTATTGGACCATTTTTAAAACAAAATGATGTGCTATCATTATTAATACTTAATGTTGTTACAATAATCATTTTATTTGGTGTCGCATTAGTGAGTCCTATTTACACACTATCGGAAGTTATCATTTTAATACCAATTTCATTAATTATCACTTTAGCTTCAGCGATAACATTTGTCGATATTTGGCATTTCTTCTCACTCGTAAATCGTTATGAAAACGAAGATAAATATGATTACTTAACAGGCTTAGGTAATGTAAAAGAATTTGATAGACATTTAAATGAAATTTCACGAAAAGCTGAAAAAGAACATCAAAGTATCGCATTATTATTAATCGATATCGATGGATTTAAAGATGTCAATGATACCTACTCACACAAATCAGGTGATGCTGTGTTAAAACAAATGTCTCAATTACTTAAAAACTATGTGCCGAATCAATTTAAAATTTTTAGAAATGGTGGCGAAGAGTTCTCAGTTGTCATTCACAACTATTCACTTGATCAAAGTGTTAAATTAGCTGAAAATATTCGTTCAGGTGTTGAAAAATCATCATTCCATTTACCAAACAAAGAAGTTATTAAATTGTCAGTGTCTATCGGTGTTGGTTATCTAACAGATGATGATCCAAAATCACAGCGTAAAGTGTTTAAAGATGCAGACGATATGGTGCATGTAGCCAAAAATCAAGGGCGAAACAAAGTAATGTTTAACCCTATTATCAATTTATAACAACGACAAAACTGTTAATCCTTTGCTATTATTAAATCATAGTATAATAGCAAAGATTAACAGTTTTTCTTATTTAAATTTGAACCATACAAGTTCATCATACTAACACAAAGTCTCACTATTGAAAGTTGCAACAACAAGTTGTAAACTTCAATTGTTCAAATAAATAACACATTTCATTGGAGGTGAATTGATATGCCGGATTCAATCACAATTATAGATGAAAACAAAGTGATTGATGTTGTATTAATTGCAGGTAGAATTTTACTTGAATCAGGTGCTGAAACATATCGAGTTGAAGATACAATGAACCGTATCGCACATAGTTATGGTCTTCATAATACATATAGTTTTGTCAGTTCAACTGCAATTATTTTTTCATTAAACGATCGTACAAGTACAAGATTAATTCGTGTACAAGAGCGTACAACAGATTTAGAGAAAATCGCTTTAACGAATAGTCTTTCACGTAAAATATCAAATAAAGAACTCACAATTGATGAAGCTAAATCTGAATTTATTCATTTACAGCATGCATCATTACAATATTCTTTTTTAACGAATTTCTTTGCAGCTGCCATTGCATGTGGCTTCTTCCTATTTATGTTTGGTGGTGTTGCATCAGATTGTTGGATTGCAGTCATTGCTGGTGGATCCGCATTTTTAACATTCAGCTTTGTACAACGCTATATACAAATTAAATTTTTCTCAGAGTTTGTTGCAGCCGCTGTGGTCATATCCATTGCAGCCACATTTACTAAATTAGGTATTGCAACCAATCAAGATATCATTACTATAGCCAGTGTCATGCCACTTGTCCCTGGTATATTAATTACCAATGCCATTCGAGATTTATTAGCGGGTGAATTACTTGCAGGTATGTCTCGCGGTGTTGAAGCTGCATTAACAGCATTCGCAATCGGTGCTGGTGTCGCAATCGTTTTATTAATCATTTAAGGAAGGACTGTTAAAGCATGCTATTTTATTTATTTCATTTTACAATCAGCTTTATATCAACAGTACTTTTCTCTATCATTTTCAATGCACCCAAACGCCTCTTAGTAGCATGTGGATTTGTAGGTGCCATTGCATGGACGATTTACCAATTAACGGTAGATTTAGAGTTTGGAAAAGTTGGCGCTTCATTTTTGGGAAGCTTAATTTTAGGCTTAATGAGTCATACTATGAGTCGCAGATATAAACGACCGGTAATTATATTCATAGTGCCAGGCATTATACCATTAGTACCTGGTGGTGCAGCTTATCAAGCGACTCGTTTTTTAGTATCGAATGATTATACAAGTGCTGTAAATACATTTTTAGAAGTTACACTGATTTCAGGTGCGATTGCTTTCGGTATATTAGTTTCTGAAATTCTATATTACCTGTACACACGTATCAAACAGCTATATGGTAAAATCAAAGGTAAGACATATAAAAAATCTTACAACATGAATAATAGAGTTTAAGGGGTCGAATATAATGAAGAACCAATTGATAGATAGATTAACAAGATATACGACAATTGATACGCAATCTGATCCAAAATCTACAACAACACCTTCAACTGAAAAGCAATGGGATTTGTTACATTTATTAGAAAAAGAATTACAACAATTAGGATTGCCAACTGATTTAGATGAAAATGGCTACTTATTTGCTACATTAGAAAGTAACATCGATGCAGACGTCCCAACAGTTGGATTTATGGCGCATGTTGATACATCACCTGATTTCAATGCTTCAAATGTTAAACCGCAAATTATTGAAAACTATGATGGTAAGCCATACAAACTAGGCAATACTAAACGTGTCTTAGATCCTAAAGTATTTCCAGAACTTAACAGTTTTGTTGGTCATACATTAATGGTAACTGATGGTACATCGTTACTAGGTGCAGACGATAAAGCGGGTATTGTGGAAATTATGGAAGCTATCTGTTATTTACAAGAACATCCAGAAATTAAACATGGTACCATTCGCATTGGATTTACACCAGACGAAGAAATCGGTCGTGGTCCACATAAATTTGATGTTGACCGCTTCAATGCTGATTTTGCTTATACTATGGATGGTAGTCAATATGGAGAATTACAATATGAAAGCTTTAACGCTGCTGAAGCGGTTATTACATGCCACGGTGTGAATGTTCATCCTGGTTCAGCTAAAAATGCAATGGTAAACGCAATACGTTTAGGTGAACAATTCGATAGTTTGCTACCTGATAGTGAAGTTCCGGAGCGAACAGAAGGATACGAAGGCTTTTATCACTTAATGAACTTTGAAGGAACTGTTGAAAAAGCAACTTTGCAATACATTATTCGTGATCATGATAAAAAACAATTCGAATTGCGTAAGAAACGTATTTTAGAAATACGTGACGATATCAATGCCCATTTTGAAAATTATCCAGTTAAAGTTGATATATCGGATCAATATTTCAATATGGCAGAAAAAATATTACCATTGCCTCATATTATTGATATACCTAAACGTGTCTTTGCTAAATTAGATATTCCAGCAAACACTGAACCTATTCGTGGTGGTACAGATGGTTCACAATTGTCATTTATGGGATTACCAACTCCAAACATCTTTACAGGTTGCGGTAACTTCCACGGCCCATATGAATATGCATCCATTGATGTTATGGAAAAAGCAGTACAAGTAATCATTGGAATTGTAGAAGATATCGCTGAAAATCACTAAAAACAAACGATTATATACTAGTTCAACTCAGGCTTAATTAATAAAAAAAATCACGCTAACATTCAGTGCAATGATAGCGTGATTTTTCATATTTTTTACGTATACTTTCGATCTTCTAATTTGTTTTGCTAACCATCATAAATGTTATTAACCATCATGACAGCATCACCAATTTAGTCCTTCTTTACTAAACCTCAACATTAAAATGTGTTTTCAACAGTTTTAAAGACTGAACAGTATAATGCCTAATTTGTAATCCCATTTTAAAGTCAGTATAAGTTTCCGGCATATCGATAAATGTATTAAACATTGCTGTAACCCCTTGTGATTCAAATAAATCAAACTTTTCAGCAGTTGCACAAATTGCAATGGCAACCTTTTGATGTTTATGACAAAGTTCTGCAATACGCAATGTTGTCGTTTCTAGCAACTGATCATTTTCATTTAATCCTTCTCCAAAAATAATTAAATCCGCTTGTTCAACTAAATTTTCTAAATGTGTTAGTTGGTCTACTAATGCATGACTGGTTAATATTTCAGCTTGATACAGTCCATTCAAGACTGCTGCAATTCCACCACCAGCACCACCACGTTCAACTGGACCAATTGCAATTTTCAATTCACTTTTAAATAACTCACTAAAATACCAAATTAAATTATCGATTTCTGCTGCTTGATTATGATTCAACTGATGCGCATCATGAGTTTGCATGATTTCACTTTGCTTACCATATAATCGACTTGAAAAATCCGACATTACTTGAATTCTTGCTGTTTCCATTTTAGGGTGTAAGTTCGACATATCCATACGACGAATATATTTAATTACACCAGCACCTTGTCTCATATCTACGACACGTCCTTCGTCATCATAGAATTGAGCACCTAATGCTTGTAACATACCTGCACCAGCATCAAAACTATCAATCCCACCTAATGAAATTACAACATGTTTTGCGTCGTTATCTAATGCATGGTTAATCATTTCTCCTAAACCATAACTTGTTCGTTCAACAATTGGCTTTTTACCTTTTAAAAATAAATTCCCCTCGATAACGGTCATCCCTGTATCAGTTTGTCCGTAAACACCTTCAACTTCATTCATATCTGCGTCATGTACTGGTATACGATACTTTTGCCCAGATTGCCATAAAAATACAGAATCTAATAATTCATGTCTTCCATTAAACAATGGTACTTGAACTACATCTGCAGTTTCAATTTGGCTTGCAACTGCCTCTTCAACATATCTATTAGCTTGATAACTCGAAATAATTCCATGAAACTCATCCATGGCTACTAATACTTTCATAACCTTGACCACCTTACTTTATTATTTGTTGTGATACGTTTTTTATTCATAAAAGATTAATCTTAAATTTCAGATTTTATCTCGTGATTATATGCGAACATTTAACATGACATGATTATTAATTATCCCAGTAAATAACAATATGCTTCTTCTGGTTTAGCATATATTTCCTATTAAACTAACTTACAAATCATGTTTAAATTTTTTTATCGGATTCGTCGTTTTCCAAAATATTTTCAATAAAAATACTCGAATACATTATACATATGTTTGTAAAAAAGTACTAACTTAACTGCTTCTAAAGGTTATATAAAATAAAAGGTCAGAACATCATTATAGCCAAACTACTCTGATTCACACGAATTTAAGTTGTGCTATTCACGTCTAGTAGTGTAAGGCAATATGTTCCAACCCTATAGTTTCATTATTCTTCTGCTTGTGCTAATGACGACACATTAATATCACCGTGGTCTCGATTCCAAACCATTTCACCATTTACAAAATAAAATGCTTGAGGTGATTCATGTTTAACGTTCGTTTTTTTAGCAATATAATCTGACAAATCGCGTTCTTGTTGGACAATCAAATAATAACCGTCCATATCGCGTTCATATAAAAATTTATTAAATTGATCGTACGCATTTGCCGATATTGGACAAGTTTCACTATGTTTTAATACAAAAACATATTTATTTTCCTCAATAACCTGTTCAAATTGGTCAATTGAACTTAGCTTTATAGCCACTCTATTCACCTCTAAAAATATTTATCACATTTAAATAGCATCTGCGTGACATTTTTATACATATAGTTAATATCAATGTTTACCATTATACACATAGTAAGTTGACATGTTAACCATAAATTCAAAATTTTTAACTTTGAAAAATGATTATAGTTATTTTTCTTCTAATTTTTCAAGCTTTTTTTCAAAGGCTTTATCGCCGTGAGTTATATCTATACCCTTTTTCGGCAACTTGTCTACATCGACTTTTGATAACTTCTCACTAACCTTTATTGTTTCAATACGTGTATTATAATAGTTCTGCAGACTGTAATACATTTCTATTGCGTTTTTCCTTGCATTATTAACATGCTTATCACTAATATTAGTTTGGTTAATATCGGTAATTTGTTTTTCAATCATTGGCATAATGTGATTTTTAATCGCGCCTTTTACTTCATTTTCTTTACTATCATCTAGGTTCTTTTTCGCAGTATCTCTTAACGCTTTATTATTATGTTCTAATTTTGTCGTAAGATTAGCTGCTTCACTTTTATTATCAGCTAATTTAATTTCTGATTCAACTTTGTATCTATTTTTTTCAAATTGTTTCGTATAATCTAAAATGTCTTCGTTATACTTGATAGATTGATTACATAAACCTATGAATTTTTTTAATTGATATATCGCATCCTTCTTCTCATTTGCAAGCGCCATATATTCTTTTTTTAATTGCTTAACTTTCATTGTATCATCAGGCAAATTTTTTGCTGACTTATAATATGCTTCAAATTTAGGTATGAGATGGTTTTTAACATCTTCTTGTAGTGCCTTAAATTCTTTACTATTTTTATCAGTTGTATCAGTTTTACTTAGATGATCAATTTCTTTCAAATGTATATTATCCATGACATGCTGTAATTCTTTTTGTTTTTGCTCAACATCTTTAAATTGCTTAGTAAATTGATGTTGTGCCTCTTTTTCTTTATTACCACAAGCACTTATTACTACAAATAAAATCGCTAAAACAGCGATAATAACAATTTTTTTCATGATTGCACTCCTTAACAGATTCATTATACAAAAACATGTTTATTATGAAAATGAATTATGTTATAGTATTCCAGACTTTATCGTGATTAAATTAATTTTCAATATCAAAGGAGTTTATCATGTATTCAAATGTTCAACCATTCATTAATAGTGATTTAACTAATTGTTTTCAATCACAATACACTGAAATTGAATCATTATTATTCAACCTCTTAGACAGCCCAGTAAAATATACAAAACATATTGGCGGTACGCATCATTTTAAATATTCAACAGAGCCAATTTTAGATATTTTAGTAGGTGTAGAAAATTTGCATGATATTACATCCTTAGATGAAAAACGCTTAAATTATGTAGGGTTTTATCGTTTGCATCATAAATATAATAAAAAGGTTATGATGGCGAAGTTTAACAATTTTCATGAACTAAAACAACAGGTGCGTCTACATATCATTCAAATGAATACCCAAACATTTGAATCTTATCTTGCACTTGATTATCTCTTATCAACTAATGATGATATTGCTTTGCAATTCAATACAAAAAAGCACCAAATATTGCAACATAGCTTAACAATTAGACAATATGAGATGCAAAAGCAACAATACTTTGAAAAACTATGTAAAAAATACTTATAACGACAATAATGCCGTATTTTATAATTATACTAATTCTAATACTTTCTTTTCAATTTTCGCAAATGAATTTTAAAATTGGTATAATACTATATGATATTAAAGACATGAGAAAGGATGTACTGAGAAGTGATAAATAAAGACATCTATCAAGCTTTACAACAACTTATCCCAAATGAAAAAATTAAAGTTGATGAACCTTTAAAACGATACACTTATACTAAAACAGGTGGTAATGCCGACTTTTATATTACCCCTACTAAAAATGAAGAAGTACAAGCAGTTGTTAAATATGCCTATCAAAATGAGATTCCTGTTACATATTTAGGAAATGGCTCAAATATTATTATCCGTGAAGGTGGTATTCGTGGCATTGTAATTAGTTTATTATCACTAGATCATATCGAAGTATCTGATGATGCGATAATAGCCGGTAGCGGCGCTGCAATTATTGATGTCTCACGTGTTGCTCGTGATTACGCACTTACTGGCCTTGAATTTGCATGTGGTATTCCAGGTTCAATTGGTGGTGCAGTGTATATGAATGCTGGCGCTTATGGTGGCGAAGTTAAAGATTGTATAGACTATGCACTTTGCGTAAACGAACAAGGCTCGTTAATTAAACTTACAACAAAAGAATTAGAGTTAGATTATCGTAATAGCATTATTCAAAAAGAACACTTAGTTGTATTAGAAGCTGCATTTACTTTAGCTCCTGGTAAAATGACTGAAATACAAGCTAAAATGGATGATTTAACAGAACGTAGAGAATCTAAACAACCTTTAGAGTATCCTTCATGTGGTAGTGTATTCCAAAGACCGCCTGGTCATTTTGCAGGTAAATTGATACAAGATTCTAATTTGCAAGGTCACCGTATTGGAGGCGTTGAAGTTTCAACTAAACACGCTGGTTTTATGGTAAATGTAGACAATGGAACTGCTACAGATTATGAAAACCTTATTCATTATGTACAAAAGACCGTCAAAGAAAAATTTGGCATTGAATTAAATCGTGAAGTTCGTATTATTGGTGAACATCCAAAGGAATCATAAGTTAAGGAGCTTTGTCTATGCCTAAAGTTTATGGTTCATTAATCGATACTGAAACACGCTGTCGCCATTATTTTACCGAAGAAGATATTATTGCTATTAAATTTAAATGTTGTAATAAATACTATCCATGCTATAAGTGCCATAATGAGTTTGAAAAGCACGCCATTAAGCGTTGGTCTGAGCCTTCATTTAACGAAAAAGCAATCTTATGCGGTGTATGCAAACACGAATTAACAATCAATGAATATATGATGGTTGAGCGTTGTCCTAATTGCCAATCTCGATTTAACAATCGCTGCAAATATCACTATCATATTTATTTTGAAATTTAAACAACATAGCCAAAACATTATAGGAAGTGAGACAGACATGATAAAGCACCACTTCTGTATAATTCCTTTTTGAAATTCTCTATGTTTGGAGCCCACTGGTATTGAAATGAGCTTGTTACAAGAACATGTTCATTCAACCAACGACTGACAACAGAACATTTTAGAGTTTAGGACATTGATTAACGTCCCAGATTTCCTTTTTTAAAGAAAAGAGGGAAACAATGATTAAGACCTTTAACCATTGTTCCCCTCTTTTAAAATTATTTTACAACTTTATCAAGTTCCTCAATTTGTTTAATTGTAGTTGTAGTTGATCCAGCTGCAAAGTACCATAATTTAGGATCTAAATTATAAACTTTGTCTTCTTTAATTGCTTTAACATTTTTTAATACCGGATTATTTAATGCTTGTTTCGCAGTTGATTTACCACTTACCGCTTGACCTCTATCCATCGCTAAAATAACATCTGGATTTTCTTTATTAACATATTCGTTAGAAACATTTTGTCCATGATTGCTATTACTTACTTTTTTATCAACTGCATTGAATCCTAATGTATCGTAAACTAATCCACCAAAACGACCTTTAGGTCCAAATGTTGATAATTCACCTTCGTTAACTAGTAAATACATAACAGTTTTATTGAAGTTTTTCGTTTTATCTTTCATTGAAGCAATTTTATTATCTAAATCTTTATTTAATTCTTTAGCTTTGACTTCTTTGTCGTAGATTTTACCGATATTTTCAGTGTTTTGTTTCATTGAACCAATTAAGTTCTTTTCATCTGCACCAACATAAACAATTTTCGCTTTAGGTGCAGCTTTTTTGAATTCATCTAAATTCTTTTGATTAGCTGTACGTCCAGAGATAAAGATTACTTCGGGTTTCGTCGCAGCAATTTTATCAAAATTCACTTCTTTTAAATTACCAACGTTTGTATATTTATCATCTTTAAATGATTCTAAGAAATTCGGTAATGACTTACCGCCTTCCCCTTTAGGTAATGCTTTTACTTTGTCTGATAAGCCCATTTCTTTCATTACATCTAATGCGCCATAGTCTAACACAACTGCATTTTCAGGATTTTTTGGTACTTCAACAGTTTCTTTAACTTTTTTAGCGTCACTACCATCTTTTTTCTCGCCACGCATTTTATAGTTATTTTCAATTTTCACTGTATCTTTAGAACCTTTAGTCTCTGATTTTGATTGTTCTTTATCAGAATTGTTACCGCATGCCGCTAATAAAAACATTACTGCTAATACTAAATATAAGACTGTTTTCTTCATAATATAATATTCTCCTCTTTTGGCTTAATCTGTGTGCTTGATGTGAAATATAAATAAATGCTTTACGTTTAACCCTTCTTTAATTGGCGCATCACCCCTTTAAAGTGTCTCCAAATTATCAATCCTTAAAATATAAACAAATCCTTTGATTTCTTATATGTTCAATTTGAATATCCATGTCATATAAATCACTTAAAACATTACTTTGAATGACATTATCTTTCAAATCTGATTTAACTAGTTGTCCGTTTTTCAATGCTACAATCTGATCTGAATAACAGGACGCAAAGTTAATATCATGTAATACAATGACAATCGCTTTATTCATTTTATGCGCTAACATTTTTAACGTTTGCATAATTTGAACAGCATGCTTCATATCTAAATTATTTAATGGTTCATCTAGCAAAATATATTCAGTATCTTGTGCTATTGTCATTGCAATATATGCACGCTGACGTTGTCCACCAGATAATGACTTAATATTACGATTTCTGATATCTTGTAGTTGCAACAAATCTAGCGCATCATTGACAATATCATGATCCTCTTTCGTCAAACGACCTTTAGAATAAGGGAATCGTCCAAAGTTTACCAACTGCTCTACCGTAATATTCATTTCAGTATGGTTTGTTTGTTTTAATATAGATATTTTTTTCGACAAGTCATTATTTTTATAATCAGACATGAGCCGTCCATCTATTTTCACTTCACCGTTATCAAAACGAATTAACCTACAAATCGCTGAAAGTAAAGTACTCTTACCCGCACCATTAGGTCCAATTAAAGAAGTCAATTTACCTTTTTCGATATCTATGCTAATATCTTCCAATATCATTTGATTATTTATAGTTTTAGTTAAATTTCCAACTTGAATCATTGCGCATTTCTCCTTCTAACTAATAGATAAATGAAATAACTTCCACCAATCAAATCAATAAGTATACTCATTTCTGTCGTAGCTTCAAACACATTTTCAACTACCCATTGCGCACTAAATAAACTAATCCAACTCAAGCAAATTGTCGCAATTAAAATATACTTATGTTCATACGTCTTCATTAGTTCATGCGCTAGATTTACAGTTAATAAACCTAAAAATGTAATTGGTCCTACTAATGCAGTTGACACAGAAACTAAAACTGAGACTATTACAAGTAGAATTCGCGTTAATTTTTCATACGATATCCCCAGATTAATTGCTTCAGCACGACCTAAAAGCAATACATCTAAATAAGGCAATAGTAAAATTGTAATGACTAATAATATTACTAATAGCACTGCTGAGAATGTAACTAAATTCGAATTAGATGCATTAAAATTTGCAAACATACTACTTTGTATCGCCAAAAATGACTCAGGATCCATAATCAATTGAATAAAACCTGTAATACTTCTAAAAAATGTTCCTAAAAGGACACCAATAAGTAAGATAAAATAAATTGAAAAATGTCCAATTTTAAAGATACCTTGGAATAGGATTAGTGCGAATAACACCATCGTTATAAGTGTTAATATAAAGTTCAAATATACATTAGTAACCCATACCGATTGAATTCCAAATAAAAAGACTGGCAATACTTTGATAAATAAATAAACTGCATCTAATCCCATTATTGATGGTGTCAATAGACGGTTATTTGTAATCGCTTGAAAAATCACCACTGAAGTTGCAATGGCAGCACCTACTAAAATAATTAATATGAACTTTCTTAAACGACTTGAAAATTGATATTCAAATATTTCAAAATCAATACCTACAAATAAGTACAGCATACTAATTAATAACGTTACTGCAATTAAAAGCATTATTTTTTTATTATTGTTGCGCATAATTTTTCCTACCTTTCATAAGCAAGATAAGGAAAATGATTGTTCCAAATACACCTATTGTTAAACCAATATTTATTTCATATGGATAAACAACAATTCTGCCAACTATATCAGAAAATAATACAAAGATGGCACCTAACATCATCGTATGAGGGATAGCATTTTTCAAATGATCACCTCTATAAATTGAAATAATATTTGGTATTACTAGTCCTAAGAACGGTAATGTTCCAACAGTCACCACTACCAATGCTGTAATAGTTGCAGTAATAAACAATGCGATGTTAATTAATTTTTCGTAACTCAAACCTAAATTATTAGTAAAGTCTTTACCCATTCCTACAATCGTGAAATGATTAGCAAAAAGATATGTCAATGCTAAAAGAGGAATACTTAAATATAAAATTTCATAGCGTCCACTTGTGATAATGGCAAAGTTCCCGTTAAGCCAATTACCAATGCTTTGAACAGCATTCGTGCGCAATGAGATGAAGGTTGTGAAACTTGCAACAATCCCACCCATCATAATTCCTAGAAGCGGTACAAAAATGACATCTTTCACTTTTATAAAATCAATGATTTTAACAAATAAAAACGTACCGCAAATACTACAAATAACAGCAAATACTAGTTTTAATAAAATATGACCGGTTGGAAAGAACAATAAAGCAATTAAAATACCTAGTTTAGCCCATTCCATCGTTCCAGCTGTAGTCGGACTAACAAACTTATTTTGCATCATTTGTTGCATTATCAAGCCTGCTAAAGCCAACGAACTTCCAGCAATTAAAATACTCATCGTCCTTGGTATTCGGCTTGAGAATAAAATATTCCGCTGTGACTCAGTTAAATGTAGTAAATCTTTAATTGATAGTTCACTCACACCTATGAACAACGAAATAATTGTCAACAATATTAGTAATAGAAGCAAAATATTTCCCTTTAATAAATACTTCATTACAAATTTTTCTCCCTTTAAATTAATGATAATCATTATCATTGATAATATTTCTCATTAATAGTAGCGTTTTTTTACCCTAATTTCAATAGCCTTTCAAATAATTTAGTGTCAATTTTATTGATATTTGCAATTAAACTGAAATTTAATTTTTCAGAATGCGTATTTTGTTTACTTAAAGTAAAATAGAACACCCTTTTGTAATGCAATATCTTGTATACTTTCTAGCCTCATTGACATCATTAAATGCCATTTTTACTTTTTCAAAATGTGCATACGTTTTTAAGCATAGAGAAAAGACCTTCAACATGTCGGAAGCGAATGTCATCGCTTTGCCCTTTCATGTGAAGGTCTTTTTAATTTTTATTATTATTTGTTGTCAAATACAAAGTCATCATCTTGTAATGCTTCTACGTTTAATGCTAATACATAACCATCACCTTTTACTGAGAAGAAGTCATGGTTTTTAGTTGTTGTATCTAAGGCATTCTCAATGATTGGGTTAAATTCACGTTCCTCAAAATAAGGTTCAAAGCCTAAGTTTGAAAGTGCTTTGTTTCCATTATATTTAACATAGTTTAGCACATCTTCAGTGATTCCAAGATCATCGTATAACATTTTTGTGTATGACTCTTCATTTAAATACAAGTCATTTAGCAATTTATACATTTCTTGGTCTGCTTTTTGTTTCTCACTTTCAGATAGTTCATTTCGTAAATGCTGTGCATCTAAACCGGTAAATACACCATGAATAGATTCATCTAAAAGAATTTTACGAATGATTTCACCTGATGTCGTCATTTTTCCTTGACCAGCTAGATATAGTGGATAATAGAAACCTGAGAAGAATAAGAATGTTTCTAAAAATACACTCGTAACTCTGGCCATATATTGGTCGTATATCGAAGCTTCTTTACCCCAAAGTTTGTGATAATTAGCAACAATTTTATCAGATTTATATTTTAAATGAGGTTCCTCTAAAACCCATTCATCTAATAAGTAGTTTGTTTCACTAGATGGTAATAGTGTTGTGAAAATATGTGAATAGCTTTTCGCGTGTATTTGCTCCATCATCGCCATAAATGAATAAACGGCTTTTTTCCTTAAGTCAGTCGTATGTAGCATAACTAAAGGCATGCCATCATCTGCTTGATGTGTATCTAAGCCTGTTAAACCAGCTAATGCTTTTTTAAATGTGTCTTGTTCAGCTTCAGATAAAGTCTTCCAACTTGCAATGTCTTTTGATACTTTAAATTCTGTTTCAACCCACATTTGAGATATATTTTGTCTCCAAAACATATTCGTCATATCTTCTTGTGTGTTCCAATTAACAGCTATCATGAATATAATTTCCTCCTGTAATGTTACTCAATAATTGACAAATACAGACATAGCAGTCTAATCATCTGCTAATTCAGACCAGATGATTAGCTGTTTGTCATTTTCAACATTTAATTGTTAGATAGAACAACTTGTACATTCTTCTACACTTAATAATTTATTTCTAGTATAGTAAAGTGATTTTAATCCTTTATAGTGCGCATATACATATAATCTTGCTAACTCACGTGTAGAAATTTCAGAATTAACATAAAGTATCGTTGAGATACCTTGGTCAATATGCGTTTGAATTGTCGCTATTAAATCGATTAATTTCATCTGATCAGTATTGAATGCTGATTTGTAGTACCACATTGTTTGTGGTGATAAGAATGGCATAGGGTAAAATGTTTCCGCATTACCATAAGTACGACGTTCAATTTGGTCAACGATTGGCATTACAGAACTTGTAGCATTTTGAACATAAGAAATACTTTGTGTTGGAGCAATTGCTAATCTATATGCATGATATAAACCATATTGTTCAACATCTTGTTGTAGTTTCTTCCAATCCTCAGAAGTAGGAATAGCCATACCGTCGAATAATTCACGTACTTTTTCGAATTGAGGTTCAAATTCTTGAGTTGTATAGAACTCGAAATATTTACCATTAGCATAATCAGACTTTTCAAAGTCTTGATATTTGATACCACGCTCTTTAGCGATTTCCATTGAACGTTCGATTGAGTAGAAATTCATCATCATAAAGAAGATATTTGCAAAATCTTTTGCTTCTTCTGACTCATAACCAATTTTATTTTTTGCTAGGTAACCGTGTAAATTCATGACACCAAGACCAACTGAATGTAATTCACTGTTAGCTTTTCTAACTCCTGGTGCATTTTGAATATTCGCTACATCACTCACAACAGTTAATGCGTCCATACCAGAGTGAACTGAATCTCTGAATTTTCCGCTTTCCATCACATTAACAATATTTAATGAGCCCAAGTTACAAGAAATATCACGTTTAATTTCGTCTTCAATACCATAGTCATTAATAATTGAAGTTTCTTGTAGTTGGAAAATTTCCGTACATAAGTTACTCATTTTAATTTGTCCAATGTTTGAATTCGGATGCACTCTGT
Organism: Staphylococcus sp. GDB20D11A; assembly: GCF_016893255.1. NCBI lineage: Bacteria > Bacillati > Bacillota > Bacilli > Caryophanales > Staphylococcaceae > Staphylococcus > Staphylococcus sp. GDB20D11A. The sequence goes on from NZ_JAFEPJ010000011.1 coordinate 70,378, forward strand.
TAGCATTATCTTTAAACATTAAATATGGATAACCTGATTGTAATTGTGTTTGCGCAATTAAATTCAACATTTCACGAGCATTCTTTTTCTTTTTCTCAACATTTGGGTTTGCAACCATGTCATCATAATATTTTTCTAAATCGATATCGTCTAATGTCACACCATATTCTTCTTTAACTGTATGAGGTGCAAACATATAAAAGTCCTTACCTTCTTTAGCTAAATCGAAGAATTTAGATGGAACAATTAAACCAGTTGATATTGTAGATAAACGTAAATCTTCATCCGCATTTACTTTTTTAGTATCTAAAAATTCTTCTACATCATAATGGAAGATATTTAAGTACACTGCACCAGCACCAGGGCGTTGACCAAGTTGATCTGCATAGCTAAAGCCACCTTCAAGTGACTTAGCAATAGGTAAAACGCCTTTCGCTACGCCTTTAATTCCTTTAATTGCTTCACCACGTGCACGCAATTTAGATAAGTTAATTGCAACGCCGCCCCCAATTTTACTTAATTGTTTTGCAGTTGAATCAATAAAGTTAATTGAATTTAAGCTGTCATCCACTTCTAATAAGAAACATGACACTAGCTCACCACGACGCGCACGGCCTGCGTTTAAAAATGTTGGTGTCGCTGGTTGATATCTTTGTTCAACCATAGCAGAAATAAATTGTTTAGCTTGTGCTTTATTACCATTTGCTAGGTATAAAGCAACAATGGCAACGTGTTGATTATAGTCTTCTAAGTATTGACTTTTATCATTTGTTTTCAAAGCGTAATCTTTGAAAAATTTACTAGCTGACATATAACTTGCAAAATTAAACGGGATTGATTTTGCATAATCAGTGATTTCAATTAGATCCGCTTCACTATAAATATCAAACACATTGAAATAAAAATCGTTGTCTACTAAATAACGTAAACGTTCGATTTCAGTATCGAAGAAGATTGTTTTGTCTTTTACTTCTTCTAAATAAGCTACTAAAGCTTCTTGGTCTTTTTCTAAACTAAAGAATCCATCTTCTCTTCGTTTAGTGACCTCATTATTTAATTCAATATGATTGTACTTTTTCTCTTCCATGGTTTTCATTAAAATTACCCACCTTGTTCTTAAATTCAATAACGTCTTTGTTTTTTCCATGTAACTCAAACTTCATTAATAAAGGGACATTATACTCTTCTGATATCGTGCGACCCGCTTTTGCGAAATTTAGTCCCCAATTTCGATTACCGCTAGCTGCCACACCTCTGATGTATTGATGATTAACTTCTAAAAAAGATTGAACGGGTTCTGGTACTTCTCCAAATCCAATAGTGCCAGTAACGATAATAAACGGTTCATTAACTGGTTCCATACAATTTTCTGCTGTAATCTCAAGTGTATTTTCAAGTTCTGTTCTCTTAATAAAACGACGGACATTTCCAGTAAATGAAAAATATATTATTTTCATTGGATCACCTTCTTTCTTCAACCCTTTTAAATAAAGTAGTCATTACAATTAAAAAATGCTTTAACAACATGGTTACTATGGTTATCTCAGCATTGTATTAACTATAATGAAGCTACTTATTTTCTCAAATGTAAACCAATTGCATAGATTTATATTTGAGAAAATAGTAGCTTATATGGGTTGAATGTATAAAAATCACTATATGTAGTGTTTACATCATTGGATATCTTCCATTTGCTCAGTACATTTTCTAAAAATATGACTATTAATTGATAATAACTATTAAATTTCTGTGTTAAATTACTTTTAAATGTAATTTCTTCATAAATAAAGCATTTGCATACAAAACACAAGATATTGTGTCTTTTTCGTTTCACCAACACTATATTATGTGTTTCATTATACATAAGACACACTATGATTTAAAGTGCCATTTTCTAATCGAATGTTCGTAAAACGTTCCAACTAGGCACCAATACTAAATTAGAAAAACTTGAACAAATTTAAAAAATTTTTTTAGTAGATATCACTTGATTTTTTTAAATCTGTGTCAATCTCAATTGTATCAACAGAAATCAAGAAAAAGCTTATTAGCTTGATACTGAATTGATATTTGTTTTATGTAATAACACAAACATTCATAAAAGTGTAATGCCCTATTATTCCGACAAATAAACACAGAACGTTTGTTCGGTACAGTCTATTATAGTCTTTTTATAGTAAATTTCAACTATTTATGCACAACATGTTGTTTTATGCTAATATAAATACGTTAATTTTATATAAAAGAGGCGATAAAATTGAATCCTAAAGTAAAAGGTATCATTGCCATTTTAATTTCGGCTATTGGTTTCAGTTTTATGTCAGTGTTTTTCAGACTTGCAGGTGACCTTCCTGTTTTTCAAAAATCATTAGCACGAAACTTAGTAGCAATGTTTATTCCATTATTTTTTATATATAAATACCATCAGCCAATGTTTGGCAGACTTTCAAGTCAACCCTTATTAATAACACGATCAACACTTGGACTTATTGGTGTATTGTTAAATATTTATGCCATTGATCATATGGTACTTAGTGATGCCGATTCATTAATGAAACTCAATCCTTTCTGGACGATTTTATTAAGCATTGTTTTCTTACATGAAAAGGTAAGGAAGTATCAAATAACAGCAATGATAATTGCTATTTTAGGTATGCTTTTAATAGTGAAACCTGAATTTTCATCATCTATGATTCCATCATTAGCTGGCTTATTCTCAGGTATTTTTGCAGCATCAGCATATACATGTGTTCGAGCACTTAGTACAAGAGAAGCACCATATACTATAGTATTTTACTTCTCCTTATTTTCTGTCATCGTTTTAATACCTCTCACTGCATATACCTATGAACCAATGAGTCAAATGCAAATACTTTACCTATTAGGGGCTGGCTTAGCTGCCGCTGTGGGTCAAATTGGTGTTACATTAGCATATAGTTTTGCAGCAGCAAAAGATATTTCTATTTTCACGTATGCATCTATAATTTTCACAGCAATACTTGGATTTATTCTATTCGGAGAATCTCCAGATTTCTATGCAACATTAGGTTACGTCGTTATTATCGGTGCAAGTTATTACATGTTTGAAAAAGCACGCCGAGACGCCAAAATAATAAAAAAATAAATTTAAAGGAGCGCTTTATATGGCACATGGCCGTCAACAAGATGAATTACAAGATATAACTTTATTAGGAAATCAAAACAATACTTACAATTTTGACTACCGTCCTGATGTATTAGAATCATTTGATAATAAGCATCAAGGTCGTGACTATTTCGTAAAATTCAACTGTCCAGAATTCACATCATTATGTCCGATTACTGGGCAACCAGATTTTGCAACTATCTATATTTCATATATTCCAAATGTTAAAATGGTTGAATCAAAATCTTTGAAATTATACTTATTTAGTTTTAGAAATCACGGTGATTTCCACGAAGATTGTATGAATATTATTATGAATGATTTGATAGAGCTTATGGACCCACATTATATTGAAGTCTGGGGCAAGTTCACACCACGTGGTGGAATTTCTATTGATCCTTATACAAACTATGGACGTCCAAATTCTAAATATGAAAAAATGGCTGAGCATCGTTTAATGAATCATGATTTATATCCCGAAAAAATAGATAATCGTTAAATGTATCATTTAATAAACACACCAATAAGTTGATTTTCCTAACTTATTGGTGTGTTTTTCATTTAGCATACATAATAGGTTACATTAAAATAACATTTTATACCAAAGTACACCAAAAGAATATTAGTACACGAATTAAACAACATTTTTATAGAAACCTATTGCACTTTAACGTCAATAAGTATATTTTTATATTATCTCTAATTAATTGTGCGCGCTTAATAACAGAATATTCTCAATATTTTTATTTTTTTGTGATTTGTGGAATATTTAGTTGATAAGGCACAATCAAATTTACTTAAACTATTGTATTAGGGGAAGAAAGGATGGGATGTATAAATGACACAACAAAACTCCCATGGAAATCAAATTCAAGACATACCTCAAACAGGATTTTTCGGGCATCCTCGAGGACTAGGCGTACTCTTCTTTGTAGAGTTCTGGGAAAGGTTTAGTTATTATGGCATGCGTGCCCTACTCATTTTCTACATGTACTTTGCCGTAACAGATAATGGCCTTGGAATTGATAAAACAACAGCTATGTCAATTATGTCAGTTTATGGTTCATTAATCTATATGACATCAATACCAGGCGGATGGATTGCTGACAGAATTACGGGCACTAGAGGCGCTACTTTATTAGGTGCCGTATTTATTATTATCGGACATATTTGTTTAAGCTTACCATTTGCATTAATCGGCTTATTCACATCAATGTTCTTCATCATTATTGGTTCAGGTTTAATGAAGCCAAACATTTCAAATATCGTTGGCCGTTTATATCCTGAAAATGATAGACGTATGGATGCAGGTTTTGTTATTTTCTATATGTCAGTTAATATGGGTGCATTATTATCACCTATTATTTTGCAACACTTTGTTAATGTTAAAAACTTCCACGGCGGATTCTTGATTGCAGCAGTTGGTATGGCATTAGGTTTAGTATGGTATGTACTTTTCAACCGCAAAAACTTAGGTAGCGTTGGTATGAAACCTACTAACCCATTGACACCAGCTGAAAAGAAAAAGTATGGTCTTATTATCGGAAGTGTTGTTTTAGCAATTGTTTTAATTATCGTTATTGGTGCATTAACTAACTCATTATCATTTAACTTAGTTAGTAATACTGTTTTAGTATTAGGTATTGCATTACCAATCATTTACTTCACTTTAATTATTAGAAGTAAAGATGTCACTGATACTGAACGTTCTCGCGTTAAAGCATTTATTCCATTATTTATTCTTGGAATGGTGTTCTGGGCTATCCAAGAACAAGGGTCTAATGTATTAAACATTTATGGAATTGAACATTCAGATATGAAATTAAACTTATTTGGTTGGAAAACAAACTTTGGTGAAGCGATCTTCCAATCAATTAACCCATTATTTATTTTATTATTAGCTCCAATTATTTCACTTTTATGGCAAAAGCTTGGAACTAAACAACCTAGCCTGCCAGTAAAATTTGCAATTGGTACGTTCTTAGCAGGTGCGTCATACATACTAATTGGTATTGTAGGTTATGCATCAGGTTCATCAAACTTCTCAGTTAACTGGGTTATTTTATCTTACATTATTTGTGTTATCGGTGAGCTTTGCTTATCACCAACGGGTAATAGTGCTGCTGTTAAGTTAGCACCTAAAGCATTTAATGCCCAAATGATGAGTATTTGGTACTTAACTAACGCTTCTGCACAAGCAATCAATGGTACTTTAGTTAAGTTAATAGAACCACTAGGTCAAACAAATTACTTTATTTTCCTAGGTGTTGTTGCAATTATTGTTACAACAATTGTATTAGCATTCTCACCTTTAATCATCAAAGCGATGAAAGGTATACGTTAATATTGTTGGCCTAATTCAAAAAACAGTAAGTCATTTAAATGGCTTACTGTTTTTTTATAGGTTTCTATTAATTAAATTCAAGATATCAGTATAAATAAAAGCTTAATATGCTCGTTATAGACAACTAAACAATCTAATTAGTAATTATATTTTCACATTCCACTATAGACATCAATGTCAGTTATTACCATTTTCTCTATTTAAAAACATATTTTTGGTATTAACAATTAAAAGTGGGTATATATATTTAATGAACCAATTTTTAGAAAGTAGGCTAAACTATGGAAAATAAATATACACATGGTGTCCTCTTTTACCATGAACACAGTGGATTAAAAAATATTAATCAAGGTATTGGGGAAGTTACAACAGCATTAAGTTCAATTTGTAAGCATCTTTCTATTCAATTGAGTGAAAACGAAGGTGACATTATTAAATATTGCCAAGAAATCAAAACTAAAAACTATGCAAAAGATGTAGATATATTATTTATTCTTGGCGGTGATGGCACGGTTAACGAACTTATAAATGGTGTTATGACACATGACCTTCAACTTCCTATTGGAATTTTACCAGGCGGTACTTTTAATGATTTTACAAAGACGCTAAATATAGCACCTAATCATAAACAAGCTAGTGAACAAATGATTTCTGCACAAGTTGGTACATACGATGTAATTAAAATAAATAATCAATATGCACTCAACTTTGTTGGCTTAGGTCTAATTGTTCAAAACGCTGAAAACGTACAAGATGGTTCAAAAGATATATTTGGTAAATTGAGTTATATTGGATCAACTGTCAAAACACTGCTAAATCCAACACAATTTAATTATCAATTAACAATTGATGATAAGACATATTCTGGCGAAACGACCATGATACTATCAGCAAATGGTCCATTCATTGGTGGTAGTCGTATACCATTGACTGATTTGTCTCCTCAAGATGGTGAACTGAACACTTTCATTTTTAATGAACAAAGTTTCAGTATTTTAAATGATATTTTTAAAAAGCGTGATAGCATGAATTGGAATGAAATTACTCAAGGTATTGAGCATATACCTGGTAAAAAGATTTCACTTACAACAGATCCAGCAATGAAAGTTGATATTGATGGCGAAATTTCATTAGAAACACCTATTGATATTGAGATTATACCAAATGCCATTCAGTTACTTACTGTCAATGATTTGTAAGCATCCGGAATGATCTTAACGGGATATTATATTAGGTTTAAAGTGTAATCATAAGATTCAACGTACATTATATTCACTGTTATTAGCTTTAAGCTATTACCCTGTTTCAAAAACAGACATATAATTTTGGCGCATGCCACTAAAATGATTGATATTGTATTTTAAATCATAGTGGTTTATGCGTCTTTTTCAAATTCTATAAAAAATCGGATGACGTGTAATCTGCCATAGATTAACACATTCATCCGATTTATAATAATGAGATAGACTAACATTTACTGAGAGTGGGACAGAAATGATAAAGAACGACTAATGGTTGATTATGTAGCGATTCTTTATCATTAGTCACAGCTAATGTGTACTTAAAAATAGGATTGCATGAGTTACACTCATGCATAAGAAATACTAATTTCTAAAGAAAAAGTATTTCTTTATGTTGGGGGCCCACCCCAACTTGCATTGTTTGTAGAATTTCTTTTCGAAATTCTCTTTGTTGGGGCCCCACCCCAACTCGCATTGTCTGTAGAAATTGGCATTCCAATTTCTCTATGTTGGGCCCCAGTATATGCATTTTATTTGCTATATGAAAGGCTTCAAGTGATTTATTTTTCTTTCTCAATATTATCTAAAAAATACTGTTCAACATCTTTCCAGCTATTTACGCGTTCAAATCGATCATCATTAATATTATGCACTGCTGTAAACATAATCGGTGTACCAGTAAAAATTTCAAGCTGTCTAGGATTGTCATCTATTAAATAATCAGCTTTAACGATGTTTTTTCTACCACAAAAAACAAAATGCTGAGGATCTAAAAATGGAAAGAACTCTAGTAACCATTCATATTTATCACTAAATGATGTTGGTACATCCATTGCTGCTGTAGCAATATATACATCATAATGTTCAGTTAATTTTTTCACAACTTCTTGTGCATGCGGCATCACTTTAAGATGTCTGAAGAAGCCTGGTTCTCTCAATACTTCTGTAATTAATCCATCATGTTCAGGAATAACATGTTTAAGTTTTTGACCATTCAAAGCTTCCATTTTAATACCTAAATCCGCTCTAAAATTGACAGCATCAATGATTTCTCCTAATGTATCTGCCAATACTTCATCCATATCAATCGCGATTGATTTACGGGTCATTTTAATCTTCTCCTCAAAATATCAGTATTGATTCAGTATAGCAAAAAAGCAATTGATACAAAACAATATCATCTATTGTTGCTTTTTACACTGAATACTCTCACCTCATAATTCACACTGCATTGAGCTTGAGACATAAATCAATGTTCAATGCTCTACAAAGTTATATTGGCAGTAGTTGACTGAACGAAAATGCGCTTGTAACAAGCTTTTTTCAATTCTAGTCAGGGGCCCCAACACAGAAGCTGACGAAAAGTCAGCTTACAATAATGTGCAAGTTGGGGATGGGCCCCAACACAGAGAAATTGGATTCCCAATTTCTACAGACAATGCTAGTTGGGGTGGGACGACGAAATAAATTTTGAGAAAATATCATTTCTGTCCCACTCCCCACTTACTATTCGTATTTAAAGTTTGATAAAACTTCTAACATTTTATCATTTTGTTCTTTAAAACCAATTGTAATTCTAACACCAGTTGGAAATGGTCGCGTAATACACCCTACATTTAAAAGTGCTTCATAAAGTTCATTTACCCGCTTTGTTTTTACAAATATAAAATTCGTTTGACTTGGTAAGAAATGCTTACTTTGAGGTAATTGATAAAATCTTTCGCGTTCAACACTATTTTTATGTGTTACCTCTTTTAAATATTGTTGATCTTCAAGTGCTGCAACTGCTGCGTATTCAGATATACGTGTCACATTAAATGGTGGTCTAATGATGTTCCATTTTTCAATCGCATGTTCGCTTGCTACCACATATCCTACACGTAAACCCGCTAATCCATACGCCTTTGAAAATGTACGTAATAAGAATGCATTGTCATATTTTTGTTGCAAAGCAAGTGTATCCGGGTAGTCCTCTGCTGTCACAAATTCAAAATAAGCTTCATCTATAATTACTGGTACATGTGGAGGTACTTGAGATAAAAACGAATCTAAGCTCTCATGATTAAAATATGTACCTGTAGGATTATTTGGATTACATAACCATACCAATGACATATCTTCATTAACTTCTTTTAAAATACCTTCTAAATCGAAGCCACCATCCTTTAAAGGTACCTGTATCACATTAGCTGATTCAACAATCGCATTGTGATAATATTGACCGAATGTCGCTTCACTTGTAACAATAGTATCCCCTGGCGTTAATACTGCTCTAGAAATCATTAATATAACTTCATCTAATCCCGCACCAAATAAAATGCGTGATTGATCTACATTTAAATGTTTACTAATCGCCGCTTTTAATGTCGGTGATCCTGTTTCAGGATAATAATATAACTCATCTAAGTGTGCTGATATCGCTTCTTTAACTTTAGGCGATGGTCCATACAAATTTTCATTTGATGCAAGTTTATATAAATCTCCTTCAATGCCATACTTTTCTTTCAATGCCCTTGGAGATAAACCAGGCTGATATGCTGATAGTTGATTAAGTTGTTCTTTCATAATAAAAACAACCTCCTTAGAATTAACTGAAATTTTAAAAAACTTATATTCATTATATCGCTCTATGTTTCTAAAATGCAATGCTACTATTTTCACATCATAATAACTTACATTGTGTTTAACATGTCATATTTTTTAATCATTATTGCATGTTTAAATTGAACATAATTATAGATTTAAATATAACAACGCCACATAAGATATAATGGCGTGCCCCTCATCTTATGTGGCGTTGGTCGTTATTTGATTAACCCTTTTGCTTTTAAATAATCTTTCGCAACTGTATATGGGTCTTCATTTTTAACTGTTACTTTATAGTTCATCATTTGCATATCTTCATCAGATATTTTGTTTTCTAGTTTGTTTAACGGTTTCTTAATTTCTGGATGTTTCTTTAAAAAGCTTTCTTTAAATAATGGTGCTCCTTGATATGGTGGAAATACGTGCTTATCATCTTTTAACACAACCATATCATATTGTTTTAATTCAGCGTCAGTTGAATATGCATCTATTAAATTAATATTACCTTTATTGATCGCTTGATATCTCAACTTAGGTTCCATTGTACGTATGTTATCTAAATTTAAATTATAAGCCTTTTGAACAGCTTTGTAACCATCTGGACGATCATTAAATTCCAATGTAAATCCTGGTTTAAGTTGATCTTTAACCTTATTTAAATCACCAATTGTACGTATATTATGTTGTTTAGCAAAATCACGTTTTACAGCTAAAGCATACGTATTGTTATACTTCATTGGTTTTAACATAGTCATTTGATATTTCTTTTCAAGACTTTGCTTAGCTTGTTTATAAACTTTTTTCTCTTCTTTTGACTTCAATGGTTCTTTTGTTAATTCACCTAAAACTGTTCCAGTAAACTCTAAATACCCATCTATATCGTCAGATTTTAAAGCATTAAATAAAAATGCTGTTTTGCCCATACCATCTTTCACTTCTACAGTATTTTTGGTCTCTTCTTCTATTAAAATTTTATACATATTTGTAATAATCGAAGGCTCGGAGCCAAGCTTTCCAGCTAACGTAATTTTATCACCTTTTTGTGCAAACATAGGAATAGCGATGGCCAGTATAATAATCATCACTATAACACCTAACGTCATCAATAACTTTTTATAAGATAATTTAGCCATAAATCTTAAAATTAAATCAAATATAATTGCCAATAAGGCTGCTGGAATTGCACCTAATAATATCAATGATGCATTGTTACGGTCTATACCTAATAAAATTAAATCTCCTAGTCCGCCTGCACCAATTAATGCTGCTAGTGTTGCTGTACCTATAATTAATACCATAGCCGTTCTTACACCAGCCATTATAACAGGCATTGCTATTGGAAGTTCAACTTTAGTTAAACGTCTAAATGGCTTCATACCTATACCTTTAGCCGCTTCAATGAGTGATGGATCAACTTCTTTAATTCCAGTATACGTATTCCTTAAAATTGGTAACAACGCATACACTACAAGTGCGATAATTGCTGGCACACGACCGATACCAAATAAAGGAATCATTAAACCTAATAATGCCAACGATGGTATGGTTTGAAGAATTGCAGCAATATTCATTACGATTTCAGATATCGTTTTAGTCTTCGTCAATAAAATACCTAATGGTACCGCAATAGCAGTTGCAATCAATAATGCGATAAATGATATTTGAATATGTTCTATCATTGTCGAAAATAGTTGCCCCTTACGTTCACTCAATATGTCGAAAAAGTTAGTCATGTTGAGCTACCTCCTTTTTCTGGGACAAATATTTGAAGATATCTTTCCTATCAATAACATATTGACCTATGCTATCTTCTTGCATGACAATGACACGCTCGCTCTCTGATAAATATTGATACAATACTTCAATTTGTTGATTGTCATAAACAATTGGATAAGCGCTCATAGATGTAACCTCATCGATTGGTTTCATAATATCCAAGTCACGGATAATTGCGTTCTCTTCAACACATGGCGCATCATCTTCTAAATGACTACCCATAAATTGTTTAACAAATTCACTTTGAGGATTATTTTTAAACCCTTCTGGTGTGTCAATTTGTTCAATATGACCTTCATTCAAAAGACAAATCTTATCACCAAGTTTCATCGCCTCTTGAATATCATGTGTAACAAATATGATTGTCTTCTTAATTTTAGTTTGTAATTCAATTAAATCATCTTGAAGTTTTTCTCGGCTGATTGGGTCTAATGCACTAAACGGTTCATCCATTAAAATAACTGGTGGATCAGCTGCTAACGCACGTATAACTCCTACACGTTGTCGTTGTCCCCCTGACAATTCATCAGGTTTTCTGTTTTTATATTTTTCAGGTTCTAATCCAACCATTTCAAGTAATTCATCTACTCTTTTATCTATATCTTTTTCTTTCCACTTTTTCATTTGTGGCACTTGTGCAATATTTTCTTTGATTGTCATATGTGGGAATAATGCAATCTGCTGCAATACGTATCCAATATCCCAACGCATTTCGTATACTGGATAATCACTTATTGGTTTATCTTTAAAATAAATATAACCTTCACTTAAGTGAATGAGTCGATTAATCATTTTTAATGTCGTAGTTTTTCCACAACCTGAAGGTCCAATTAGTACAAAAAATTCACCTTCATTAATATCGAAACTAATGTTATCGACAGCAACATGTTTGTCATAACGCTTAGTTACATTTTTAAACTTAATCACTTTGCCACCTCTTTTTTTCTCATAGCATAAAACCGAGATTATATGTATGTATTCCCTATTTAACCACGTTTATTACAATTTTCAAATTTAAATGATTTATCCTTGAACTTTTTTAACAAAATAATGAATAATAGGTAATCAACAGTTAAGAAATAGTGTTATTTTACCTTGAATTCAAAAAAACACCCAGTAAAACAAGGAATGCTTACTAGGTGCCTTCACTATACTTTGGCTTTATAATTTTGAATCGTTTCTAAAAATGCTGGACAATAATGTTTTAATTTGTAACTACCTACGCCATCAATATTAATCATATCTTGTTTCGAAGCAGGCTTACGTTTAGCAAATTCCTCCAACGTGTAATCAGAAAATATACTTACAGGTGCTATCGTTAATTTGTCACTTAATTTTTTACGAACTTCTACCAACTGACTGAATAATACTCGGTCAACCCCTTCAACCGTATTTATAAATACTTTTTCAGTCGCTTTTTGCTTAAATGGTGTTGTGAATACTTCTACTTCATTACTGAGTAATTTTTTAATTGAAGTATCACACATTAATATTTCATCATTTTCATTTAAGAACCCTTTGAATCTTAATTCATCTATTAAGTGACTTAATTCTGATGTTGTGTAACCTTTCATTAAACCATGGGTTGAAATTTGATCATAACCTTTATACTTAATATAATCTGTTGACTCTCCTCTTAGCACTTGAATGATAACACTATAACTCTCTTGTTGTTTCATACGAGCGATGCAACTAATAATCATCTTAGCTTCTTGTGTCATATTATATGATTTATCTTGTTGAACACAATTACTACATTGTTCACATTCTTCTAATTTTTCATTCGGTTCAAAATAATGGACAATTGTTGCTTCTAAACATTTTTTTGTTTTTGTATATTGAATCATTTTAGTTAACTTTTCGCCCATTTTATCTTTATAGTCATCATCAGCTTGAGAGACTGTTATAAAATACTCGTGTAAATTGATATCGCGTTCGCTAAATAACAAAATACATTCACTTTTCAACCCATCACGACCTGCACGACCCGCTTCTTGATAATAAGATTCTAAATCTCCAGGCATATTATAATGAATAACAAAACGTACATTGGATTTATCAATACCCATACCAAAAGCATTTGTAGCAACGACTACTTTAACACGATCAAATAAGAAATCATTCTGCGCTTCTTCTCTTTCTTTATTGCTCAAACCTGCATGATATATAACACTTTCAATTTTCTGGCTTTCTAAGGCTTCTTGAAGCTCTTCAACTTGCTTACGTGTAGAACAATAAATAATACCTGCATCTTCATCGTGTGTTTTAATATAATCCAATATAAATTTTTGACGTTGATAAGTAGGATTTACTTTAAAAATTAAGTTTCTACGCTTAGTACTCGTTTTAATTTGATCAGTTTGAGCGATATTTAACTTTTCTCTAATATCTTGCTGTACTTCAACCGTGGCAGTTGCTGTCAACGCTATTATTGTAAAATCTTGAGGTAACGTAAATACTTTAGAAATGACGTTTTTATAACTCGGTCTGAAATCATGCCCCCATTTAGATATACAATGCGCTTCATCAAACGCGACTAAGTGAATCTTTATACGCTGAAGCATATTTAAAAAATATCGGTTTTCAAATCTTTCTGGTGCAACATACAAAAATTGAATTTCTCCATTTGATAATGCTTTTTCAATACGTTGTTGCTCTTTTTGAGTCAAACTACTATTTAAAAAAGCAGCCTGAATTCCCATCGCTTTTAATTGATCCACTTGATCTTTCATTAATGATATTAGTGGACTTATTACAATTGTTGTACCACCTAACAATAAACCTGGTACTTGATAGCATATAGACTTACCTCCACCAGTTGGTAAGACACCAAGCACATTACGATGGTCTAATACTTTGCTAATAATTTCTTCTTGTCCTGGTCGAAACGTTTCATACCCAAAGTAATGCGATAATGTTTGTTGCATCATAAATTGACCCCTTATTGTTGTTCTTTAATTTCTTCTAACTCACTCCATCTTGTGATGTCTAAATCATATTGAATTTCAAGTTGTTCTTTTTCTTCGTTTAATTCTTTAATTTTCCCATAATCTGCACTTGCCTCAATCATGAGCACATCAATTTCTTCCATTCTTACTTCCGCTTGTTCTATGCGTTTCATCAATTGTTCATATTCTAATTTTTCTTTATATGATAACCCATTTTTCTTACGTACAATTGTAGAAGATTTAGATTGTTGCTTCAATGTGGATTTATTTTTATCTAATGATTTTTTATAACTTTCATAATCTTCAAAAGTTCCTATAATCTTTTCCATCTGACCATCATGAATAAACCAATATGACTGTGCAACTTTATTTAAGAAGTAACGATCATGGCTTACGGTAATCACTGTACCACCGAAAGTATGAATATAATCTTCAAGTATTGTTAAAGTCTCAGTATCTAAATCATTTGTCGGTTCATCTAACAACAGAACATTTGGCTGGTGTACGAGTAGACGTAATAAATACAAACGCTTTTGCTCTCCACCAGATAATTTATAAACTTTTTTACCATGAGTGGCACTTGGAAATAAAAATCGTTCAAGAAGTTGTGTAATAGATACCGAGGTTCCATCTTTTTCTTTTGCGATCTCACTTTCTTCTCTTAAATAATCAATCATACGAATATCTCTATCCAGGGTCTCATCTGTTTGCTTAAAATAAGCTACTTTAACCGTCTGCCCAGTCTTCAATTTACCTTCGAATTGTTGGTCTTCTCCACTCAAAATATTTAAGAGTGTTGTTTTACCAGCTCCATTTGGCCCAACAACACCAATACGCTCACCTTTTTGAATAATTTCCGTCAGATGTTCAAATAATACTTTATCATTAATAGCCTTTGATAAGTCTTCTAATTCAAACACTTGCTTACCTAATCTTGAATAAGCAAGATTCAATTCACCTTTATCGTCTTTATATTGCTGGTTAACTTCATTTTCTAGGTCATTAAATCGATTAATTCTAGCTTGTTGCTTTGTAGTACGAGCCTTAGCTCCAGCCCTCATCCAAGCAAGTTCTTCCTTATATAAAGCTCGTTGTTTTTGTTGTTGCTTTTGAATTGTTACTTCTCTTTCAGCGCGCATTTCAATATAAGATTCATAGTTACCAGGATATGACGCTAACTTACCTCTGTTTAGTTCAATAATTCTAGTGGAAACTTCATTTAAAAAATATCGATCATGGGTTACGAATAAAACTGTATGAGGATATTGCTTCACATAATTGATCAACCAGCTGATTGATTCGAAGTCTAAATGGTTCGTAGGTTCATCTAATAACAATAAATCTGGTTGTTCTATTAATGTTTTAGCAAGTACAACACGTTTTTGTTGTCCGCCGGATAATTCTTTAATGTATTTAGTAGTATCATGTATACCTAGTTTTGAGAGGATTGTTTTAATTTCAGCGTTATAGTCCCAAGCATCATGTTGATCCATAGCATCTTGCGCATCCATCATTCGCTTGAACAATTTATCACTTTGGTCATCCGCATAAGCTTGTACTGCCTGCTCATATTGCTTGATGATACGTAAAGTTGTTGTATCAGAACTTAATACTGCATCAAAAACTGTCATATCTTCATTAAGGTCCTGTTTCTGAGACGAATATCGAATTCGATATTGATTTGGATGCATAACATTGGCTGTAAAATCATCATCAATACCACCAATTACTTTTAACAACGTACTTTTCCCTGTACCATTTATGCCTACCAAACCTATTTTTTCACCTTCTGAAATTGATAAATCTAGGTTATCGAATATAGTCTTATCGGCATAAGATTTATTTAAATGTTCAATTTTATATGCTTCCATACCCATCTTCCTTCTTCTGTTGAAATCTCTACGTACTTAAATCAGTTCTATACATTATACACCTTTTTGAAATCAAAAGAAATCGATACCGTTAAGTGTCATAATTTAATATATTGTTGCTTCAACTATAAATAAAAATTGATAAGGCTTTGATGACTATGCTAATGATCTTTATAATATACCTTTTTATCAACACATATAATGGAAAACATAATATAAAAGAACAAAATAAAAACCCGGATTGATATTTTATCAATCCGAGTTCGTGTTTAGATATTATTTTTTAGAGTTTGCTTTTGGTCCTGTTTCATATTTATACTTCGAAGGATTTACCTTTTTGAAGTCTGGATTTTTGTAGAATCTAAACAAATCACCATTAAGCACGTTGTCACTCATTTCGAGATCCTTTTCAACTTGCTTTTTATTCTTTTCGAAATCAGCTGGTTGAGTAGTTATGAGTTCATTATTTTTATTAGAATAAATCTTACCATTAACATATTTATAATCTTTTGTTATAAAGTCACCAGTTCTGAATGGAACTACTTGATTATGACCTTTAGAGAATAAATCAGTACCGAACATTAAATAGTTCTTCGTATCTATACCAGCCAAATGTAAAATTGTTGGCATTACATCGACTTGACCAGCATATTCATTATTGATACCACCAGATTTACCAGGGATTTTAATCCAGAAACCAGTTCTGTTTAAATCTGTAAATTTAGCCGGTGTGATTTTTTCACCTAATAGTTTTTCCATGGCATTGTTATGGTTTTCAGAGATACCATAGTGGTCACCATAAATCATAATCACTGAATTGTCATATAATCCTTTTTTCTTCAAGTCATTAATATATTCTTCTAATGCTTCGTCTAAATAACGCGCTGTTTGAATATAACCATCAACTGTTGCATCACCTGTGTTTGACTTCTCAATAGTTGCATCCTTTTCATCTAATGTGAATGGATAGTGGTTAGTCAATGTAATTAAATGAGAATAGAATGGCGATTTCATCTTAGCTTGATAATTAGCAGAATCTTTAAAGAAAATTTTGTCTTTCAAGCCTAAGTTTACAACGTTTTTATCTGACATGTCATAGTATGTTGCATCATAGAATTTATCGATACCAAAGTGTTTATATACTTGGTCTCTGTTCCAGAATGTTTTATAGTCACCGTGCATGACATCAGATTTGTAGCCTTGCTTTTGATCTAAAATTGCTGGCAATGACTGATACGTATTATCTCCTTTTAATGAAAAGGCAGAACCTTGCGGTAAACCGTATAAACTGTTATCCATTGTAAATTCAGAGTCAGATGTTTTACCTTGACCTGTTTGATGGAAAAAGTTAGGGAAGTATGTGAATTGCTCTTTCCCACTTGATAATTTGTTTAAAAACGGTGTTACTTCTTTACCATTAACCTTTTTATTAATTAAGAAGGTTTGGAAACTTTCTAAATGAATCTTAATAATATTTTTCTTCTTTGCCACCCCATAATATTCTGGGTTAGGCTCTGTTTGACGTTGTTTCGTGTAATTTAATACTTTTGTTAAGTCATCTTCAGATGCTAACGCTTTTTGTTGATTATTTTCGATAGTTTTAACACCATCGTATACTGTAAAGTTATACGGTCCTAAATATTTCACTAAATATTTATGGTCAAATGTACGTGTTAATAATTCTGGTCTATCAGTTTCAGCAAAAGCTAAGTTTAAGAAGAATAATGCTACTGAAGCCGCCATTACGACAGGAACAAATTTCTTACTAAATGCTTTTGTGTCTAACCATTTTGTTTTAAATATTAAAATGAATAAGTAAACTAACGTATCAATGAAATAAACAAAGTCATACCATTTGAATGATGCACTAACCGCACCACCCATAGATTCTACGTTACCTACTTGGTTTAAAGTACTAAACGTTAAAAAATCCGAGAAGAATCTAAAGTACACAACATTGGCATATAATAGGAACGTCAATAAGAAGCCGCCTATGAACATGAACCAAAATGCTTTTTTGCCTTTAAAGAATAGGAACACACTTAAAACCAGTGCTACTAAACTATAAGGATTCATCAATAATATTAAGTTTTGTACTAAACCTTTAACACCTAAAGAAAAATCAACATAATAAGAAAAATACGTCTTCAAGGTAATCGTTATTACGGTTAATAAGAAGAACGCAAAAAGACTAATTTTCTTTTTTTGTGAACTCATGATTCTTTCCCCCGTTATTTAGATAATAAATCTTGCGAAAGTACTTGAATAAATTAGATATTAACATTATGTAGTTAATTAATAAGTGCGTTTAAAAGTTAACATTGTCATAATTATAGTAATTACTTTCAGATTCAAGTTTATAATTTTCATTATTTGTAGCTTTCAACTTTGATTTAACAAGTATTTTGGGCTACAACTCATATTTGCTTGTGTAAGTTTCTTTATTTAATATTATCATTCAATTAACAAATTTAAAATTTGTAATCAAATTGTAATAATAAGCATAGCTCAATTAATAAATATAGAGTAATTTTAGTCAAAATTCAAGTAAAAACACACTTTATCTTTTCATTTTACTGTGAAACGAATTAGAATATGATACATTTCGCAGATAAAACACAGTATTATTTCATTATACATTAGGAGGAAATTATTTGCATCGGACTCTAGTATGAGCTACGTACCAAATATTATTTCATCATTTCTAATTGCATTCTATATTCTATTCCATGGAATAATTGGTTTAACCAGTTACTATACTTAACAAGGTTCTTTTCAGCCGTTAAAATATCTATAAATTGAAATTTCAAACGTGATCCTTGTGGTTTTTGTGCTAATTTCGTTAAATGATAGCTTGCGATTGTACCGATTTGCGGGTAGCTACCTAGCGTATAATGATCATTTAATAAGATAATAGGTGTGCCATCACGCTTAATTTGTATCGTTCCTTTTTTGACAGTCTGATACGGTGGCATATCTTCATAAAAAGCTTTGATTTTTTCACCTTCAAGCATCATCCCCATGCGATTTGCTTTGCTCGTTACTTTATAATCATGTTTCACAAATCTTTGAATGGCATCTTCTTTAAAATCTTCCGTACCTTTATTTTTAACGACATGAAATACATCAGACATATAATTAAATGACAAGGCGTATCCATCAATACCCCAATCTGTTTGTTTCGTGTGAGCAAGGTTTTCAAATAACTTATGATGACGAGCTGTATAATCTCTCTTAAGCTTTATTTCATCGCCATCTTGTAATGTTCTACCTTTAAAACCACCAATTTTTACATTAAAGTCGGTTGAATTAGATCCTAACCATGCATCTAATTCAAATCCGCCTCCCACAGCTAAATACACTCGCGATGTATAACTTGTTTCTCTAAATTTTAAAACATCGCCTTTATCTAACAAATACAATTTATATGGAGATATAGTCATATGCTCAGTGTAAGCTTTGACATTACCCCCTGCTAATGCAATCAGCGTAGGTTCTGTAAAACGAATCGTTGCCATTTTATTAGTCATTTCCAAAGTTGCTTCATTCTTGTCATTTGCAACTAATCGATTAGCAATTTCATGTGCTAAAGTATCTAGTGCACCACATGGAATTACACCATCATGTTCATATCCCCTTCTACCAAAGTCCTGAAAGCTACTGAATAAGCCACTTTTTTCAATTATGATTGACATCTTTAAACGCTCCTACTTCTAATTCATTTTCATTGATAGGTCTAAATTTAATATTATCGCCTAACTTTAAGCGTGCGAAATCTGATTCTTTCGGATTAAAAAGTGATAATGGTGTATAACCAATAACTAACCAATCATTAATTGTATCCGTAGTTACAATACCGCATTTTTTCCCTTCAAGTACTACAGAACCAGCTGGAATGAATTTTTTCTGTTTACTCGTGTGATTAATATACAATTTCTTATTTAATCCAGTTAAATAAGGAAACCCAGGTGAATATCCCATCATCGAAACAAAATATTGCGCCTTAGAGTGTAATTCAATAAATGTTTCTAGCTTGATTTTGTAATGTTTTAAAAGTGATTCTAAATCCGGACCATATTTCGAACCATACACAATTGGTATTTCAATCAAATCTTGCTGGTTAAAATCATGTTTTATGTTTAAATGAATCGATTCAATTAGTGCTTTCATGTATAAAAAAGGTGATTGTATATTATGGTGTTTAATCATATCCCTTGCGTCATAGACAATCATCATGTCTGATTCTGATGGCACAATTTCTATAATAAATGGATAATTTTGTTCAATTAAATATGAGCGAAGTGTTAATAAATCTTCGGTTAAACTTTTAGATACTTCTTTTTCAATTGCGACAACAATGGCTTGGTCACCTTGACTATATATTTTCATTTGTACACCTCTTCAATATTTGGTTACTTTACTTTGATTTTTAATTATAGAATCGATTGAATAGTTCATTTTACCTACTCACTAAATTTACTGGTGATACATTAAATCCATTGCTCGCACAACAAAAGGCATGAGTTCGCGAATTAATGCGTATACAAGGATAAAGCTTATAACAGTAGTAATTGTTGCTATCAAACGAACAACATATATTCTATTTTCAGATAGCAATCGATTCACTAATCGATAATTCACGTATACAAGAATTAACAACAGCGCAATATAAACAATAATCATATTTGGCCCCATTTAATTTTTAAATTTGTTTTCACTTCATTTTCTACATTATTATCATACTAATTTTAAAGGCAAAGGTGGACATCGGCAACCTCTCGTAAACTATTTATCAAAAATAAACGTATCTCATTGTTATGATATTTATAAATCAATTCGTTTTTATTAAAGTCTTTTTCAACAAGCTTGTCACTATCTATTAAATAATCACGCATGCATCCTTTTAAGAAATCATTTTTATAACTTGGTGTGTACCATTTTCCATCCTCTTCAATGACAATGTTGCCAATATCAAATTCAAGGACCTTGCCGTCCTCTGAAGTTAGCAATATTAAATCTGTTTCATGATTGTGTGCTAAATGCTTTCGTTCTGTCGTTTTATTATTTATAAAAGTTGGATTAACTGCTTTGGGCAACACTTGAAATTTTGCTGTAAAACTACTTTTCTCAGGTAAAGGTGACACTATCGTTTCAAATTTGCTTTCAGCATTTAATACGATTTTAAGTCTATATTGGCCACTGTGATACTTTGTTGTTACATCATTTAATTCATTTCGCCATGCATGTTCATCAAATTTAAAGTTTAATCGCTCGGAAGAACATTTTATGCGATTAGTATGATAAGTAAGTCTAGGGATATGTCCATTATCAATTTTCATTGTTTCAAATAATTGCATTATAACATCTCCAAAATCTTGGTTTTTGCGTAAAATTCATTTACTTCATCTTTTGGCTTAGAATCAATTGTAATACCTGCTCCGACTCCATAAATCGCTTGTCCATATTTATACTCAATAGTACGAATCGGAATATTAAAAATCATTTTATCATCTTCAGTTGGAAGTAATAGTCCAATTGCTCCGCAGTATATACCACGAGGTGAACTTTCTAATTGTTTAATATATTTCATTGTATTCAGTTTCGGTGCACCTGTAATCGAACCACAAGGAAATAACGATATTAAAATTTGAGTTAAGTCTGTATTAGTTTTTAAAGTTCCACTTACCATCGAAGTCATTTGAAATACAGTTTTATATGTCTCAATGAAAAATAGTTTATACACCTTAATTGAGCCACTCTGTGATATTCTCCCTATATCGTTTCTTAGTAAATCAACAATCATGACATTTTCTGCACGATCTTTCGAAGAAGTTTGCAATGTTTTATAATACTGTTGATCTTCAGCTTCCGTTTTACCTCTAGGCATTGTCCCTTTCATCGGTTTGCTTATGATAACGTTATCGACATTGTTAAACTGTCCTTTTTGAAAAAATAATTCTGGTGAGATAGACGCTACTTGGATTTCATCTGTTTGTAATAACGCAGTATAATTACCATTACTAAATTGAGTTAATCGTTCATATAAAGTACTAATAGGATAATAAATGTTATCCGTTAAGCGCGCCGTATAGTTCACTTGATACGTTTCGCCTTCAACAATTGCTTGTTGGACACGTTTAATATTAGTCATCATAACCTCAGAAGATTCAACAAATGAAAAATGATGCTTTGATACATAAGAAGTTTGATGTTCATATGTTGAATTTATGCTTTCCGCTTTTTCAAAACTATAAGCTACTGCATAAATATCATCTTTAGCTAATGAATGTGTACACATAACATGATTAAAATACTTTGCCGCTTCGTAACTTAAATATAACGAAACATATCTACCTTGTCGTTGCTGCGCTTGTGCAAAGTGTATCACTTCTCCCACATCAGCCAATTTAGTGGCAACATACTTCTTTATAAATCCCTTTAATTGAATATGGTATTGCTTATATTCATTTTCAGTTAAATAGTAGCGATAATTATATTCTATTCTCACAGTAATCACCTACCTTCGATAAAAATAATTCAACTTGTCGATAACCGTATTCACTCAAAATAGATTCAGGATGATATTGCACACCAAAAACCGGAAATGTAATATGCTCAAATGCCATAATAATCGCTTCATCGTTTTTTGCTGTAATCTTTAAGCAATTTGGAAAAGTCGCTCCGTCAGCAATTAATGAATGATAACGCATTACATTGAAATTTTGAGGCAGTCCTTGAAAAATACCTTCATTGGTATGGCGTAACTGTGTAGTATATCCGTGTACAGGATGATAGCCGTGAATGATATTTCCACCAAAATAAGACACGATACATTGAAATCCTAAACATACACCTAGGATAGGTACACGCTGATAAAATTGTTCTAACACTTCATTCAAGATAGGATAATCATCCGGATTACCCGGCCCAGGTGAAATAACAATTGCATTTGGCTTCATATTAATGACGTCTTCTATCAGCAGATTATCAATACCAACAACTTGAACTGTTAGTTTCGTTTGAGTCTTAATATAGTCTATTAAATTATATGTAAATGAATCATTATTATCTATGACTAGAATCATTGTATACTCCGTTCTAAATGTGTTTTATTTTTATAATATGTATTGGATGTAGCTAAAACTTTAAAAGCATTGTCATTATCCTGACCTTGATTTTAACTAATATATGGTATATTCTATTCATCGTACATAAATGAATATCAGAGGTTCCTAGCTGAAACCCTCTATAAAAAACTAGACATTGAAATTTCAAACATTCGTTGGTAAACCTTTAATATATATTATAGGAGCAACCCATTTCTTTCGTCTATCTTTTATGGAGATAGGCTTTTTTTATTTTATAAATTAA
Organism: Staphylococcus sp. GDB20D11A; assembly: GCF_016893255.1. NCBI lineage: Bacteria > Bacillati > Bacillota > Bacilli > Caryophanales > Staphylococcaceae > Staphylococcus > Staphylococcus sp. GDB20D11A. The sequence goes on from NZ_JAFEPJ010000011.1 coordinate 93,660, forward strand.
AAACGGGCTTATCAATGCCATTAACCTCTTTATTAATATTATTAATGATAGGAGCAATTACAAAATGGAAAGTGTATTAAATAATGAAAAAGCCATCGTTGTCTTTAGTGGTGGTCAAGACAGTACAACATGTCTCTTTTATGCAAAAAAACATTTCAAAGAAGTTGAACTCGTAACGTTTAATTATGGCCAAAGACATGATACTGAAATTGAAGTCGCCAAACAAATTGCACAAGATCAAGGAATGAAACATCACGTTTTAGATATGTCATTATTATCACAACTTACTCCAAACGCATTAACACAACATGATATGGAAATTACTAATAATGAAGATGGTATACCTAATACATTTGTTCCAGCTAGAAATTTACTTTTCTTGTCGTTTGCAGGCGCTCTAGCTTATCAAATTGGGGCTAAGCATATTATTACAGGCGTATGTGAAACAGACTTTTCAGGCTACCCAGACTGTCGCGATAGTTTTATAAAATCAATGAACGTAACATTAAGCCTAGCTATGGACAAAGATTTTGTTATTCATACTCCTTTAATGTGGTTAAACAAAGCAGAAACGTGGAAATTAAGTGATGAACTAGAAGTTTTAGATTATATTCGTACAAAAACATTAACATGCTATAACGGTATCATTGGGGATGGCTGTGGTGAATGTCCAGCTTGTCATTTACGTCAACGTGGACTAAATCAATATCTTGAAAGTAAAGGAGCGCTTTAAAATGTTACAACAAATCTATCCTAGTACAACGCATCCATATCAATTCGAATTAAATAAAGATTTTAATTTTTCAGCTGCACATCACATTCCGTGTGAAGAAGCAGGTATTTGTCAAAATGTCCATGGTCATACTTACTTTGTTAATTTAACAATTGTCGGTGATAAACTAGATGACACTGGCTTTTTAGTGAACTTTAGCCATTTGAAAAAGATGATACACGGTAAATTTGACCATCAACTGTTAAATAACTTACCTGCTTTTAAAAACAAAATCCCTTCAACTGAAATCGTAGCGGAAACAATTTATCAAATTGTTAAAGAAAATTTGGCATCGCTCGAACACCAACCAAAATGCATTCAAGTATTTGTAAGAGAAACACCAACAAGTTATGTCGTATTTAGACCAAAGGAACAGGTGTAACTAATGGCTAAAATTCCTGTACTCGAAATATTCGGTCCAACCATTCAGGGTGAAGGTCGAGTAATCGGTAGAAAAACGATGTTTGTGAGAACAGCTGGATGTGATTATCGCTGTAGCTGGTGTGATTCTGCATTTACTTGGGATGGTAGTGCTAAAAGCGATATAAAACTCATGACCGCTGAAGAAATTTATGATGAATTAAAACGAATTGGTGGCGATTTATTTAACCACGTTACAATTTCTGGTGGTAACCCAGCATTAATTAAAGGTATCCAAGAGTTAGTTGACTTATTTCAAGATAAAGGTATTTTCAGCGCACTGGAGACACAAGGCAGTAAATTCCAACCTTGGATGACACAAATTGATGATTTAACGATTAGTCCAAAACCACCAAGTTCAACTATGACACCTGATTTAAAAAAGTTAGATGAAGTGATTACACAATGCGTACCTTCCTCATTAAACTTAAAAGTAGTTGTATTCGACGATAAAGATTATGATTTTGCCAAAATGATACACCACCGTTATCCAGATATTCCCTTCTATTTACAAGTTGGTAACCCATATTTATCAGACAGCGTAGATAATCATACCGAAAAGTTGTTAGAACGCTACGAGCAGTTGGTAGATTTAGTTATGCAAAGTAATGATATGAATCACGTTTATGTGTTACCACAACTTCATACATTACTTTGGAGCAATAAAAAAGGTGTATAAAGGATAACTTATTTTACTTTTTACAAGTCATATCTAATGAATAACAATATATTAATTGATATAATAGTTGATTGAAGTATAACGAACAGGAGTCCATCATGATTGTATATATATTAATTAATATTGCTATCGTCGTACTTATAACTGGATTCAATTTATATAGGCATCAAATGCAACATTTATCATTAAGTGCAATGTTGTTATCTATTACTATAAACGCCTTTATAAATACATTCATAATTGATAAATATAACTTTATTACTCTGTGTACTATAACGATGTTTATCATTTGGACGATACTACAGTTTTACATTGATAAAAAATTAAAACCTGTATACATTACAGACCAAAAATTTATTGCTATCATATTAACGATTGTTGTCAGTTTAACGCAACGTGTTACCGACTTTTCAAGTACACAATCAATATATATGTCTATTCCATTTTTAGCCCCTGCCATTTTCATCATTGGTGGTATTATGTTGTTTATTTCAACATTTAATAACTTAGATGAAACTGCTGAAAATAATAACAAAATAAAGAAACTAATGATTAAAGGACTTATCATTATTAACATTTCATTTATCGTTATGATGGTTTTAACACCATATTGGTACTTGTATTTAATCGTCTATCTTATTTTCTTGTTGTTTTTATTGTGGCAAAGGGTTTATAAATTTTAATACCAAAACTATAAAACACTTCTGATATTATTAGTTCGATATATCAGAAGTGTTTTATAGTGATAACTAGTTTAGATAAATATTTTCTCACTTAAAAAACCGCCCTCCTCTTATTTTGACTCCTATTTATTTAAATCAGACAATTATTTTCATTTTCAAATTATTCTTTCTTCAATATTAGTTAAGCGATATTTAAACGAAGTTAAGAATTAGTTAATGGCATATTATTTGCCTTCATTTTAAACTTAACTTATCAAATTGAAGAAATGAGGAGTTAGCATGAATACAAAATATTTTTTAGCAGCTGGTGCTGTTATCACAACATTAGCTTTAGGCGCTTGTGGTAATTCTAATTCACAAGATCAAGGTAACAAAACTGAACAAAAAACAAAGTCAGAAGATAGCAATGTTAAAACTGATAAAACAAAACATCTAACAGGTACATTCAGTTCTAAAAACGGTGAAACTGTTGAAGGTAAAGCTGAGATTAAAAATGGTAAATTAATGCTTACTAACTACAAATCATCAAAAGGTCCAGATTTATACGTCTACCTAACAAAAAATGGTGACATTAAAAACGGTAAAGAAATCGCAATGGTTGACTACGATAAAGAAAAACAAACATTTGATCTTAAAAATGTAGATTTAAGCAAATATGATGAAGTAACAATCTATTGTAAAAAAGCTTACGTCATCTTCGGCGGCGCTAAATTAAAATAATCAATTTCTGAGTTAAACTTTTATTTACAACATACTATTACTATACATTACAAATTTTAAAAATATACATTACACTCATTACTCAATGGAAAGCGTATGATTTCACAGCCCCCCTAGCTTGTAGAAATCATACTTTCCTTTTTTCAATATATATACAACTATTAAATCCCATAAGATTGTAGAGCACATAAGTAAATTTTTTTAGAGCTTGAGGTTTGTTTAGCTTAAGCAACCCATGAGCTCAAACACTTCCTGTTCACATAACACTATAAATCGCATTATGTTGCTTAATCTTATGTTTATATAAATTACACACAATAAATAGAAAGAATGTGAACATCATGAATAAATTATTGCTACTCGTTACATTTATCATTCGCGTGGGTTCAGGTATTGTTATGTTAATGCAAGGTTACGAAAAATTAACGGGCGGATTTACGCTGAAAGGTTTAGTACCAGTCATCGCTAACAATACTGATTCACCAGAGTGGTATAAGTGGTTTTTCGCAAATATAGTTGCACATACGACGTCATTATTTGATATTGTTGTCCCACTCGGAGAGATTGCAATTGGATTAGGTTTAATTTTTGGAGTTTTTGCATATGCTGCTAGTTTCTTTGGAGCCTTTGTTATGATAAATTATATCTTAGCAGATATGATATTTACGTATCCTCTTCAATTAACTTTCTTTATCCTTTTACTAATGAGTCACTCATTTTTAAAACAGATTTCACTTAAAGAAATCATTAATTACTTTAGAGGTCGTAAGAACAGAGGTGAAAAAATAGATGACCCACTTACTGATCGTGGATGATGAACAAGACATTGTAGACATTTGTCAAACCTATTTTGAATATGAAGGTTACAAAGTAACAACGACAACTAGCGGTAAAGAAGCAATTTCTTTACTATCAAATGATATTGATATCATGGTACTTGATATCATGATGCCAGAAGTTAATGGTTACGACATTGTCAAAGAAATGAAAAGGCAAAAATTAGATATCCCCTTTATCTATTTAACTGCCAAAACACAAGAACATGATACCATTTACGCCTTAACTTTAGGTGCAGATGACTATGTCAAAAAACCATTTAGTCCAAGGGAACTCGTTTTACGTATTAATAATTTACTTACAAGAATGAAGAAATACCATCATCAACCAGTTGAACAACTGTCGTTTGATGAATTAACACTTATTAACTTAAGTAAAGTTGTGACTGTAAATGGTCACGAAGTCCCTATGCGTATTAAGGAATTTGAGTTATTGTGGTATTTAGCTTCTAGAGAAAATGAAGTTATTTCTAAATCAGAATTACTTGAAAAAGTTTGGGGATATGACTATTACGAAGATGCTAATACCGTGAATGTCCATATACACCGTATTAGAGAAAAATTAGAAAAAGAGAGCTTTACAACATATACCATCACAACTGTATGGGGATTAGGATATAAATTTGAAAGGAGCCGATAATGGTGTTATCAATTAGAAGTCAAATCATTATTGGCGTCGTATCGAGTATACTATTAACTTCAACTATTTTAGCAATTGCATATATTTTAATGTGGTTTAACGGCCATATGACACTAACTTTGACCTTAACGACAATAATTACAAGCTGTTTAACCTTATTAATATGTAGTATTTTTATTAATCCACTTATACAAAAAATTAAGCAGTTTAATATAAAAACTAAGCAATTTGCTAACGGAAATTACGCAAGCAATGATAAAACGTTTAATTCACCAAAAGAAATTTATGAATTAAATCAATCTTTTAATAAAATGGCTTCTGAAATTACGCAACAAATGAATCAAATTAAATCCGAACAACAAGAAAAAACAGAACTGATTCAAAACTTAGCCCATGATTTAAAAACACCTTTAGCAAGCATTATTTCATATTCTGAAGGACTACGTGATGGTATAATCACAAAGGATCATGAGATTAAAGAGTCATACGACATATTAATTAAACAAGCAAACAGATTATCAACATTATTTGATGATATGACTCATATTATCACTTTAAATACAGGTAAAACATATCCCCCAGAATTAATACAACTAGACCAATTACTTGTATCAATATTGCAACCATATGAGCAACGTATCAAACATGAAAACCGCACATTAGAAGTGAATTTCTGTAGCGAAATTGATGCATTTTATCAATATCGAACGCCACTTGAGCGTATTTTAACAAACTTACTTGATAATGCGCTAAAATTTTCAAATGTTGGTAGTCGCATTGATATTAATATTAGTGAAAATAAAGATCAAGATACTATCGACATTGCTATTAGCGATGAAGGTATTGGCATTATACCAGAACTACAAGAACGTATATTCGAACGAACATTCAGAGTAGAAAACTCGCGTAATACAAAAACGGGTGGTTCTGGATTAGGCTTATATATAGCTAATGAACTCGCGCAACAAAATAACGCAAAAATCAGTGTAAGCAGTGATATAGATGTAGGAACTACGATGACTGTGACATTACACAAATTAGACATTACGTCATAATCCGATTTATTTATAAAATAAAATGCAAAGACTAAAAAGAAGCTCTCATTGATGAGGGCTTCTTTTATTGTTTATTTAGAGTAAACTTTATGGGTATCCTTCTCATCATTTTCAATACTTGAAAGATTTGTAGCTTGAATAATATATTTAGGACGTGCCTTAACTTCATAATATATCCTGCCAATATATTCACCTACAACACCAATTGAAATTAACTGTATGCCGCCTAATAATAAAATAGCTGCAATCGTTGAAAAATATCCTGGGATATTAACACCAGAAATCATAATATTGATGAATAAATATATAATATATAACACGCTTATTGAAAAAATAAATAATCCAAGATATATCATCATTCTCAAAGGTTTACTATTAAAGGAAATCAATCCATCAATACCATAATTAAATAACTTTTTAAAGGACCACTTAGATTCTCCTTTTTGTCTCGCAACATTTTGATACGTAAACACTTTAGTATTATATCCTATCCATTCAAATAGCCCTTTTGAAAATCGATTATATTCTTCAAGTGATGCAATGGATTTAACAGCTCTTTGGCTTAAAAGTCTAAAATCACCAACACCATCATCAAATTGTACTTCTTCTACAAAGCAATTAACTAACTTATAGTACAAATGGCTTAATGTTTTGCGACTAAAATTTTCACCACTTCTATCACGCTTTGCAATCACTTGATCATAGCCTTCCATAAAACCTTCAATCATTTTCGGAATATATTCAGGTGGATGTTGCAAATCACAATCTATCATGATGACTGCATCAAATTCAGTACTATGCTGGTAACCTGCAATCATAGCTGCTTCTTTTCCAAAATTTCTACTAAAAGAAATATAGCTGACATGCCTATCTATTGTGGCAAGATGTTGCATTTCATCTATAGTGGTATCCGTACTACCATCATCTATGAAAAGCATATTATAATCATAGCCTTTCACACTACTATCTTGTGAAAGTATTTCAGTTAATTGTTGATGTGTTTGTGTAATGACTTCCCCTTCATTAAAACAAGGAATGACGACTCTAATTTTCATCTATGTCCATCCTTTTTATTTAAAAGATTTTGAATGTACCTGAGTGTTGTTTTATCAAATAGTAAAAACCAACTCATTTATTTTAATGTACACATTAAAAGGCATTCATAAACGTAAAATTTAACATCCAGTTATTTTAAATCCCCAATTTTCACATCATCTGGATTTTTACCTTGTCTTGCATTTCTATTTAAAGCATCAATTTCAGCTACTTCTGTTAATTCTAAATTAAAATCTAAAATATCTATATTTTCTTGAATGCGTTTAGGTGTCTGAGATTTTGGAATAATAATTCTATTGTGTGCTAAATGCCAACGCAATACAACTTGTGCTGGTGTTTTATGATATTTTTCAGCAATTTTAACAATGACAGGGTCGTCTAGTAGTCCTCTATTTCTCATCAAAGGCATCCATGCAGTCACTTTAATATCGTGACGATCACAAAATTCTTGTAATTCTTGTTGGTTAAAATATGGATGTACCTCAATTTGATTCACCATTGGTTTGATACTTGATTGAGCCATTAATTTTTCTAGATGATGAACATTAAAATTACATACACCTATTGCTTTTACCTTACCTTGCTCGTAAAGTTCTTCCATAGCTTTATATGTTTCTAAAAATAGACCATCTGCTTCACAAGGCCAATGTATTAGAAATAAATCAAGATAATCAGTTTGTAAATTTTCAATCGATTTGTTGAAATATTCGAATGTTTTCTCATAACCTTGATAGTCATTCCATAACTTCGTTGTTATAAACAAATCTTCTCTATCGACGCCATTATCCTTTAATGCTCGCCCTAGTGAAGCCTCATTATCATAAAAGTATGCTGTATCAAACGCTCTATAGCCTGCGTCAATTGCAGCATTTACAACTTTAGTCATATCTTCGTCAGAGATTTTATAAACACCTAACCCAACTGAAGGCATCGGGTATCCATTATTTAATATTTGTATCTCATTCAACATCTTTATATCTCTCCAATCTATGTATCTTTTATATCTTTACATTACCCTAAATTTTTAAGCAAACTCAATTAATACGAATTATCGCTTTCAATAAAAAACATTCATTAAATCATTAAAGATATTGAGTTCCAATACTATTTTCACTTTTCATTAATTTTAGTCAAAAAAATAACCAACCAAAAATGAATTAAATCATTCTTAGTTGGTTTATATATTAATATCTATTCTGATTTTTCATCTTCATCAGACTGTCCAATAGTAGGTCTCGCTTCATTAAATTCATAGTTTAACATCACCCAAATAATTTGGTGGTTATCGATTTCTGAAACAACCCAGCGATCATAAGTTGTATCCACGTAATCATCTTTTTGTAAGTTGGTATTACGAGATTGTAACCATCCACCTATCGTATCAATATCCTCAGAGTCATCAAATTCTATACCGAACTCTTCAGTTAAATCATCCAATAGTACTCTACCATTTACTTGGAATGTCTTATTATCAATTTTAACGATATCATTCACTTCATCATCATCAAATTCATCACGAATTTCCCCAACGATTTCTTCTAAAATATCTTCCATCGTTAAAATACCTGCCGTTCCACCATATTCATCTATAATAAGACTCATATGAACATGTTCACGTTGCATTCTAATTAATGCATCACTTATACGTGTTGTCTCTGAAATCATTGGCAACTCATGTATATAGTTTGCTATTTTAATCGTTTTTCCAGAAGCATATTCAGTTAAAAATTCTTTGACGTTAATAAATCCTTTAATGTGGTCTTTATCACCATCATCAGTAATTGGATAACGCGTAAATTGATGTTCTTTTATTGTTTCTAGTAATTCGTCTACATTAAAAGGTTCATTTAGTGTAATCATTTGAGTTCTAGGTACCATTATATCTTTTGCATGTCTTTCATCGAATGAAAAGATATTTTGCATATATGCCAATTCAGTTTGGTTGATTTCTCCACCATTATAACTATTGTTAATAATAATTTTGATTTCTTCTTCTGACATTGCATCGGTTTGGGCATCAGGATTTACACCAAACATTCTAATAATAACACGTGCAGAACCATTCATCAGCCAAATCAATGGTTTCATAATGTTACCGAAATAGAACAATGGTCTTGCATATACTAAAGCAAGCTTTTCAGTATGTTGAATCGCTATAGATTTAGGCGCTAATTCACCAAGTACTACATGCAAATACGTAACGATTATAAATGATACTGCAAACGAAATCGTCGTTGTTAATGCAGTTGGTAAATTGATTGCTTCAAATATCGGGTGTAATAGCTTTTCAAACGTTGGTTCACCAAGCCAACCTAACCCTAAAGATGTTACTGTTATACCTAACTGACAAGCAGAAAGATAATAATCTAGATTAGCAATCATCTTTTTTACTATTTTAGCAGGTTTATTTCCTTCATCTGCTAGCTGTTCAATTCTTGTTGCTCTAATTTTTACTAATGCAAATTCTGAACCAACAAATACTGTGGTTAATGCAATTAATAGAATAAATATAATCAAACTAATTATGGTCGAAGTTTCCAATTAATTCCCTATTTCTAGGGATTCACCTCCATGTTATATGTGTCACTCATGGGTAACACGCATTCAAATTTATCACTATGACTTAAATTACAACTACATGTTATCGCCTTCCCATTTAGACACCCCCAGAAAAAATGTTATTGCCTCTATTTTATCATAATATAAAGTGCTTATGTTAACAGATTAAATCTATTGCATACATTTAATTATGATTATCTATTAGCTAAATGTGTGAACCTTACCTTGTTTTATTGTAGATTTTACATTCATGTCATCATCTAGAATAACAAGATCTGCATCCTTATTTACTTTAATACTACCTTTTCTATCATCGATACCTAATGCAATGGCTTGATTTAAACTTGTTACACGCCATAAATGATCTAATGTATCACCTGTAAATGATATTAAGTTACGTAACCCATGATTCATTTTTAAAATACTACCAGCAAGCGCACCATTTGCAAGACGTGCTTGTTGCGATTGAACAGTTACTTTTTGACCACCCAAATCATATTCTCCTTCAGGCATACCTTTTGCACGCATTGCATCGGTAATTAAATAAAAACGTTCATTACCTTTCATACGGTAAGCAATTGCAACCGATGCCGGATGAGAATGTGTGCCATCAACAATCATTTCGGTATGTAAAGCATCATTCAACCATGCTGCTCCAAAAACACCTGGTTCTCTATGTTGGAATGGCGTCGCTGCATTATATAAGTGCGTGACATGTTTAGCTCCTCGCTCAACAGCTTCAACTGCTTCTTCGTATGTTGCCACTGTATGACCAATTGAAAAAATAATGTCATCTTTATACGTTTCAAGCGCTTCTTTTGCACCTTCAACTTCAGGTGCAAACGTCATAATCTTTATTAGTCCGTTAGCAGTTTCTTGAAAATGTTTAATTTTATCGATAAATGGGCGTACAACGTATTGCGGATGTTGAGCACCAACTTTATTTTCAGATATAAATGGCCCTTCCAAATGTATACCTACAATTTCCGCTGCATTGTGAACATCTTGCTCCACTTCATATTTAGCAATATTTATAAGTGCTTTATCTATTTTATCAGTCGATTGCGTCATTGTAGTGGCCAAGTATGATGTCGTCCCTTCAGACAACAAATTTTCGGATAGATATTTTAAGCCATCGTATGACCCATCCATTGCATCCTGTCCATAACCACCATGAATATGTATATCGATAAAACCTGGCACTACATGATGACCTTTTGCATCAATCACTTGAATTTTATTTGTCGTATCATTATCAATCGCTGCTTTATCATTTACTTCTCCAATTGCAACAATCTGTCCATCTTTCACATGAATGTAACCATTATCGATTTTGCCATCTTCAGTATAAACTTTGCCGTTATATATAATTAATTCTGACACGTATAAACCCTTCTTTATTTATAAATTTTCACTTTAAGACACTCATATTTTACTATATCTGCTTCGTTTGGCATAACTTTTTGCAAAATATTAAAAAAGTCTATAAATTTGTGGTATCTATTTCTTCATTCATTTATCTAAAAATAAAAACACCTTCATATCAATTCATAAAAACTGAATTAATAGAAAGTGTTTTTACAGCTTTGTATAAGCTACCGTTAACACGATATATAAAACTAACATATATTCATTGAACTTACAACTTAATATGAAGCTCTTTGCTAACAATCACTTTAAATCATTAAAACTACTCGTCCATTGATTTTGAAGCTTCGATTTCTGTTTCAGTTAACTTTGGTTTAATAAGTCCATAAATTAATGCTGAAACTAATGTACCAACTAGAAGTGCAATAAGAGTTTGAAGTAAGTGTGCACCATCAGTACCAACAATTACAATAATACCACCGTGTGGCGCAGTAATTCGAGAACCTAAGCCTAAAGCAATTGCGCCACCTATACCTGAACCAATCATCATTGAAGGAATAACACGTAATGGATCGGCAGCTGCAAATGGAATCGCACCTTCTGTAATAAACGACATACCCATCACATAGTTAGGGATAATTGAACCACGTTGTTCTTTTGTAAATTTACGTCTGAAAATTAACATCGCTGTCGCAATTGCTAACGGTGGAATCATACCACCAATCATTGCAGCTGTAATTGGTGCAGCATTACCTTCAATCAACGCACCTGTTGCAAAAACATATGCCGCTTTGTTGAATGGACCACCCATATCAATCGCCATCATAGCGCCAATAACTAAACCTAATAATACAATATTAGAACCTGATAAATTGTTTAATCCATCTAATAACAAATGATTTAACCAAGATGCTGGTGGATTAAAGACATAAATCATCAATAAGCCTGTAGCTGTCACTGTTAATAGTGGATAAATTAATGTCGGCTTTAATCCCTCTAATGCTTGTGGTAACTTACGTGTCATGGCTTTAACACCTTGTGTTAAGTAACCTGCTAAGAAACCTGCAATAATACCACCAATAAATCCTGAACCACCTGAAATTGCTAACATACCACCTACAAGACCTGACGCGAATCCAGGTTTATCTGCAATACTACGTGCAATGAAACCAGATAAAATTGGAATGATTAACGCGAATGCACTTTTACTACCAATGTTCCAAAGCTGCTCTGCAAACGCATTGTACTCTGAACTTTTCGGATCAAATGAGTTTGCACCAAATAAAAACACGATTGCCATTAAAATACCACCAGATATTACAAGTGGTAGCATGTTAGAAACACCGTTCATTAAGTGTTTATAGAATGCTTTACCTGGACTTAATTTTTCTTGACTGTCATTTGAGTTACCTTTTCTTTGACCATCACGGGCAACAAAAGGTTTACGACTTGTATCTAATGCTTTATTAATTAATTCTTCTGGACGTTTAATGCCATCTGCTACTGGTACTTCTACGACATTTTTACCATCGAAGCGATCCGTCTCAACATGAACATCAGCAGCAACAATGATACCTGTTGCATTTTTAATATCTTGTTCCGTTAAATGGTTTTTAATACCACTTGAACCGTTCGTTTCAACTTTAATTTTAATGCCCATTTTATCCGCTTGCTTTTTCAATGCATCACGCGCCATATATGTGTGTGCAATACCTGTTGGACAAGCAGTTACAGCTAATACATATGGCTCGTTTGATCCATTAGTGTCTTGATTTGCTTCTACAGCAGCAACTTGTTGTGCTTCAGCTTCTGCCTCTTCTTCTTTTGTCGCTTCATCATCAGCATGATCGATAATTGCTAACACTTCTTCTGGAGACGATGCATGTAATAATTTTTCACGTACATTTTCATCCATTAAAATACCAGATAGTTTAGCTAAAGCATCTAAATGTGTTTGGGCACCACCTTCTGGCGCTGCAATCATAAAGAATAAATGAGCTGGTTGCATATCTAAACTTTGGTAATCTACACCTTCTTTAGATTTACCGAATGCGATAGCTGGAGACTTAACTGCGGCTACTTTCGCATGTGGAATAGCAATACCTTCGCCGATACCAGTCGTACTTTGTGATTCTCGATTGTGAATCGCTTCCTTAAATGACGCGACATCACTTAATTTACCTGCTTTGTCTAATTGATTTACTAACTCATCAATAACACCATTTTTGTCATTTGCCATTAAATCCATTGCTATTGTATCTTTTGTTAATAACTCTGTTACTCTCATTATTTTCACTCCCCATCAAGTACGCTAATCGTAACTTGTGATTTTATTTTTTCTATAGCGTCCCGTGTTGCTAAGTCCTCATCAAATGCCGTGGCAGTACCGCATGCGACTGCTTGTTGGAATGCTTTTTCAATCGTTAAACCTGAAGCAATTCCAGCCACCATGCCTGCAACTGTACTATCACCAGAACCAACTGTATTAACCACTTTCCCTTGTGGATTAACTGCTTTAATACTGATTTCTTTATCAATATAAATAGCACCATCACCGCCAAGTGAGACAATAACAGATTGCGCACCTTTATCAACTAACAAACGACCATATTTAATAACATCTGTGTCTGAGTTCACTGTTGTATTAAACATCACTTCTAATTCATCTTTATTAGGTTTAATAAATAGTGGATGATATGGTAAAACGCTTTCAGCCAATTCTTTTTCAGCGTCGACTACTAATTTAGCACCTGTCTGTGCTGTAATTTGTGCAATTTGCGCATACGCATCACTTGGAATACTACTAGGTACACTTCCAGCAACAATAACTATATCTTCGCTTGTTGTATTTTTAATTTGTTGCAACAGTTGTTCAAATTGTGTTGACGTTATATGAGGACCCGGTGCATTGATTTCTGTTTCTTGTCCTGTTTTTAATTTCACATTAATACGTGTATCTTCATCAACTTCAATAAAATTCGATTGAATTGCACTGTTATTTAATGAATCTATAATAAATTTCCCAGGAAATCCACCTGCAAATCCCAAAGCAGTTGACTCAACTTCCAATGTCTTTAAAACACGTGAGACATTAATACCTTTTCCCCCAGCGAATTTATATGTTGCTGTTGCTCTGTTCAAACCATCAATTTTAAAATCATTCGTAAAAATGACATAGTCAATTGAAGGATTGAAAGTCACTGTATAAATCATAAAGTCCCTCCTATAAAGTGATACTTTTGTTGGTATTCTTTTAACGATTCTTGATTTAATGCTTTTTCAGATGTGATGATTGTCGTACTTTCTAGCAAAGGTACACGAGCAAAATATACTTTATTAAACTTAGAATGATCTATAAGTACAAATGATTGATTGGCTAATGACATTGCTGTTTGTTTAACTAATGCCTCTTGCTCATCGGGAGTAGTTAATCCAAGTTCAATATCTAATCCATTCATCCCGATAAAAGCTTTATCGAAACAATATCGTCTTAATATCTCCATGGCACTTGAACCAATCGTAGCAAGTGTATTTTCTTTAACTTGACCACCTAGCATAATTGTTTTAATACCTTTTTTAAGTAAAGCTTCTACATGTGTTAAACCATTGGTTACCACAATGATATCTTTCGCTTGAATATATTTAATTAGCTCCAATGTAGATGAACCAGCATCGATAAATAAGCATTCATTATCGTTGATTTGATTAGCTGCTATTTTAGCAATCATTTTCTTTTCATCGAGATTAGTTGCTAATTTTTCAGTTAAATTCGCCTCAACCATACGATTTTCTTTTAACATTGCACCACCATGCACACGTTGCAATTTCCCTAATTGTTGTAGTTTAGATAAATCTCTTCGTATTGTTGAAGCACTGCAGCCAGTTCGATCTATTAATTCTTGTAAAGTCAAAAAATCTTTGTGCGAAAGTTCTTCTAATATTAACTCGTGTCTTTTTTCTGTAATTATCATCATCACCCCATCTCACTCTGTATTATAATGAGTACGCTTTCACTTTTCAATCATAAATTACCAAAAACAATCACAAACAATCAAATTGTGACGATAAAATTACATTTTTATGTTCAAATACTCAATTATCATGACTGTTTATGATCGTAAAATGCTATTTCAATCAAAAAGGAGTGTAGCAGAAATGAATTTTATAAAAATTTCATCTCTGTCACACTCCTAATCTTGCCCCATACTTTTTGTTGTTATTAATCATTCATGGATAACTGCTCCAATTTTGCCTTTAGTTATTGTAATCAAATCCTCAACCGCTATCGTGATTTGCATTGTTCGAAGCCCACCACTCACACTGATATGACTATAATTTTCACAGGATTGGTCAACGACTGTTGGAAACAATGTTTTCATACCAACAGGTGAACACCCACCACGAATGTATCCCGTTACATTTTTTAAATTATCTAAAGGCATAAGTTGCAATTTCTTCTCTCCAACCAAAGCAGCTGCCTTTTTCATATCTAAAGTTTCACTTACTGGGATAACAAATACAAAATGTTCATGTTTTGTATTTTCTAGAACAAGTGTTTTAAATACTGTTTTAACATTTGCTTGTATGAGTTCTGCAACTTCTTGACCAGATAAATGTTCTTCTGGTACCTCAAAGCTATGAACTTCGTATTTAATTTTTGCACGATCAAGCATACGCATCGCGTTCGTTTTCTTATTTTTAGCCATTTCAACACCTCATTTATACTTCTTCAGAACTATATTAACATTTTAAAATACATTACGGATTGGTTGATTTTGACATTACATTTACATCATTTTATAAGTTGATTTCACCTTTTTAAAT
This sequence comes from Staphylococcus sp. GDB20D11A, assembly GCF_016893255.1. NCBI lineage: Bacteria > Bacillati > Bacillota > Bacilli > Caryophanales > Staphylococcaceae > Staphylococcus > Staphylococcus sp. GDB20D11A. The sequence goes on from NZ_JAFEPJ010000011.1 coordinate 109,272, forward strand.
TAAAATATTGCAAAATAAAAACAGTATATCCAATTAGAATACACTGTTCCATCTATTATTTCGTTATTATGCCTTGATTTGAAATACTTACATGTTGCTTACTAGTTGAATTATCATTGGAATAAACATAATTATATCCATGATTTGTCTTAGAAATTCTTTCTAAACCATAATTATCATTGATATGCTTATCTGCATAACGATCAGCAATAACTTGGCACTCTTGTTCGTTAAAAGAATTTGATTTATTTGCATTCACACGATGCTTAAAATGATTTTGCTTTTTCACATTTTCATTCACTTCAGATGCTTTAGCAGTATGAATATTGAGAATATCCATTTTCTTTTTATAAGTATCTTCAGTTGATACATTTATCGCGTTAAGCGTATTAATCGTTTTATGTACCTTAGCAAGCGCAACTTCATTTGTTGCTAATATTAATAAACCAATTAAACAAACAGTTAATATTACAGCAACAAAGCCTAAAAATAAATTTTTTACTGTCATCCCCTTACCCACATTTCCTTACTCATTTTTTATCATCTTAACACATTAACGTTAATGAATTAGGTATGTGGATTGCAATTTAAAAAGAATGTAATATTTGTAACATGTTTATTACTCAAAATCATTTTTTGTTACATATAACATTTAAATATAAAGAGTAGAACATTTAGTCAATCGAATCTTTTTAAATGTAAAGCATCGACTTTTCTTCACTATAATTGTAAGAAAATCGATGCTTATTTTGTAATGCTTTAGTTGTCGAAATACATTAATCGAATGACAACCATGTGCGATATTACAAATCTTGTTGTTTTAACTTAGCTCTATGTTGCTTTTCAATTAAAACAATAACAACACCTGCTAATGAAACACCTATAGCCATATAAATTGGTGCTTCAATGTGTACATCAAATAACGCACCTGCGATTAAAGGACCTATGAAATTACCCATACTAGTGAATGTCGAGTTCAATCCGCCTGCAAAGCCTTGCCTTTCTCCAGCAATATTAGAAAAATAATTTGTAATGGCTGGTCGTATCATATCGAAACCTATGAAGACAACAAAACTGATTAACATTATTGACCAATAGCCATTAGCAAAAACTAATAATATTAAGACAACAACTGAATATAATAATGACCAAGCTATAAATGTTAACTCTGAGAAATACTTCATAAATTTATCGAAGAAATAGATTTGGAAAAGTGCCCCAAATATACCGCCACCTGTAATAGCAATCGAAATATCTTTAGGTGAATAATTTACCTTGTCAGCTGTATATAGTGAATACAATGTTTCAAATGCAGATAAACCAAACGATAATACAAGTGTTAGAATAACTGGTGTAATAAACACTTTCCAGTTAATTTTCGTTAGCAATTGTGGCTCCAACTTTTGGAATCCATTTGTCGAAACTTTTTTAGGGTCGTGAATCAATACAATTGACATTATAAATGCTAGAATACCTAATGCACCTGCAAAATAAAATGGCATACGATGTGAAGCTTCTGCCATAAATCCACCAATCCCTGGTCCTAAAATGAATCCTGAATTGATAATCGCTGACATGTAGCCAAAGTTTTTTGCTTTTTGATGGCTTGGTGAAATGTCAGCTATTAAACCTGTCACCCCAGGCATAACCATACCAGCACTCATACCACCGATAACCCTTGATAACATCAAAATTAAAAAATTCTGACCGATAGCAAACATAAATTCTGACACTGAAAACAAAATTAATCCTATACATATAATTAATTTCTTTCCTAATTTATCAGCTAACGTACCACCGAATGGCGATATAATCATTTGAGATAAGGCGAAAGCAGCAACTAATAATCCTAAATCACTACCAGTTAACCCCAAATCTTTTAAATAAACAGGTAAGACTGGTATCACTAGACCGATACCTAAAAAAATTAAGAAAATATTAAAATATAATACCAAAATCTGTTTATTCATTTGCTCACCTCTTTTTTCTACTTGTCACTCTTAAAGCTGTTATTTTTCTTTTCCACGACAGATTGCAATTCATGCTAAATATTCGTAAAAAGTTTCTATATTGTATTACAATATTGCTACAATTGACAATATTTTTTTCTTTGTAATTATCACTATTTTCCATTTAATTGTATAATTAATGACATATTAAAATAAAGGGGATTGATCATATGAAATTGCAAAAAAGTAATCATACTATACTACTAGTGTTAGAAAAAGGAGAAGACATCATTGAATGTATAACAACCTTTGCAGATGACCAAGACTTAACATTTACATCTGTCAGCGGCATTGGTGCATGTGATGACGTCATTTTAAAATTTTTCAATTTAACAACGAAACAATATGAAGAAAAACATATTACTGAGCCACTGGAATTGACGAGCTTATTAGGTAATATTTCTCGTCTAGATAATGGACATTTTGCACATTTACATGCAACATTTGGTACGCAATCATATGAAACTTTTAGCGGACATCTCGCTAAAGCAATTGTTTCTGCAACTGCTGAAATTGTGCTTACCGTTACAGATATGGATATTCAACGTACATTCAATGATTCAGTTGGTTTAAATTTACTTGATCCACAATAAGACATTACTTTTTAGTTGAAACACATCAACTCAAACGTTATCATAAGTGTTTAATTATAAATGCATTCGCACTTTGGTTTAGACATTTCTATAGTAAATAAACCTTTAAATAAAGTTTTGAATGTAATTATAATTACCACATTAATATGAATAACTTTTTTCATTAGAAAGTAGTGTATATCATTTATGAATTCACGATACATCGCTAGAATTTACTTTTTAGTATTATTTATTGCGTCACTATTTGAGAATAAAATATATCAATTTATGACATTAAATTTATTTTTAGCATATATACCTTTTGAGCTAAGCCTACTTTTGCGTTTATTTAGACCCAATAAAAAATATGAATGGCCGCTCTTCGTCATATATAGCTTTATATTTGTATTACTTTTACCTAACACATTTTATATGGTAACTGATTTAATTCATCTAAACCAATTTCAATTTAACTTTTATGCAGGGCTTAACTTATTTGAATGGAAGTACTTTACTTATTTACTGTTAGGTGTCTTTTTAGCAATTTATGTAATGATTTTAATCTATTTTGAAATTTTAACGCTTACTTCGCATCCATGGCTTAATAGAATAATTGTTGTAATTCTTATGTTTTTAAATGGCTTCGGCATTTACATCGGACGTTTCTTACGCTTACATTCCGTATACTTCTTTAATGAACCTATACGCGTCTTAAATCACATTCTAAAAAGTTTAACAATCGACACAGCAATATTTGTATGCTTTATGGTTATGATGCAAGCAGCTATTTTATTATTTGGAAAAGGAGTTAGATTGAAAAAGTGACTTTAGATATAACCGTTTTTATGATATCAATCATCGTTCTTCAAATGATTATTGGACACCTATGGCATGATATTGGTTTAAGTTACACAAGAAGTATTCTGCTGATGTTATTTCCGCTAGGTATAGGCGTTTTTGTTCAACAAATGATTTATTTCGAACGACAATATCCTAAATGGGATGTTCCTCAACATATAAAAATAAGACTAAAGTATATTTATATCATTACATTTTTGGAATATGTCTTGCTATATTTCACTATGTTTACTGACATATTCCGATAGAACAATTTAAACAAGCTAACTATGGCAAAACATGTCTTAGTTAGCTTGTTTTATTTTAGTTGAACCATCAAATCAGATCAATTAGTCTAATGCTTTAAATGTCGCTAAAACTTGAGATCTCTTTTCTTGATGATCCACTATTTGTTTTGGATAATGACGACCTAACTCAATCCCTTGTTTAAATAATTCAGATTCATTTCGATGTGTGTCATGTAAATACTTTGCATCAATTTGATTTAAAACTGGAAGATATGTTTTGATATATAATGCTTTAGGATCAAAGCGTTCACTCTGCCTAATTGGATTAAACATTCTAAAATACGGCACCGCATCCGTACCAGTAGATGCAGACCATTGCCAACCATGAACATTTGATGCTGCATCATAATCTATAAGATACTTTCTGAAGAAATCCTCTCCCCATGTCCAATTTATAAATAAATCTTTTGTTAAAAATTGAGACACAACCATTCTCATACGATTATGCATAAAACCTGTTTGTCTCAATTCCATCATTGCTGCATCAATTATTGGAAATCCCGTTTGACCATCACACCAAGCTTTAAAATCCGCTTCATTTTCAGACCAATTAATATGACGATATTTCGGTTTAAAAGATTGATGTGCAGACTCCGGATATTGTGTCATTAAAACATAATAAAACTCTCTAAAAATGAGCTCCCGAATAAACGCTTCATAGTTTGACTCATCTTCTTCATATCGTGATAACAAATCATTGAAAATTTCAATAATATCTAATAAGCCATATGCTAAGGCAATGCTTAATTGACTTGTTAATATTTCTGGTAAATATTCTCTGCCATTTTCATAATTCTGTATATCATGTTCTAAAAATTGTTGCCATTTTTCTTGTTCATGCGCTTGTGATGAACCAGCATCTATTTGGACATCTTTTAAATTATTAGGAGCTGCAATTACAATGTCAATTAACTCATTTAAGTCGTAGTGATATACATCTCTAATTCTCAAATACGGTCGCCATTTTTTATAAAAACTTGTAAACACTTTGTATGGTTCACCTTGTTTATTCATCGTTTTACTCGCTTTAAAATAATGATTACCACGTACTAATGTAACGGTAATTTCTGCTTGATCAAATTGAGAACGTTGATGTAAAATATCGTATTCTTCAAGATGATAACTCATGATATCTCCTGCTACTACTACTTCAGATATATTGTTTTCTTTACAAAATGAAATGATATCGTCATAAGACATTACATAAGGTGTGAGCTTTTCTGCGTGCAACGATTGGTAAAAGCGCTGCAAAGTACCGCGATAAAATTGTGCTTTCAAATCAGATGCTGTACTCATATCCTCTTCTGCAATAATGAAATAACAAGCATCAATATCATCTTTTTGTTGATAAATATATTCAAATAACGGATTATGTTCTGTTCGAAACATACGATTTAATAACACAGCTATTGCCATAAACAAAACACCCTTCAATTATCTTTTTATTTTATTAAGCTTTTTGTCACTTTAAAATAACCTAGATTCTTATTTATATTTTTAATTAAAGCAAACCTAACCATTTCCAATAAGTCATACTAAAAACTATCACTAGAATATACCCTACAATTGTCAATGGTATACCTGCTTTCAAGAAATCTTTAACTGTAAAAGTACCAGTGCCATAAGCCAACATATTTTGAGGTGCACTAACAGGTAATAAGAAACCAAAACTAATAACAAATTGTTGAATTAAAACAAATCCTATAGACTGGTCTCCTAAGTGTAACGTAGAGGTTAGCGAAATAAAAACAGGTATTAACGCTGATGATAAACTTGTTGCACTCGCAAAGCCCAAATGAATCAATATATTAAAAAGCGTGATAAGTGCAATTGTCGCGATAATAGGTAAATGTTTTAAACCTAAAACACCAAAAGTTTGATCACTTAACCATTGAGCTGCACCTGTTTTCAAAAGAACGTTACCTAGTGAAATACCTACACCAAACACGATAATTGTTCCCCATGGTATTTTATTTTCAACATGTTTCCATGTCATGACACCAATTTTCGGCATTAACATAACACCTAAAGCAATAATAGTAATGGATGCAGAGTCAATCGGATGTAATACTTTTTCAGTTGACCAAAACAGTAATAATAACATCGATATAACAATTAAACGCCATTCACGTGCGCTAACGGGGCCAAGTTTATGCAATTCTTCTTTTATTAAATCTTTGCCACCCTCTATTGTATTAATTTCTGGAGGCATCACTTTAATCATGATGAAATATAAAGCTATAGACATAACTATGGACCAAGGCGCTGCATATAAGAACCACTCGCCCCATGAAACATCAAATCCTAATTGATGGTTTATAAAATTAATCGCTACGATATTTTGTGCTGCCGCCGTTTTGATACCAATATTCCAAATTGACACAGCTTGTACTGAAGTAATTATTAATAATGACGCTAACTTGCTATCTTTAGAAACTTTAAATGCTGCAATCATACCCAGCAAGATTGGTACAACTGCCCCTGCTCTAGCTGTTGCAGAAGGAACGAAAAATGCAAGTACAATTGAAACAATAATTGCTCCAATAACTATATTTCTAGTTTTATTACCAACAATTGATAGCACTATAAGAGCTAGTCTTTTATGCAAATTCGTTTCTTGCATAGCAGCAGCCAAAAATAATGCGGCTGCAACGAGAGCTACAGCTGATGTTGCAAATCCACTAAACGCTAATGATAATGCATGATTTGTTCCTAGAAGATCACTTCCAGTTAAAACAGCACTACCACTTTTCGGGTTACCCAGCTTTTCTCCTAAATTTTGAACCGGGCTAAATCCTAAAAGTAATATCATTAAGCCAATAATTAAAGTTGCTGACACCGGATATGATACAGCTTCCGTTACCCACATAATAACTGCAAAAGCTAAAATAGCTAGTACTGCCTTGGCCATTATTGGCAGACTTGAAGGTGCCGGGAGTAATAGTACAACTATAAGTATTATAAAACTCATAACAATCCAAAATGGCTTGTATTGCTTTTTTGTCTTTTCTTTCTTTTGTTGTTCATGTTTAACTACCTTTTTTTCTTCTGACATAACAGTCACCCCTTTGTTTAATCTTAATTTAATTATAACAATTTTTTAAGACATACATTTTTAATTTATGCAAAATACACAATTTTATCGAAATATTTTGTAAATAATATTGCTAGGTGATGAGTTATCTCGGTTAATTACAAAAAGATATCTAAGTTTAAATATTAGAACATAAAAAAACTATCTACTGAATATCCTCATAGCATCATTTTTCTAAGCAAAAGTTAAACTTAGTTAGATAAAATGCAAATGAGATTATTGTAGATAGTCTCTTTTTAATATGTGGTGTAAACTCTAATTAACAATAAATTCTTAAGAGAGGAATTGATCGTTATGGCAGTGTTTACACCTTATTTTTATGATTTTAAGCGTTTAGATTATAGAAATTTTGTTATTTTAAGATTTCATGGTATTTCAAAACGTCATATTTGTAAGATGTATAAAATTGCATACTTTTGTATATTGGATGTGTGCAATAAAGCGAAAAATAATGACTATCAATTTACTTATAAGGATTATGTGTTTTTAAAAAAGTATGGTGTGTCTAACGCATTTATATGCAAGATGTATCATATTGATAAAATAGACCTAGAATTCTTTGAGGTGATGAACCGATAGGTTTCAAAAAAATTGAATAGGTCAGGAGAAGCATAGACACTCCATTATCAAAAATGCAGTGGTACGGATTTGCGGGAGTTATTCCTATTCGTGCGACCCTAAAAAACTCTGATTTGTATGAGTCTGCCTATTTTAATTAAGATTGAGGTGACTTTTATGATAGAACCAGTCATTGATATTGACGCAACTATGGGGAAAGAGTTTCGTTATTTGTCCCATGTTGAAAAAATATCGCGGTTTGATGAAGCTTATTATCTGTATACGATTATATGTGTTGATATTGGTGAACAAGTTAAAGTTAGACTGTCAAATGAAAAATACTTTGATTCTTTAGAACGTGTTGATTTTGATAATTTAACAATCAAACCTAGAGTATATCAAGATATGAATACAGGTTATTGTAATTTATATACAAGCTTTTCAGCTGATGATATTTATAGTTTAGAAACAAAAGCATAAAGCGTATAAATAAAAATTATAAAAAGAAATGAGGAATTTATTATGGCATGGAGTCCGAAATTTGATTTAAAAGAAACGTTTGGAGATTTATATTTCATGGGTGTTGATGAGAAATACAAATATGAAGATGGAGAAAAAACCGATCAAAAATTATATGCATACAAATTAGCGTCAACTGGTCAAGGTGAACAAGTAACTGTAAAAGTACCTAAAGAAGTAAAACTTGATATTATGTCAGTTTGTGAACTTGTAGGTGTAGAAGCAAAACAATATGTACAATCTTCAGGTGATTTCCATTCAATTCAACCGAGTATTAAGGCAGAAGATATTAGACAAATTGCGACAATTCAACATAAAAAAGGTGCACAACAAGGTTAGTGTATGGAATTTTATACAGCTGACAACTTAGCGCCTTATGCACGTACTTTAAAATTATCTGAAGGCATGTTGTCATATATTGCATCTAGAATTAATACAGGTGAAGCATTATCATTAATGCTTATCGCAAAGGAAATACAAGAAAAATTTAATGGTGACTATGTTAAAAGTCGTTTACCATCAGGCAGACCGAGGATATACACTGACGTCTGCTTATTGTGTTTTAGTTTGAAAGAAGCAGGACACGGGCGATTACTACAAATTGATTTGAAGGATTGTATCTATATTGGTGATGTAGATAGTTAAATATATCATTTGTATTGTTTAACTTAAGGCGAGCTGGACTTTTAGCGCCTGCAGGCGCAGAAATGCAAGCCGGGACGGCGTTAAGCATTTGGGCGGAGCCTGCGACAAAGGCGCGTTAAGAAAGGGAAGCGACAGCCTTAAGTTATCAAATCGCTTACGATTTGATAGGAGGTTTTTTCATGGAAAATCAAGCTTCTCCCCCCCTTACTAATAGGGGGGTAGCGAAGCCAGAAAAATGTGGCTTGGAGGCAGTTGTTGACTGGGTTCAAGCGACTTTTCAGGTGCCCTCGATTTTCACCATTATGGAGGATGTTTTGAAACTGCCTCGGGCAGTGTTTAAACATCGTAATAGTGGCTTGTACTTTTACAATCGTGGTTATACGTTTGGTAATATTCAAATCTTTTATTCGGATAAAGATGAGGGTATGGGTTTTCATTTACAGTTATCTGGTTCTGGTTGCCGAGAATTTGAACATTATTTAATTAACCGTAATGAAACGTGGCAAGATTTTTTTAAGCGCTGTGCGGTTAAAAACGCGCGTTTTACAAGAATTGATATTGCGATCGATGATACAAAAACATATTTAAAAATACCACGATTAATTAAAAAGGCTGAACATGGCGAATGTATTTCAAAATTTAGAACAGCGAGTTCAATTGCTGGTTTTAAATTGTCTGATGGACAGTCTAAGGGTTCAACCTTTTATATCGGCTCTAAAAAAAGTGATATGTACTGTCGCTTTTATGAAAAGAATTATGAAATGGCGTATAAATTAAAAACACCTGTTGAAGATTTTGGATTATGGAATCGTTATGAAATACAAATGCGACGAAGTAATGCGGAAAATTGTGCAAATATTTTAACAGAAACATCAAGCATATCAGATATTGTTAAAGGTGTTTTAAATAATAGTATGCGTTTTGTAACTGAGCCGAAAGATGTATCAGATAGTCGAAAATCAAGGTGGCCAGTTTATCAAGAATGGTCACGTTTTATTAAAGGTGCGGATAAAATTAGTTTAAGTATGAAGCCGAGTTTAAAGTCAATTGAGGATAATATTGATTGGTTATGTAAACAAGTAGCTACAACGTTAGATACTGTTTTAACAGCTGAAGCAATGGCACAATCTGAAGGTTTACTTGAAGATACAGATTTTCTAAATAAAATATTGGCGCATTCATCATTTAATGATGAACACACCGATAGAATTAATCATTATTTAGAAAATCTAAAGCGTAAAAAGAAAGGAGATGATTCCTATTAAAGCTTTTCTAAATAACATACGCAAAGCTTTTTTGAGTATCATCAACAAGTTGATATTATCAAGATTTTCAAAAAAAGGCAAGCGTTTTGATGTTCCTGAAGAAGAACGTAAATCATTACCGAAGTATCGCAATCACAGAAAAAAGATTGTGATTGTTTTTTATATGATTTTAGTGTTGTTAACCATTTTGTTGATTGCCTCTTTCATTAGAGCTTCTAAAGCGAAAAACGAAAGTAAAGAAGCAGTTAATAAAACGCAAGAAATTCAAAAGAAATATGAAGATAATGCTGAAACAGTTCAGTATAACCCTAATTTAAAGTTATATGCTGATAAGTATATTGATGCATATATGACTATTCCTAAAGATGGTAAGGCTAAAGAAGAGCGACAAAAAGCGTTAGCTGACTTTTATCCTTCTGATTACAAGACACCTACAGAAAACACTGAAAATGTTGAGCGTAAGCTGAATGAAAAGGAATTTTTTAATATTAAACGTAAAGATAAACAAACAATCATTCAGTATATTGTAAGTTACGATTTAAAAATTACAGAGAAAAAGGAGGTTAAAGTTAAAAAGAAAAAAGATAAAAAGGATGAATATGAAACAAAGACAGAAGAAAAAGAACGAACAGAAACTAAGAAAGCATTATTAAACATTCCGGTTAAAAGTGAAAATAATAAGTATGTGGTGATTGAATACCCTCATTTTTCTACGATTCCAAGTAATCAACTGAAAAAAGCAACACTTGTTAAAGATAGTTTGGAGAATGAAAAGCGTGAAGATAATCCAAAACTAAAAGCATTTGTTGAAGAGTTTTTTGATAAATATTGTAAAAGTAAATCGGATGATATGGCTTATTTAATGGATAGCCCCGAAGGGTTAGAAGATACACGTGAAGTGTCTAAAATCAGTGATTTACGTATTTATCCTAAGGGTGACGATTATGTTGTTAAAGCAGAGGTTTTAATGAAAGATAAAGGGTCACCACTTGAAAACTTAGAACATTACACCTTAGATATTACAAAAAAAGATGGTAAATATTACGTTAAAAAATTAACAACAACAATTGGAGGTTAAAGTGATGGAACATTTATTTAATTTAATGTTGGTACTAGGTGATGCACCTTCCATTAATCCACTTGGTCAATGGGTTAATAAAGAGGTTGGTACTGCGATTGGTATTATTGTATTGGTAATTGGTTGTGTTAAATGGGCAACGGGTAAATATGGGCATATGCTTGTGTTATTTGTTGTGGGTGGTTTAATGTTCCTGATTTCTAAAGGGCCTGAGACAGTGTTTAATTCAGTATCAGGGATTTGGAAATTGATTTTTGGGAGCTGATCTATATGGATAAAAAAGCATATAACCTTAAACGAACATTTGAACAGCCGATTGTGATGTATGAATTTACTGGAAGTTATCGGTGGTCAAAAGGTATTCGTTTAGACTGGGTCGGTACGTTGTTTGTGATTGAATTGATTTTAATATTATTATATCTTAAGGCTGGATTTAATACATTAACAGGTTTAATACCAGGTTTGACGATTATTTATTTTACAGTACTCCCCTATTATATGACGAAGCAATTAGTAAAATTAAAACAAGATGGTAAGAAACTGATATTCTTTCTTTGGGATTTTATGATGTATGTGTTTAACATTCAAATGCGCAATGTACATTATGCATATGATGAAGAAGTGAAATATCATGACAAGAAAATAATAAAATTGAAATAGTCCCTAACGGGGCTATTTTTAATGGAGGGATGACATGGAGTTAAAAGCCCCTTATGCAGGGATAAAAAATAATTTGTTATTAACGAAAAGCGGTGAAGTTTGGGCGTATTATCGTATTCGTTCTGAATCTATTTCAACAGCTAATTATGATAAAAAAGAAGCTTCAAAAAAGCGTATGAAGTATTTTCTTGAATCGATTAAAGGTTATCAAGATTTTCATTTTGAGATGTATGAACACGATTTAGATTTACGTAATAAATTTAAAGAAATTAGTCAAGATTTTGATGATTCAGCGTTTGATGTGGCTAATTATTATGCACAAGAAACGATTGATGTTTTAGAACAAGAATTACAAATGATTACACGTAACTCGTTTGTCATGGGTGTGAAACTTCGAGAATTAAGTGATGATGCGATTTCGATTAAAGAAATTCTTAAGAGTACATTATCAGATACAGCGGAACGAATGATATCGAATTTTGGTTTTAATGTTTCATTAGATGAAAAAGTATTAAGTCGTTATGAAGTGTTTGAACGAGAACTTGCGGATAGTTTTTTGAGTATTGAGGGTGAACGTTTAACTGAAAATGAACTTGCTTATATTGTGAGAAAACCTTTTATTTCAAATGCGACGCATGATGTACAAGAAGAATCATCAAGACGAGCAGTGACAGATGTATGTAATGTGGTCATTGACCCTACAAATATGCGTGTATTGAAAGTGACAAATGAAAATGAAACATTTTATACAACAACGATTGTTGTTGATGATTTTCCACTTGATATGGAATTTACACATATTTATGAAAAAGCACAAAATATGCCCTTTCCTGTGGAATGTCACGTGAAAGCAAAAATTGTTGAGAATGATAAAGTGAAAAAGAAATTTGATCGCGCAAAAATCAATCATAAAGCACAGGCAAGAGAAAAACAATCTACTGGTGATAATGCATCTGAAGATATTCAAGATAATTTATTCGTATTAGAACAAATGGAAAAAGAAGTGACAGGTTCAGGTGTATTTATGGAATGGTCTTGTTCATTTGTGATTAAGAGTGATGATTTAAAAGATTGTAAGCGTAAAGCAAAACGTTTAATTAAACGTTTGAAAGAAACAAACATTTATGCGGTGAATCCACTAGCTGACCAATTACAATTATATTATCAAATTTTACATGGTAATCCATTGTTTATTAATAAATATTGGGTGCAACGCACGACAGCAACTGGGATTGCAGAAAATTTATTTGGCGTGTCTCAAAGTTTAGGTACAAAAACCGGTTTTTATATTGGACGTATTGATAAGTTTATACGTTCTGTTTCACGTGAGGAAGCTGTCGCAAGTTCAAGAGATATTATTTTATTTAGTTTATTATTAGCAGCTAAAGGTATATCAGGGGCAGTCAGTGATAGCCCACACGTATTAATCACAGGTCAAACAGGTAAAGGTAAATCATTCTTAGCTAAGTTACTTTGGATATATACATCATTCTTTAAAGGTCAGATGATTTATTGGGATCCGAAAAGTGAGTTTGCGGACTGGTTTAATAAAATTACAGAAAGTGAAGAGATGCAACGTAAATATCCCCTATTCGTCAATCATTTAAAAACATTTAAGTATGTGACATTGGATTACAAAAAACCTAGTAATTATGGTTGTTTAGACCCGATTGTTTTTCTTGATGGTATTGAAGCCAATGAAATGTTGAAATCAGTGTTTGATGAAATTAAATCGTTTGAAAATGAACATCGTGTTGAAACAGCGATTTATAGAGCTATAACTGAAACAGTTGAGGAACGTGAAAAAGGTCAACAAGTTGGGTCATTAGATGTAATTAAAAAGCTTCAAAATGATGAAGATGAACATGTAAGTCAAGCTGGTGATTTACTTTTTGAAAAAACACAAAATAATATATTAAAGCTTGTGTTTAGTGATGGTAGTAATCCAGCTTTGAATATTCAAGAAAAAGCAACGATATTACAAGTTCAAGGTTTAGATATGCCGAAAGCTGGTGATGACCCATCAGGTTATTCAACAGGTGAAAAAAACGGGATTACTTTAATGCTTTTAATCGGTAAATTCTTACAGAAATTTGGTTCACGTAGACAAATACAAACAACTTTATTTATTGATGAGGGTTGGGCATTTAGTGCGTCACGCCAAGGTAAAAAAGTAGCTAAAGGTATTAAACGTATGGGTCGATCAGAAAATAATTCGCTTGTCTTTATTACCCAATCTGTTAAAGATAAAGCTGATGAAGACGGCGGTAACTTTGGCTGTCATTTCGCATTTGATGAAAAAGATGAACGAGAGGATATTTTAAAATCGCTTGGCTTAGAATATTCAAAAGAAAGTCCCGAAAATATGGAAATGTTGAAAGACTTGAAAAAAGGTCAATGTATTTTCAGTGATTTTTACGGACGTGTGGGCAAAATGGTTGTGCATTGTCCATTTGAAGAAATGACAGAAGCGTTTAGAACACAAGAAGATTCCGCAAGTTCAAAAGCAGAGGAAAAATTTGCGATTTGATACATTATATCAATTTCAAAAAAATATACTTTTTGTATGTTATACTTAAATTAAATATTTATAGGAGTTGATATATGAATGAAAGTTCATTATGAAACTGGAAATATTTATGATTTAAAATTAAGTGACTTTGATTCGAAGAATGTTTTTAAAAAAATTGGTGTTTATAAATATGATTATGTTAAAAAAATGAATGAAAATTGGCTTAAAGTTATTGGGTATTTAAACCAAAATTTTTCATTTGAAGTTGTAGATTTTTCTGATCAATTTTATTCGATTGAAAGATTTGATGATAATTTTGAAAAATTAATTTATGATTTTGGTTTTAATGTTCCTAAAATGAAGCAATATATCGCTAATAATAATGTTCCTATTTTTAAAATGTTTCCTGTAGCTTTTGGTACCGACTATAATGATTTAATTAATTATACGCCAGTTAAGGAACCTGAGTTTTATACACAAAGTCCAATCATTATTGTAGAAGATTTTGTGACAGCAAGAAGTGGTTATTTTCATGCAGATTTGGAATTACCATTTAGTTTAGTTGTAGATGGTAATAACAGAGTTTCATATGCATTGAAGCAAGGGAATGTCGGTTTGAATTGTCATTATTTATCTTTAGATGTTCTTTGTGAAAATGATTTGTTTTTATCTGAATTAGACAAAGCAGTGTATTGTCATATGGCTGATATGATTGCACTTCAAAGATTGTTTGGGGATGATAAATTGAAACATAGAAGTCGTAAATATTATAAAAAGTCATATTTAGTTAAGTATTTCAAACAATATATTTAATTGTTATAAAAGCAACTTTAATTACTTTTATGGTTGCTTTTTTTATTTTATATAGTTAAGAAAATATGGATTTTTCAGGAGTGATTAAATGGCAATGAATGAGATTGCTTTATTTAAAGGTGTGCGTATTCAACCGTATTTTAAACATATTGATTTTATTTTTGCGGGTGTGTTCGCATTTATCTTTTTATCCTATCGAATATTAATGTTATGGCAAGGTTATATTAGTCAACAAAAAGCTTTAAATGTGGTTGAAGTCTATCAGTACTTTAAACCACATTTTTTATATCTTGCGATTGGTACATTAGTTATTTTTATTATCGCAAAGTTATCTTCACAATTGATTTTAAGATTTCGTGAAAAAGATTTGGCTGAAATGATTGAAACACAAGGATTTCATAATCGTACAGTGATTAAGAAAACAACAGAGTATTTAGATATTGATTATAAGAAAACAGAATATGATTATTATCCAACATTGTTTTATAAACGTAGACGTAAAACATTTGTGATACATGTAAAAAAAGATGGTTCACGTTTTCAAGATGATTATTTAGAATTAGAATCTATCATTGAACCCATGTTTAATTGTGAGCTTGTTGAGAAGCGTCATATTGGGCGTTATTTGAGATATGAGTTTATGCCTCTTAAATATAAAAAACGTATCGTTATGGAAGGTACAGAAGCACCAGAAACAACCTATTATGATACGAAGATTTATATTACACATCAAATTCTTTGGGATTTTGTGAAAGCACCACATGCTTTAATTACTGGTGTGACCGGTGGCGGTAAAACGTACTTTTTATTTTATATGATTAGAGAATTATTTAAGCGTGATGCAGAAGTACGGTTATTAGATCCGAAAGTATCTGATTTATCATTTATGAAAAATGTGATAGGTGCTGAAAAAGTGGCGGATACGAAAGGTCAAATTTTTAAACAATTAAGAGAAGCTAATGAAGAAATGGAACATCGCTTTAGAATGATGAGTGAAAGCAAACAATATCAATTAGGCAGTAATTTTAGAAACTTTGATTTACCACCCTATTTTGTTATTTTTGATGAAGTGACAGCGTTCACGTCTACTTTAGATAAAAAAGAACTTCAAGAAATGAATGATTATTTAATCAACATCATTATGAAAGGTCGCCAAGCTGGTGTGTTTATGTTTTTAACAGCACAGCGACCTGATGCAGATGTGATTAAAGGTAATGTGCGCGATCAATTAGGTTTACGTGTATCAATGGGTAATTTGTCAGCTGATGGTTATCGTATGACCTTTGGTCAAACAGATAAAGCATTTCAACCGATTCACGAATCAGATATTGGACGCGGTTATATCTCAATTCTTGGACAATATAATGAACCGATTTTATTTGATGCGCCTCTCATGGAACAATATGATTTTGTGGCGGATGTGAAACAAATATTAAATAAGGAGTGATTAATAATGAATAAAGAACAAGTAGAACAATTGTTAAGTGAGTTAGCGAAAGAAATTGGTATGAAAAATGTCATTTTAATAGCGCTAGATTTAGCGATTAAGGAAGATAAAACGTTACGTTCCGATGAAGTGGAACGATTAATTAAAGTACAGCGTCAAATTGAAAAAATTTAAATAAGGAGTGAGCATGTAATGAAAATTGATTTTAATGAGAATGGAGATTTCTATTTTTTACGTAAAGACGATGTGAGACGAGATTTTGATTGTTATGCTTATCGATTAGCTTCGGCTGATTTAGGTTCAGAAATTACTGTGTTATCCAAACAAAATTTAGATTTAAACCCTCTTGAAAAAGTTGTATTGAATGACTTAACAATAAATGATGCTAGTTATGTATTTAAAGGAGAAATAAGAGTTAATAATTGATTGTTAATTGTTTTTTATGTATAACCAAAATAAAAAGGAGTTAAATAATGGTATACATAAAAAAAGCGAAGACAGGTGTTTTTCAGAGTAATGAGTTAGTTGGTAACCATTTAAAAATGTTAAAAAAAGACATAATATCTAATAAGGAACGTGTATACACATTGCTTTCTTGTGATTTTATGTTTACGTTTGAATACAGAACTAAAAAAGATATTTCTTTTAAAAGTATGAAAAGTGTTTGTATATCAGAAAAAGTTCGGTTTTGTACTTATGGAATAAAATTAGGTACTAAGTTTCAATTATATGGAGATGAAATTGTAGTTAAAAATTAAATAAGGAGTGATTTGATGAAGCATAAAAGTGTGTATCTTTTATGCTTTTTGATTTTGCCCTTGTTTTTAATGACAGGGGCAACAGCTGATGCTG
This sequence comes from Staphylococcus sp. GDB20D11A, assembly GCF_016893255.1. Taxonomy (NCBI): domain Bacteria; kingdom Bacillati; phylum Bacillota; class Bacilli; order Caryophanales; family Staphylococcaceae; genus Staphylococcus; species Staphylococcus sp. GDB20D11A. The sequence goes on from NZ_JAFEPJ010000011.1 coordinate 126,441, forward strand.
TAGCTAATCCAGTAGGAAAACCAACACATGCTGTTGATGCGAAAATTGAAAAGTATAAGGTAGATAATAAAGCCGATGGTGATATAGATTTAGAACGTTATCGTATACGATTTCAAAAAGATGAAGATTGGAATCCATTCGGTAAAGATGAAGTTGCACAAACAGTTAATAATGTAACCAACTTCTTTTTTGAAATGAATAAGTTGATTGTAAGTATTACTGATTATGCGATAGAGAATTTGTATCAGCTTGATGTATTAAATGATTTTGCGGATAAAGTTGGTCAATTTGTTGGAGATATTTACCAAAAGTTATTAAGTAATATTGTCATGACGTTGTTTATTGTGATTTGTTTAAATGCATTTATTATCTTTTCAGTTAAAGGTAATATGCATGAAGCGTTAAAACGTGGCTTTTTAATCTTTTGTTTAATTGGTTTTGGTGTGGGTGTGCTTGCCAATGCGAGCTTCGTGATTAAAGGTACAAATAATGTTGGTAAAGGGTTAAATAATGTCATTATGAATAGTACAAGTTCTATTAATGGTGATATTGATTATGTAAATGAAAATTCAGGCATTAACAAGATACGTAATCAATATTTTGATATGGCATTGTATAAGCCCTATCTGATTATGAATTACGGTACTGTAAACGAAGAAAAAATTAAGAAAAAAGGTAAAAACAGAATTGATAATATATTAGATGTAAAAATAAAAGATAAAAAATCAGAAGATAATATAAAAGCGAAAGTTGATGATGAGGTTAAAAAATATGATAATACGGGAATGAAACAGACGCATGTGTTTGGACAACTAGGTATTGCGATTTTTACGCTGATTATTACCATTGCTTTATCTATTATATTTCTATCGATTAGTTTTGCGAAAGTCATCTTTTCAGCTTTTGCGCTAATTTTATTCTTATTTTTAGCGTTTAGTTGGCTTATTAGTTTTATTCCTGGTTTTGAAATATCGGTGTTTAAAGCGTTAGCTCGTACATTAGGTTATATTATTTTAAGTGCGTGTATGACATTTTTATTTGTGGTAATTGGTTTTTCAATAGATATCGCGAATGCATTTGTGAAACCAGAAAGCCAACAAGCCTATTTTTTAAATGTGATATTCTTAATGATTATTTTATTTGTTTTGTATAAAAAGAGTAGTGAAATCATTGATTTTGTGACACGTGGCAATTTAAGTTTATCGCCTCAAAAATTAGGTGCTGATGTAATGCGCAAAGGACAAGATGAATTTAATAAACGTCGTCAAAAACGAGCAGAAGATAAAAAGAATAAACGTGATGGTCAACGTGATAATCCAGAACCACCGATGATAAATGATAATCCCAATAAACCAAACCGAAATCAACAATCAGACCCTATTGTTTCAATGAATCATTCGAAAGAAATTAAGCGACGTAATCAACAAGAAGAAATGCATGGCGCTCCTAATGTAGGTGTAGCTAGTTATGTGAGTCGTTCAGGAGTTAATCCGAAGGGTTATACAAAATCAAAACAAATTGCACAAGATGATGGTATGCATCGTGATATAAAACATAAAAAAGGTATTAAACGTAATCCACAAACAGAATCATTTAACCCTACTTATTTATCTCAACCGCCAAAAGAATTATCAAGACATAGTCAATCGTTTAATAAAGATATTCAATCTTCTTATGATAAAGATATTGAAAAACGCCGTATACAGACTGGAGAAGATAAACCATATCAACCACGTTCACATAAAAATGATCCGACATTTAAACGAAATTCACAAACAAAACATGTTCATGATCGATTGAAAAATCAAAAGGATATTAATAAACATGGTAAATAAAAAGACGGTTGTAAAAGAAGTGATGAAACAAACGCCGATTGGTATTAAATTTAGATTATTAAAAATTGGTCTGATATTGTTTTGTGTGTTGTTTTTCTTGTTTCCTGTAATATTGATGTTTGTATTTAGTCCAGAGGAAGACAAACAAACAGATGGTGATATGTCATGTGTGGGTGGTGATGTTAAAGATAAAGGTATTGCGGTATTTGAACAAAATGCGAAAGGTGGCGCATTAGAAGGCAAAGGAAAAGTGATTGTAAAAATTGCGAAAAAGCATAAAATACCAGAAAATTTATTTATGGCGATTATTGCAAGTGAGTCTGGTTGGGGCAAAGGCGAAAATGCGACGCGTCAAAAGAATCCATTGTCTGTGATGGGTACAAAGTCGATTCATGATTCTACGTATCCAACAATTGAAGCTGGACTTGAGGCAGGCGCAAAGAATTTATATGATGTTTATATTAAAGAAGGATTAACGACACCAGAGAAAATTGGGCCAAAATATGCGCCTGTAGGTGCTTCAAATGACCCGAATAATATGAATAAGCAATGGATACCAACAGTAAAATCAATGATGAAAAAATTAAGTGATGGTGATGGCGCTGTATGTAAGTCTACTGGTGGTAAAGATATTAAGTTTAGTGGTAAATTGCCAAAATGGAGTAATTCAGATGCAGGTAAAGGTAATTTATATACAGCGGGTCAATGTACATGGTATGCCTATGGCATTCGTCAAAAAATGGGAAAACCGATATCGACGTATTGGTTCCATGCGTAATTTTGGAATGATAGAGCGAAAGATGAAGGTTATAAAGTAAATAGTAAACCCGCTGTAGGTGCGTTAATGATTGCCGAGCCTGGCGCTGGTGGTGCACCGCCAGTAACAGGACATGTAGCTGTTGTGATTGATGTGAAAGATGATAAAACATTTACTGTGACAGAAATGAATATTAAAGGACCTTATATCGTATCACAAAGAGAAATGAAAGTAGAATCTGGTATTAGTTTTATTCATGATAAGGAGTAGATAATAATGAAATTAAAGATTATTGGCTTTGTGATTGTGACCATTTTAACAGTGAGTGCTTATTTTATAGGTACGCAAACAACAAAACAACAAGTTCAAAAAGAAAAAAATCATGTGAGTGAATTAAAACAAACATTACAACAAGAAAAAGATACGAATGAGGCATTAAATCAACGTGTAAAACGTCAATCTAAGACAGTGATTGCGGAGGAAGAAAAACAAATACGTGAGACAGCACAAGCATTTACAACAGAGCTATTTACGTTAAAAAAAGGTTCATCATTTAAACAAAAAGCTAAACCACTTAAACCACTAGTAACAGAAAAATATTATGATGTATTGTTTAGTGATAATAGAGAGAAGTTTAGTATTTTCGACGATGTAACAGTGAGTGATATTCATGTATATTTTGATCAGTATGACCCTAAGCATGATAATTATAAAGTATTTGTGCAGTTTAATGAGCGTATTGATACTGAAGGACAAAAGGAAGTTGAGAATCGTAAAACATCTGTACAACTTGATATGGTGCGTACAAATGACAAATGGTTGATTAATGATGTACAGCGTTTTAATTTACAAAAAAATGGACGTGGATATTTTATAAAATAATGATATAATTCAATAAAAAAGGAGATGATTATATCATGACAAAGCGATTTTTATTGATGACTTTGATTTTAGTTATATCTACAGCTTTAATTGCATGTGGTAAAAAGTATGATAAAGAAATTGAGGAAGTTTCTAAATTAGAAAATACTCAAATTCAGAAAGCAAAATTATCAGACGCGAATAAATTTGAACGTGATAAAAGTAATATAGCTGTATATGAAGATGGTAAAGTTATTATTTTAACGTATCATTTTGTTAAAGGTAGCGATTCTTTAACTCAATCATTTTATCGAAAAAATGAAACAACAAATAAATATGAAGAACAATCTAGTGAGAAACCTAAGAAATTCATGAAAGAAAATAAACCAGATTATAAAGAGGAAAATTTAAAAGAATAGATAAAAGCAACTCCCTAAAGCGATTGGTAAGTTTGGGAGTTGCTTTCTTTTAACATCTTCTTCTATTATATTTTATAAACGATGTTTAAAAATGTAAAGGGGAAGATGAAAATGGCTAAAAAGCGAAAAAAACGACGTCCTGTAGATTTAACTACACGTTTAGCTATTGCGAAATATCTTTATGACGGTGTTCCTATTGCAGATATAGCTAGGCTTTTGGATAGAGATTATTCAGTGATTTTAAATGAATTAAAGCGATATACATTTGATGATATTTATGACCCTGTTTTAGCACAAGAATATGCTTCGGTAACTTATAATCATTCTGAAGAACATAAAGAGAAATCTCGAAAATTAGATGAAAAATCTAAAGTATATATTGAAGAGAAGTTAGCATGTCAATGGTCACCACGACAAATAGCAGAAAGAATCGAAAAGGATATTGGTGTATATATAAGCTATCCTACTATATATCGTTATATACGTGAAGGATTGGTCAAATATGTAAAAAAGGATTTAAGGCAAGGTGGTAAGAAATTTAATAAATCTACAGAGAAGCGCGGTAAAATTAAAGTAGGCGATCGTGCAATCATGTATCGGCCCACATTCCGTAAATGAGCGTAAAGAATATGGACATTATGAAATTGATACGATTTTAAGTAAGCGTCCTTCTCTTGCGTGTTTGGTTACAATTATAGAGCGTAAAACAAGATATTTATATGCTTGTCGTTTAGATTCAAGATGTTCTAAAGATGTATGTGATGCGATTGTTGAATTAATGCGTGATTTAAGTCCAAAAACAATTACTGTAGATAGAGGTAAAGAATTTTCTAATTACTTATTGTTAGAAAGCGAACTTAATTGTCGTGTGTATTTTAGTGACCCTGGTTGTCCAGGTCAAAGAGGTTCGATTGAAAATGTGAATGGTTTGTTACGTCAATATTTTCCAAAAGGTACAGATTTTAAATATATTTCTGATGATGCATTATATAAAGCTGTGGAAAGAATAAATACAAGACCGCGTGCAGTATTGAATTATTTAACGAGTGAGGAAGTTATTCAAGCGTATCGCTAATCTTTTTGTGAATGCATATTTATTGATTATGTTCTGAAAGAACTCATCAGTAAATATGCATTGGTCTAAGCGAACGATTTATCGTGAGTGCAGAAGCGTTCAATGCATAAAATTTGTATGTTTTCTGTATAACTAAATTTGATGTTAATAAAGTTTTTTCTTATTTTCATACAATTACAATTAAAATTCTTATACTTTATTAACTGTAGTGACTAAATTATGAGAATTTAAAATTTTTTAAAGAAATTTTTGATTTAGTATTGACACACTGCAATATTTAAAAATGATTAATGCCATAAACATAAATAATTCCAAAGAATGCCGCGCCACTAAGCACTGTTAATATAAGACTTAGTAACAATGTGCGTTTATAATGTTTAATAAATGCTATGAACAAAATGACTACATTATACGCAAAGAAAAGTCCGAATAATGTCATTGTTATTTTCAAATCAGAATAGAAAATATTTAATAGTAATACAATGACTGCATAAATTACATACGGAATAACTATAAATTTGCGTTCAAATCTTAATTGTTCGAAACGTTTATCTTCGTTTGTCATGATATGCTCCTTTATGATTTAAAAGTAAATAAGTTTACGGAATATCTTGTCCGATAATAGCGGTGTAAATGTCAAACCACGACTGATCATCTAAATTAAGTTGCAGCCCTTCGATTGCTTGATCAATACGCTTTAACTGACTTGTTCCAAGTATCGGCATGATACGATGCGGTATTTTTACTAACCATGCTATCATCACAGCTGTGTCACTCACACCATATTTGTCAGCTATTGATTGAATAACTTTCATAATACGTTGCGCTTTAATATCTTCCTTGTCGAAAATTTTACCGCCTGCAAAAGGACTCCAAGCCATGATTTGAACATGGTTTTGATACATTGAATCCATTGTTCCATCTTGTAAACTATCAACGTGATATGGCGATAATTCTAATTGATTGATGCTAATATGTAGTCTTTCTTTCTTAATATATTGATTTAACAATTGGTATTGAGAATGATTAAAATTCGACACCCCGAATGACTTCAACTTACCTTGTTTAACAAGTTTAGTTAATGCATCAGCAACTTGTTCTGGATCCATCAATGGTGAAGGACGATGAATGAGTAGACTATCTAAATAATCTACATTCAAATTGATTAATGACTGTTCAACAGATTTCACGATGTGCTTACTACTCAAATCATAACGATGTCCATTTGTAAAATCAAATTGCTTAGAAGGCAAAATGATACCACATTTCGTAACAATTTGAATTTTATTTCTTAATTCGGGTGATAAATCCAAAGCATTACCAAACAGTGATTCACATTGATAATCCCCATAAATATCAGCATGATCCATCGTTGTAATCCCACGTTCAACTAATTCGTTTATAAAATAATTTAACTCTTTCGCAGTCATCTTCCATTCATTTGCACGCCAAAAACCTTGTACAAGCCTAGAAAAATGAACATAGTGATTAATCATTATTTGTTCCATATCTCATCCACTCCATCCCTCAATGTCACAAAATATTCACAATAAAAGTATTAAGAAATTAATGTGCTATTTCCGTTAAATTGAAACAACACATTTTCTAATTTACGTAAATTGCAGCATATCCAATTGATTACGTATGTGATTTGTATCTAAAGTTTCACCAATAATAACAATCGTTAATGGTAATTGCATGCCAATTATTCCATAGTCTGGTAAACCATATGCATATTGAAATTCATAAATTGCATTTGGTTGATCTCTAAATGATACATAACCTTTCAAACGTAGAACAGATTCCGGTAATTTCATTATGAATTGATAAAACAATTGACGATCAATCGGACCTGTAAATGTGTAAGTCATACTTTTAATCCCATGATGATGGTGATGATGAGACGATATCTCTCTGTCTTTACCAGGTAAGTCCAATTCTTCCAACGAAACTTGTCCATAGGTTGTTTTATAAGTTGGAATACTTGCACAAATCATACTTAATTGCTTATCAATTTTCTCAAGACTGTCATCAGTTACAAGATCAATTTTATTAATAATAATCATGTCACTTAGTTTCAACTGATCTTCCATCAGCGAAACTGTATTTTCGGTATATTGATGACGTTCCAAAAATCGAGTCGCATCTAGTACACCATAAATAATTGGCTTTTCAAAGAAATTAACGATTTGCGGATCTTGACATGCAACTAGTAATTCTAAAGGATGCGCAATGCCTGTCGCTTCTATGATGACATGATTAACGTCCCCTTTTAAAGCAATGGCTTTTAGTTCATAGACAAGTTCTTGTTTAAGATCGCAACAAACACAACCATTAATCAATGAATGGACTTCAATTTCATTTGAAATACTATTGCTATCAATATCAAAAGTACCGAATTCATTCATGATGATTTTAATTTTCTCATCATTTTTTAATAATTCACTAATATAATGTGTCAGTAACGTGGTTTTACCACTACCCAAAAATCCGTTAATTATGGATATTCTTATTTTTTCATCTTTATTATTTTTCATTTTATATTCTCTTTTCTATTACAGTTATTTTTAAAAATGATAACATATATATTAAATTATCTTTTTGCTTGATTTAATCAAAAATATCTTCTAAACTTTAAACATACTTTAATTTTAGCATGGCATTGAATCAAAGAAAGTTGTGAATTAATAAACAATCAACTTTTTAATGATTACCAATCCGAAAAGAGAAAAAAACGGATAGTATGTCTGGAGGAGAACTTTAATGTCTGATCAACATAATTTAAAAGAACAGCTATGCTTTAGTTTGTACAATGCTCAAAGACAAGTTAATCGCTACTACTCTAACAAAGTTTTTAAGAAGTACAATCTAACATACCCACAATTTCTTGTCTTAACTATTTTATGGGATGAATCTCCTGTAAACGTCAAGAAAGTCGTAACTGAATTAGCACTCGATACTGGTACAGTATCACCATTATTAAAACGAATGGAACAAGTAGACTTAATTAAGCGTGAACGTTCCGAAGTCGATCAACGTGAAGTATTTATTCACTTGACTGACAAAAGTGAAACTATTAGACCAGAATTAAGTAATGCATCTGACAAAGTCGCTTCAGCTTCTTCTTTATCTCAAGATGAAGTTAAAGAACTTAATCGCTTATTAGGTAAAGTCATTCATGCATTTGATGAAACAAAGGAAAAATAATTAACTTTTGTCATGACAATTAAAGTAATGTTTAGAATTTATTAAGAATAGAAAAACAATTAGCACGCGTAAGCTTGTTAGTTAAAAAACTGCTTGAAAGGTTTCTTAGCCTATCAAGCAGTTTTTTTATGCATTATATTGAATCATATTCCATAAAGCACCTTGATTAGCGAGTAATTGTTGATAGTTTCCCTTTTCAACTATTTTACCATTTATCATCACAATGATGGTCTCAAAACGTGACAATAAAGTTAAATCGTGTGTAGCAACAATTAATGTTTCTGCATGTGCTTCAATTAAATCCATAACTTTTAAACTATTTTGTTTATCTAATGCCGTTGTTGGTTCATCTAAAATCCATGTTGATGCAGTATCTTTTAATAACATCCTCGCAATCGCTAAACGCTGAATTTCTCCGCCAGATAATGTATGACCATCTAAGTCAATTTGACGTTCTAGTGCCAAATGTTCTAAATCTAATTGCTTAAATATTGCTTGCACCGCTTCATCTTTTTCATCGGTAAATAAATTTTGACGTATTGTACCATCAAATAATTGTTGAGATTGTAGCAAGACATTCAACGATTCAAACTTATCTTTGTCATCTATTTCAAACATATCCATATTTTCGAAACGAATAGAGCCACTATCTAATTGATATAACCCTGCCATAATTTGTAGTAATGTACTTTTCCCTGAACCAGAAGGACCCACAATCGCAATCTTTTCGCCTCTATTAACATTAAAATTAATATCCGATAACACATACGTTTGCTGGTTCCAATACTTAAAACTAGCGTCCTTAACTTCATAAATGTTCGTTGCGTCATACTTATCAGTAAGGAGGTTTTTTCCATTAGTAGAAGGTACAGATATCACTTCATTAATATCGTGCAATGCTTGGTCAGTATCCGCTTTATAATACGCGACATTTGTCATTGGTACAGCTTGTTCAAATAAAGTTAAGACCATTAAAACGATACTCGTCATATAAATAATATTTAGTTGGCCTTCATTAATTTGAATTAATCCTAGAACTAAACTTCCAAAAATCGAAAGCATAGCAATAATATTTAATATAAAATCATAAATCGTTAAAAAGCGTTGCTCTTTAAGTTGTAATTTATCAAAATGATTTAATTTAGCCATCAAATTATCTCGATAATGATTAGTTTGATTAAATCGACGTAGTTCATCCATACCAGCTTTATAATCATAAAAATGATTTAAAAATCGGGCCTGTTCATTAGCTGCATGTTTCTTTAAAGTACGTGCTTTTTTTGAGCTTAACCAAGGAACGATGAGTAAAGTAAACAACATGCTAACCATAATCAATAGCGCATGGCCGATTGAAATGAACGCCAATACTATTACTGTAACTAGCGCTGTCAAACCGATGACGACTGGTGGATAATAAACACGTAAATAAATGTTTTGTAACGCCTCAACACGACTAATCATACGTGAAATTAAATCACTAGAACTCAGTTTACGGTAAACATTAGGAATGACATTTACTAATTTACCGAAAAACTGTACCCGAATATCACGTAGCATTGTAAATGTAGCTTTATGAGAAATAAGGCGCTCTACGTATCGAGTAATAGCTCTTAAAAATCCAAACAATTTTACTGTAACGACTAAAATCATCAGAGCGTATAGTGGCGCACCAAGTGCACTTTGTGTCACCATATAACCACTTAAGAAAAACATGGCGAGCGCAACTAAACTTCCACAAACACCAACAACTATAGCTAACAATAAATCCTTATCTACTTGAAATTTTAGTCGTGTTTTCATAAGTCATCACCATTTTCTGTTATATTTACTGAAATATTGCGATCATCAGCAATCAGTCTTCCATTTTCTATATACAAACGTCGTTGTAAATGGCGAATTGTATTATCTCTATGTGCAATGACAATCATCGTTGTGTCTTTAAAATGTTGAAACAGAACGTTCTGAATCATGTGTTCTGTTTGAATATCTAAACCAGTTGCAGGCTCATCAAATATAACGAGATCTGGCTTCATAACTAAAAGACGGCAAAGTTCTATGCGTCTCATCTGTCCACCAGATAACATTTCGCCTCCTTCACCTATTATTGTATTAATGCCTTTTGTGAAAGATTGAACTTTGTCTAATAAACCTACTTCGTCTAGCACTTCTTCAACAATATTATTTTCTATATCTTTAAACATCGTAATATTCTCTTTTATAGAAGCACTGAAAATATATGGCTGTTGACTAAGTATTCCTATATTTAAATCACGCTGGTTTGTACTTATAGTACCTATTGTTGGATGATAAACACCTGCAATAAGATGTGTCAAAGTGGATTTACCTGCCCCGCTTGGACCTACAAGTGCAATTTGATCACCTTTAAATATTTTCAAATTTAAATCATTTAATACCAATCTATCAGAATCATCATATCGAAATGATATGTCTGTTAACTGAATAAATGGCTTTTGATTTTCCTCATACTTTAATAGAAATTCATTATTATTGTTCGGTTGTTCTAAAAACTCAAACACAACGTCACTGGCACCTTCACTTTGTTTTCCAGTATGGAACGCTTGTCCTAAGTCCTTAATTGCATTATAAAATTCAGGCGCTAAAATAATCGCAATTGCCGCAGTTTTAAAATCAATATTATGAAATACTACTAAGCTTAGCGTTGCTTCCAATGCAACCAATCCAATACCTAACATACTTATAAATTCGAGCATTAATCCCGATAAAAAAGCACTGCGTAAAATGCGCATTGTTAAAGTTCTAAACTGAGTACTATCGTCGTAAATATGCTTCTCTGTTTGCTCTGTACGATTAAATAGCTTTAACGTCACTAAACCTTTAGCAATATTTAAAAACCGTTGACTAAATTGATTCAAATAAGTCATTTGATCTTTTGACTCATCTCGCGTTTTCAAACCGAAAATAATATAAAACAAAGGAATAAATGGTGCAGTTATTAACATAATTAATGCGGTATTGAAATGGATGAAAAACATTGCAATGATTATGATGAGCGGAACCATCATTGATTTGAACACTTGAGGCAAATAACTCTTATAAAAAGGTGCTAGACCATCAATGTTTTCTGTGAGTATAGTCATTTGTTCACCGATTGGATGACCATTATTTTTATAAATAACCCGTTGTCTAAGCATATGCTTAACTTTAAATGCTAATGTATCACCTAACCATTGATTTAGAAATTGCACAGTTGCTCTTAAAAGTAAAACACCTAATAAAATAAATAATACAATCCATAAACCTTGAAATTGATGTCTTATAATTTTAGCTAAAAAATCTGCTATTAAAATATTTTGTGTTATAACGAGTATGCCGAGACCAGTACTGACCAAGAACATGAGTACCGGAAAAATTTTATATTGAAACAGTATTGTTGTTAATTTTTTCACAATTATATCACCTAAACCTATTATAAAAGGTTTTCCTTAAAATCAAATTAAATAGCTCAATAAAATATTGTAGTTTTACATGTAAAAGAAAATGAATATATACATCTTTAGTCTAGTATTATAACTATAACTAGCATGTCTTTAAATGAATATGCTATCATGATATGGTAATTTTGATATTTAAATAAATTAAATTGAGTAATGAAAGTGGGTACATTATGTTTATCATTGAATTAATAAAAGGTATTATCTTAGGGGTCGTCGAAGGATTAACAGAATTTGCACCTGTTTCCTCTACTGGACATATGATTCTAGTTGATGATATGTGGTTAAAATCATCTGAATTTTTAGGTTCTCAATCAGCATTTACATTTAAAATCGTCATCCAATTAGGATCCGTCTTTGCAGCAGCATGGGTGTTCCGCGAACGCTTCTTAGAGATTTTACATATTGGTAAACACAAACATGTTGAAGGAGAAAACAATCAACAAAGACGTTCAAAGCCAAGACGTTTAAATTTATTACATGTATTAGTGGGTATGGTGCCAGCAGGTATTTTAGGCTTACTATTTGATGATTTCATCGAAGAACATTTATTTAGTGTGCCAACTGTTATGATTGGCTTATTCGTAGGTGCTATCTACATGATTATTGCTGATAAGTATTCAGTTAAAGTTAAAAACCCACAAACAGTGGATCAAATCAATTATTTCCAAGCGTTTGTAATTGGTATCTCTCAAGCAGTAGCTATGTGGCCTGGTTTCAGCCGTTCAGGCTCAACAATTTCAACTGGTGTATTAATGAAATTAAATCATAAAGCAGCATCGGACTTCACATTTATTATGGCTGTTCCAATTATGTTGGCAGCAAGTGGTTTATCTTTATTAAAACATTATCAAGATATTCAGATTGCTGATATACCTTTTTATATTTTAGGCTTTTTAGCTGCATTTACTGTTGGACTAATTGCAATCAAAACATTCTTGCATCTAATTAACAAAATCAAATTAATTCCATTTGCCATTTACAGAATTGTATTAGTAATCTTTATTGCTATACTTTACTTCGGATTTGGCATTGGTAAAGGTATTTAATTTTCTTTTAAAATATAGACTGTCAATTAAGGAACCACTTGATTGGCAGTTTTTATTGTCTTCTTTAAAAAACATCTGAAATACTTATAAGTGATTCACTACTCTCATCGTTTATATTGATGTATCATAGGGTATGTAAAATTAATAAAGTAATTATGGAGGCAAGATCTATGGATAAGAAAAAAGTCATCAAATTTATGATTAATGTATTACCAATTGTATTGGTACCATTAATTGTTGAACGTAAACGTATCAAACAACATCCGGACGTACAAAAAGTTACAGATGCTACAAGTAAAGTTGCTTCAAAAACATCTGCAGCAATCAGTAACACAGCGAGTGATGTTAAAGAATATGTCGGCGATAAAAAGCAAGATTTTGAAAATAAGCGTGAACTTAAAAAGTTTGCTAGAGAACATGATCCTGCCTATATTGAGAAAAAAGGCGAAAAATTAGCTAAACAAAATCGTAAAGACGCTGATAAAATGAATAAAATACTTCAAAAAAATATCGAAAAGCGTCATAAAGAAGAGCAAAAAGCACGCGAAAAGAATAAAATACAACGTATTAAAGACATGAAAAAATCACAAAAATACGAAGAAAAAGCAGGCTTAACACCTAATAAATTAGATGAGAAAACTGAGAAAAAAGGCGATAAACTAGCTGAAAAAAATCGCAAAGAAATCGCTAAAATGAATAAAAAGTTACAAAAAAATATTGAAAAACGACACAAAGAAGAACAAAAACGCTAACAAGAAGCTGATAAAGCACGCATCAAGTCATTTAAAAAATATAAAGATTATGTTGCCAAAAGCGCCTCTCAACAAAATAAAGAAAACAATACAGAGGCATAATTGTGACACATATTATTATTGATGGAGATGCTTGTCCTGTTGTTGATTCTATTATAGATTTAACAACTGAGACAGGCATTTTTGTGACAATTATTCGGAGCTTCAGCCATTTTTCGAACCAATTATATCCCCCACATGTATCAACATTATATGTTGATGATGGACCAGATGCAGTTGATTACAAAATTGTTCAATTATCAACGAAAGATGATATCGTAATCACTCAAGATTATGGACTCGCAAGTTTATTAGTCGACAAAGTCTTAATTGTCATGCATCATAATGGGAAGATATACAATTCCAAAAATATTCAACAACTATTAGATAAACGATATATGAATGCACAAATTAGAAAACAAAGTGGTCGCCACAAAGGTCCCCCACCTTTTACAAAGCAAGATCAAAAAGTGTTTGAACAATCACTATTAAGAGTCATTCAACGAATTAAGGAGCTGGATTAATATGAAGCGAATCGCAGTTTATTGTGGTGCAAGCAAAGGTCATGACCCTTCATATATACAAAAAGCATACGATTTAGGTAAATATTTTGCTGAACAAGGTTATGAATTAGTATTTGGTGCAGGGTCAATTGGTATTATGGGTGCCATTCAAGATGGTGTATTAGATCATGGTGGCAAAGCTATTGGCGTCATGCCTAAAATGTTAGATGAACATGAAATCACAAGCCAACGTTTAACTGAATTAATTTTAGTTGATTCTATGCATGAACGTAAAAATAAAATGGCAGAACTTGCAGATGCATTTGTCATGGCTCCTGGTGGCGCAGGTTCACTAGAAGAATTTTTCGAAATGTATAGTTGGGCTCAAATAGGTATCCATGAAAAGCCTATTGCCATTTATAATATTAATGGCTTTTTCAATCCACTACAAACAATGATTGACCATATGATTGAGGAAGGTTTTATTGATCCTAAGTATCGTGCACTTGCGCCGTTATGCGACACTAAGGAATCATTAATAGAATCAATATTAAATTTCAAACCTCTAGGTACTCGTTCATACGATTAATCATTCTAAGGTTAAAAAATAAACAAACACCCCTAATATTAGGGGTGTTTGTTACGCTTATGTATAAATTTTCACTTTCGAAGATTAATGTAATAGCGCACTTGCCTTTTTAATAAATGATACTTACTTAGATTGGGTAATTCGAAATGATCATACACTGTCATGCCAATTTTTTCCATTACACGTTGTGAAGCTTTATTTGCTTCTGCTGTAAAACTATAGACATCGTATATTTGATGTTGTTCTGCTAACTTCAACGCTGCCTTTGCGCCTTCAGTTGCTAATCCTTTTCCCCAAAATTCTGGCAACAAGCGCCAACCTATTTCATAAAGCGGTAATTCTTTAAATGGATAATCGCTTGTTTCTGGAATATAATTCAAACCTATAAAGCCTATCCATTGATGGGACTCTTTATCTTCTACAGCAAATAATCCAATGCCATAATCTTTAATAACCGCATCCATAGTTCTCATATCTAATTCTGAACGACGATAACTCAATAAACTTGGAAAATATTTACGTACGTCATAATTCGCATTCATTTTTTGAAAAGGTAACAGATCATCTTCATGCCAGTCTCTTAATATTAAACGCTCTGTTTCACAATAAATCATCGATTGACACTCCTATATAATTTCTCAATAAAAAACACAAAATCGATATTTTGATCAACTTTGCGTTTTAGATAGCAGTTTATTTTGATTTAGAAATATAGCTTATAAGTTCAACATGAACTGGCACTTCTTTTAAACGTGCTCTATCTGATTTCAGCGCAGTAAAAGTTGCATCTATAAAATCTTGTTGATGGTTTAAACGATATGTAGCAACAAAAGTATCTGTATCGGACTCAAAGTTTGGTAAATGTGCAATTACACGCTTAATTTCGCCAGTAGAATCAGCAATCGTGCGCCCTGTAATATTTTCTAATTCTCTACCTAATTCTGGCAAAGTAATATCTTGCCCCTCTAAAATTCTAAAATCTTGTTCATGCATGCCGTTTCTCTCCTTTATTAATTACGTTGTCTATTTTTACGTTCTGTTTCAATCATGACTACATTTTAATTAATACATACCCTTAAAATAAGGTTTAAAACGCTGTACCTTTCATCTATAACAAGTAAGCAATTCAATTATGATTGGTGTTTGTCATTAGCTTTTTGATCTTTATCTGTTGATGTAGGCTTTTTGTGATTATCTTTATCCGATGACTTAGTTTGATCTTTTGATTGCTTATCTTGTGATGCCTCTTTATCTTTGTATTTTTTATCATCCTTGTTATCTTCTTTAGAAGGTTTTAAATCTTTCACTTCTTTTTCAAGGTCTTTTTGCTTATCTGCTAATTTTTCTTTTTCTTGTTGAAGCTTTTCTTTTTTATCTTTTAATTCTTTATTTTCTTTTTGTAAATTATCGATATCTTTTTCAAGAGTTGCTTTTTCTTCGCTTTTACCGCAACCTGCTAATAAAATCATAACTGACATGATGCTGATGATTAATTTCTTCATATAAAACTCCTTAACGTCATTTAAATCTTTATTAATTTTAACATGAATTAGCAACATAATCCTAATTCTAATCAATATCTTTATACATTTTCACATGACTCACTTGATAACCTAAATCTTTATTCAAAGATATCATTGGCAAATTACTTTTATGAATTGTACTGCTTATTCGCTTTGCATTCATAGTTTTTGCCCATTTTTCAAGCGCAATCTTCAGTTGCGTAGCTATTCCCAGTTTGCGAAATTGTGGTTCAACATATAGCAGTTCAATGTTAACCATACTTTTTTCATTACTAAAATGTCCCCAAATAAACGCTATTAATTGACCTTCATTTTCATATATATAAATTTTATCATTTGTATGTTCTAATCTTGAACATATCATCTCGTACCTAAGAGCAATACTCAGTTTAGTACATTTATAGTTGGATTCTACTTGCGACAATAATGTCTCATGTATATTAGCTATTTGCTTGATATAATTATGTTCATCTTTATTAAGTGTCCTCATTTTCCTCTCCAATATTAATCGTTATATTTATGCGTTTAATATGATATGATTGACCTTATTAATACTATAAAATCATTTCCATTTTAATTTGGAATTAAACATTTTTAAAGGAGCGCTTAAGTAACAATGAAAAGTACTGCGCAATTAACAAAAGAAAATAATGTTAAATCATTAAGATTAAGCAATACTGATAGAGAAATCTTCGAGAATTATATGACTTATATGCGCTCTGACTTTCGCGTCAATCCTCATGATACAGAGTTAATTATTAACCGTATACTTAAACAATTATTAAGCGCAGAACAACATGGTTTATTAGCCTTAGATTTTTTCAATCACGACCCAAAAGCACATGCAATAAAAGAACTAAAAGCGATGCCTAACGAAACATTTAAAAATATTTTTAAATATATATATCAGCACATCGTTCTATTAATTGGGATTGTTAGCTTTCTCAAAGGATTTTTAGGATTTTTCATGGAAAAAAGTGGAAGTAATTTATATTTTGTTTCATTCCCGTTTTCAGTAGTCGTTGGATTCTTTATTGTCTTTTTATTTATATGGTTTAGTTTTAAAACAATACAACTGCAGTGTTTTAACAATTCAAATTGGATATGGATATTCACCTATTTAGCAATCATTCTACTAATTGTAGGATTTTTCTATGTATTCTTTATTCCACAATCATTACTTGCCTTTGGACCATATATTCAGGTAAGCAATTGGGTATTTATTATATTTTCATTTATAGTTATGCCTATTGGATTACGCATTGAAAAAAATATTTCGAAAAAACATTCTCATACATTTTTATAAACAAAAAGCTTATTACATCATATGCTAACTTGGTACTGTTAATGATAAAATCACTAAATTACAGTTACCGAAAAACATATTTTGCAATAAGCTTTTTATTAATTAATCAATAAAGCATCTATAAAGAACCATACAATCATTATAAACATAATGATTGCTTGAGCTATACTACTTGTTAAAAATGCTACGATTGAACCAATACTTACTTTAACTGCTCTTTCGAATGAATAGCCTTGTATTAATTCAACTATGAATACCAAAATAAAAGGTATAATAATAATTCCAAATGGCGGTAAAACAAAACATCCAATAACGACACCAATTAAAGCTGCATACTCTCCAAACTTAGAACCACCGAAGCGATTCACAAAATATTTATTAGCTAAAAAGTCCGCACATAAAATTAATATTGTTAGCAATGCCATAGATACATAAAACACCCATGATAAATGCTGATTATGAAAGCCAAATTGATAGATTAGAAAGCCAACCCATAATACTAAAACAGAAGGAATAATCGGCTTAATCAACCCAACAAATGCTAACATGAAGGCAGCGAGGATAAGTAGCCATAAAATAATTGTCATGTTGATATCACATCCTCTTTTGTAATTTTTTGATTTTTAGTAAAGAATATAAGTATCATACCTAACATGATTGATGTTGCTGATACAAAAAATACATTTTCCAAACCTACCCAGTGACTCATAGCACCACCTAATAAGTTACCACCTAACTGTCCAATAACCATTGCATTAGAAAATAGTGTTGAGGCGTATCCTGGGAAATCTGGTAAGATATCTTGGAAATAACTAATGCCAATTCCTAAAAGAACCGCTAAGAAAATAGCTAAAAACACCTGTCCTGCTAACATCATATAGAAGTTTTTAAATACCCCAATGCTGAAGTAGAATAAACCACCAAAAATCGCTCCATAAATCAACAATGTTCGAGTCTGTAATCTAGATGATAAAACACCAAGAATGATCATAAATGGCACTTCTAAACCAGCACATAAACTAGCTAAATAACCGACATGTTGCTCATTTTCTTTTAAATAATCAGTAACAAATAAAGGCATATTCATCGTATACATCCATTGTCCAATGTGTAATAAAATAAATGCAATAAATGGTAATAAAAGCGTTTTGTCTTTAAACATGTTAGGAGCAATTTTTTCAACATGTTGTTGCGTACTAATCGGATGTTTAATGTTTAAATCCTTATAGAAAAACACTTGAAGTACTAAAGTAAATAAAATGATACTTATTGTTCCACCAAACAATCCAGCATAGCCTTTTAATCCGATTAATTGCGCACCAATAAATGGACCAAATAAAAAGCCCAATGAGAACATTGAACGTAATACTGTGTTGGCAAATTGAGCTCTATCTTTAGAGCTTGAAACATTGATAGATTCTCTAGCAGATGCGTAAAGTTGGGGCATTGCTGGTGCAAATAATCCTTGGAAAATCGCATATAGTAATATGAATAACCAGATTGTATCTACAAAAAAGTATATTGAAAAACCAAGCGCACCCATTAATAATGCGAAAATAATAATAATTTTTCTATTAAAGTGATGCGTATCCGAAAATCTAGCAATAATTGAATTTACTGTAAACTGGCTAATCGCTGCAGATGCTAGAAGTAATCCATACTGATTTGTTGTCATACCTAAATCTTTAGTTGCAAAAAGAACAAGATATGGGACCGTAACCGCAATACCCATACCTAGTAGAAACATATTAGCAACAAAGAGTTTATAATTCTTTATTTGTAATAACGCTGCAAACATATCCATAACCCCGCTTCTTAGAGCCCCTTTTAATTTATTAATTAGGGGCTCTTTTGCTGTTGGTGCATTAGCAATCAACTGTATTCCTTTAGTCCCCTTTTAATTTATTAATTAGGGGATCTTATGCAGTTGGTGCATTAGCAACCAACTGCGTTCAATTTAACCGAATAGTTTAAAATTAAATACTAACACCTTAAATTAGTCTAAGACTACGCCTTTGGTTGTTCAACAAAGCTCGCCATAAGATTTACAAAAGAATCAACTTGTGGCAATTGCAACATACTCGGATCATAACTCATAAACGTTGAACGAATCAGCGGTTCATTATCAATTTCTACTTTTTCAAACTCAAATTGTTCTTTGCTGATATTTTTCATCATAATTTCTGGCAAGATTGTAACACCTACACCACTAATCAACATTTCTTTACAAGTTGCCACTTGATCCACTGTAATAGTTGCATGATAATCTTGCTCTAAATTATCGTTATACCATTGCTTTATTTGATTTATATAAATCGGGTCAGCTTGAAACTCTATGAATGGCAACTTTGTAACATCGTCTCGTCTATTTTTTGGAAAAATAAAATAATGATCATCATTAAATAAATGTGTGTTAGCTAAATTCATTACCTTATTTCCACGAGTTATCATAACATGATAGTCTCTATGGTTTGCTTTAATTTGTTCAGTTGAACCAACTTGTACTTGAATTTCAACATTAGGAAATTGGGCATTATATAGGCTCAAAACTTCAGGAAGTAAGGTTTGTCCAATCAATGAAGAACACCCTATTGATATTGTTCCATTCACTTCACCAATATGTGCCTGCATTTTGTCAAAAAATAATCGCTCTCTTTTCAACATGTCACGAGCATGCTCAATAATCATTGTTCCTTCAGTTGTTGTAATCAATTGTTTTTTTGTTCTGATAAAAATATCTACTCCAAAAGCATTTTCAATAGCTTTTAGTCTTTGTGTAACAGCAGGTTGAGATATATATAAAATTTCAGCCGCTTTACGTAACGTTTTCGTTTCGTCTAATGTTATTAGTAAACGATAGTCTTCAATCTTCATAATTTCCCCCCATAAATTATTCAATTATTGAACTTTCATGGCTACAAGCATTCATGAGTTCATTACTAACGAATAATTTCACCAATTTTATTGGTATGGCTGCAGCTTGAATTACTTAGTTTTTCTTTTGTTGTTGGTGATTTTTAGTTTGATTATATTGCTTAGGTTTTATTTGTTTGCTTTTTTCAAAATTAGTTTTATTTTGTGGCTTTTGATGATTTTTTTGAGCCTTTGCATTAATTTTATTAAAGCAGTACATGATTTTCTTTTGGAATCCTTTAAAATCATTTTCTAACTCTGCCATAATTTGATGCGCAATCATATATGCTTCATGAAATTGCTTTTTTGTAATTTGCTCACTTTCTAATGCAAACATTAAATCATCTTCATCTACTAACTCATATTCACCACTTGGTAATGCTAAAACATCTAAACATAAATCTACTGTACGTGCATTACCTTTTTGCGTTATATTTTTGATATTTATATCAAAATAATATTCTAATGGATTGCCTTTATTATCAAACATTACAGTTATACTATAACGTTTCTTTTCAGGTAGTATTTGCAACCATTTATAATTGTCATCTGCGACAATAATATTTTGTCCAACTACCGTCACCTCTAAAGGATCACGAACCTTTTTCATCGTGACTAAGCCTATAATACCCTTGAACCTATTATTATTAACTTTTACCTCTGTGTATTCCCTATCAATTAGGCGACGCCAGTGACGTTTATCTATATACTTTACTTTCACAGTCACCAACTCCTTGTCATTATTATATAAAACTACATGAATGATGTCATGTCATGATACAGTTTTATAGTTTTTGTTAATCATATGAAAATATTTATTATTATTTTACTACAACTCGCTTCAATTTACTTAAAATAGACAATATTAATTAGATAGTACACATACTTCTTCATAACAATGATTTTTCAAAATTATAAATAATATGGTCTTATCGTTTTCAAAATCATTTAATGTTAATTTCATTAGAAAAAGCTGTAGCATCAATTCTATTCTGATTCAATCAAGAATACATACAAAAATGAAGTGACTCAAAGGTTTATTAACAACCTTCAAACCACTTCATTGATCATTTTTATTTTAAAGCATATTTTTCAATCACTGATTTAAGATGCGGATATTGTGTAATTAATTCAGATTGCTTAAACAATTCAAACTGCTTAAACTCAAATGCCGGTTGACACATACAACCTACTAAACTATAAGTATTTGAAATTTCGATTGAAGAAGCAAAAATTGTTCCTTTAGGCACTACATATTGCAATACATCTCCATTTTGGATATCAGTACCCAATGTTGCAGTCGTATATTCCCCATCCGGATTTATCATATGAATTGTTAGAGAATCACCAGCATGATAGTACCATACTTCATCAGCATCAATTCGATGAAAATGCGAAATATTGTCATCTGTAAGTAAAAAATAAATACTACTAAACGGCGCTCTGCGTCCATCTTTCAATACTTCTCGGATTGTCTCTCTATAGAAACCACCTTCAGGATGTGATTCAAGTTGCAATTCATCAATCCATTGTTCTGCTGATTTCATTATTTCAAATCCACATTATGGAATACGTTTTGTACATCTTCTAAATCTTCTAATGCATCGATTAATTTTTCAAATGTTACTTGGTCCGCTTCAGAAAGTTCAATATCTGTTTGAGGTAACATTTCAAATTCAGCAACTTTAAATTCTTCAACACCTGCTGCACGAAGCGCATCTTGAACGACTGCAAATTGATCTGGTTCAGCATAGACTATTGTCAATCCATTATCGTCAATCACATCATTTACATCTACATCTTGTTCCATTAATGTTTCAAGTATTTCGTCAACAGACTTTCCTTCAATACCAAATGTTGCCACATGATCAAACATATAAGCAACTGATCCAGATACACCCATATTACCGCCGTTTTTACCAAAAGCAGCTCGCACATCAGAGGCAGTACGATTTACATTATTTGTTAACGCATCAACAATTAGCATTGATCCGCTTGGGCCAAATCCTTCATATCTTAGGTGATCAAAGTTTTCGTCTCCAGCACCCTTAGCTTTATCTATTGCTTTTTCAATAATATGATTCGGCACTGAATATGTCTTAGCGCGTTCAAGCACCAACCTTAAAGCTTGGTTAGATTCTGGATTGGGTTCGCCAGATTTTGCTGCAACATAAATCTCCTTACCAAATTTCGCATATATTCTACTTGTGTTTTTATCTTTTTGGGCCTTTTTTTCTTTAATGTTATTCCATTTACGTCCCATAATGTCATCTCGCTTTCGAACTGTTTAATTAACAACATATATTATACATGATTTTTTTATGATTATATACATTTTCACAATTAACATTATTGAACTACGATTTCTTCAATCTGTTACTTAGTTTTAAAATATGTATAAATTAAAAATGTGCCGATAAGCAATTTCTATGCTTTCGACACTCAATTTCAATTAAATATTTAAAAATTGTTCTACATCTTCAAATAAAGCATTAAATTTAGATATATCATCATCATTTAAATAAATATAAATTTTACGCTCATCTTTAGATGATCTAACTTTACTAAGTCTTTCTTTTTCAATTAGTCTTCTTATAGAAACTAATAATTTTGTCCTACTTAAATCTAGCTCATCCATTGCAGTTTTTAAAAATGATTGCATAAGTACTTTCTCATCTTTGCAATGCTTCATCGTTAAATCTAAGACTGCTAAATCATTTAGCGACAACTTATATTTTTTATCAATATATTCAGATAATGCTTTATATTGTTTATAGAAGCCAAGCAATGTTTCTAATTTCTCAGTATTCAAAATGTTGCACCCCCAAATATATAAAGACAATGCTTCTGTCATTATTATCTTAAATTTTCCTGCCATTGTCTTTCTCATTTGTTTTTAATACGTTGTCAAAATTACCAACAAATGCAAATTAAATTTTGCAATACATATCAAGGTGTTATTTTTTTCCTATTTTAATTATGTATAACGCATTAAAAGTAACGTTAATATTTAAGGAATTATTACTAAAGTTATGCTCTTTAATCTCGATTGCTGGTTTAAGGTAGTTGTCAATTTTAGATAGTAAACTAGGGTTCCATTCATATTTATCTCTTAATTCTTTAGAAATCAAATGATTAATGTTGCCACTATTTTCGTCCAATGTTTCTATTACAATTAGATATTTATCGTTTAAAACATTGTTTTTAAAATTCATATAAACTTGACTATCCTCAAAATTACTCATAATTGTCTCGCTCTCTATCACTCGCCAATCATAAATAACAAGACAATAATAATTCTCTATATCAAAAATAGAATAATAACTGTTTTCATATTTGGGTTTTGAGACATATTCGATAAATTTTTCCAATATAAGACCTAGTGTTGTTTTAAATCCATTTTTGTCATATAGATGCATCGCATTAAATGCTTGATGATTGTCAAAAATGTTCAATCCAAACCCAGCAAAGTTGTGATACAGCGCACTTAATGTCTTATAAATTAATGGAGCACTATTACTTAAATCTTGTTCTTTATTATTAAGCAGTTTATGATTTTCAACATTTAGAAAAATCAGCTTTTCTTGTTCAATATCCAATTCATTAATTACTTGTTTTAAATTTTTAAAATGCAAAATATTTTTCAATAGTAACTCATCACTTTCCCCCATCAAATAAGGGCTACTTAAATTTGCATTATCTATTATTAACGAATCGAATTTAAGTCGCTTTATTTGTGATACTAGTGATTTAAAAACTGAAGGTTTTTCAAATAAACAGGTAATGTTCAATCCTAATTTCACATTCAACATGATGTTATGTAATTTTAATATCATTCGATAAATTGTTCTAATTTCCATCAATGATAAATCAAAAACAAAATGCACTTCGTAATTATTATGATTACTTAATTCGTTTGGAGATATTTGTCTAAAAACACTCATAAAAGCTTCTTCAACATAATAAGTTGTATCAATATCATTTATATTAAATGCTATCTTTAAATCACTTTCAATTATTGTTTTAATGATTGCGAATTTTTCTTCTTCGGACATGGTATTTTTACTTTTTAAAATCGATGGCATGATGAAAAAGACAACTTGACTGTTCTTATTCAATAAGGTTTTAAAGATTCCTTCTAAGAAAACTAATTTCATTTCTGTATAAGTATTTATTTGAATAACCGTTTGAAACAATTTAGGTGTTTCAAATTTGTCTTCATCAATATGTATAACATCAGTTAGGTGGTTTTTATAATGTTCAATATAATTCAATATGATTTCTTTTACTTCTTGCACCATTTTGCCTACTAGTGGTTCTGGCTTTAGCATTAAACATTTATTATATTTTGATAAATTACGATATTCATTCGGTGTTATATCCATATAACTTTTAAACATTTTAGAGTAAGTTGAGCTACTACTAAAACCTAAATGTTCACTTATGTTGCTAATAGTACTATCAGTAGTAAGTAGAATTTCAATCGATTTACCAATTTTCAAAGTATCAATATATTTTTTAAAACCCATGCCCATAAGTAAGTGGAATTGTGATGACAAATTTGACTTTGAGACAAATAATTTATCAGCGACACTTTTTAATGTCAATCGTTGATTTACATTTTGATAAATATATTCGAGCTCGTCACGCAAATCACCATAATAGGCATATCGATATTGATTTTGCGCAATCTTTTTATCCATACTTGCTTCTTTTGCAATAATTTTAATAATATCCTGTAATTTTCTAACATCAGCGTCATTGAGAGGTTGATTATCAAGGTATCGATAAGTCAATTTTAATAGTAGACATTTCAAATTATAGGATGATTTAATTAACTTTGCTGTATAGTGGTAATTAAAGAAAGTAAAGCCTAATTCCGCAAACCAATCGCTACTCAAATACAACATGATCGTTTTTTTATTATTCTTAATACTAAATACATCCAGATGATTAATAATATATATATCATCTTCAATTATTTTACTTTTACGAAATTTTTGTAGTTCGATTTCCCCGTCAATTGGCCAAAATAAGACTATGCCATCTTGGCAACGCGTTGTCGCATATTCATTATTAGTAAGTATATGCAAGCATGATTTTGCCATAACTTTACCTCTTTCTATATTTAAGTACCACTTTTATCATTCCCTATAATATTTAACTTATTTAATTAAACGTAAATTTAACACAATACGAATACCAAATCAAAAATAAATAAAACTATATAATGGGTAATTTTTAAACTTATATATCAATCATTTAAATATTACAAAAATATATGTAGTCAGTTTAATTAAACTATCCAATTGAAAACACACTACTTTTTAGTATTTTCAAAATAATTTTAAATGACCACATCTACAACGTATTACTATTATCTTTTGTTAGTTTTATATTCATTTTCAATTTAAAAATAAACACTTATTTAAACCACATTCTACTTTTGAGATGAGCTCAAACTAACATTAAATTGTTTATATTATCTATACTTATTCCTATTAATATTTCGATTTTAAAATTAATACGTAGCTATACTTTACTTTTCTAATAAAAGTGTAATTAGAAAGGAGTCAAGTCCAGACTCCTGT
>NZ_JAFEPJ010000012.1:0-1717 GCF_016893255.1 Staphylococcus sp. GDB20D11A
CCAAGTTAGGAGGGATAAAATGAAAAATAATAATGTAACAGAAAAAGATTTATTTTATATTTTAGATTTATTTGAACACATGAAAGTAACTTATTGGTTAGATGGTGGCTGGGGGGTAGATGTATTAACTGGAAAACAACAAAGAGAACACAGAGATATAGATATAGATTTTGACGCTCAACACACTCAAAAAGTTATACAAAAATTAGAAGATATCGGATACAAAATAGAAGTTGATTGGATGCCTTCACGCATGGAACTTAAGCATGAAGAATATGGGTATTTAGATATTCATCCTATAAATCTAAATGATGATGGATCAATTACCCAAGCAAACCCAGAAGGTGGTAATTATGTTTTCCAAAATGACTGGTTTTCAGAAACTAATTACAAAGGTCGAAAAATACCATGTATTTCAAAAGAAGCTCAACTTCTTTTTCATTCTGGTTATGATTTAACAGAAAAAGACCATTTTGATATAAAAAATTTAAAATCAATAACATAATTGCTTTATTCCAATTGCTTTATTGACGTTGAGCCTCGGAACCCTTAACAATCCCAAAACTTGTCGAATGGTCGGCTTAATAGCTCACGCTATGCCGACATTCGTCTGCAAGTTTAGTTAAGGGTTCTTCTCAACATCAATAAATTTTCTCGGCATAAATGCGTGTTCTATTTTTTATTATCGTCTTGATAATTATAAAAATAAAACACTCCTTTTTTTAGCAAACTTTATCACAATAGTTATCGCTTTACAGATCTATTTTTCATCGTTATAATCTAGTTAATTCCCGTAAGGGCGCACTTATGCGTTCTAAAAGAACGCGTGTAAAAACCATAATCGACCTTCGTCGATTTTTTTATTTCAAAATTAAAGAAACGGCTTGAGATATTCCGAGCAGTTATAAAAATTAATTTGTCTTGAATATTGCTACTACATTCTTGAAAAAGTGATGTAGATTTATAGCCCATAACTTTTTTGAATTCCATCGACGATACGGCGTCGAAAGAAAAATAAACAGACCGTACGAAAGAAAAAAGCTATCTCAATTTTGGGGTAGCTTTTATTTTTTATGCCTTTATTTTGAATTTTAAGGGGGCATTTTAAAGAATTAGGGGTAAATCATATAGTTTTATACCAAAAAACTTATATACCCTCTTAAAACGCAAATATGAGCCAAATAAATATATCTTAATTTCACAAACTAAAATTCGAGCAAATCCAGTGTTGATTTTTTAAGACACTGCCCATTTACATGCAAACTTAAAAGTTGGCATGAAAAGTGGTCAACCATGCCGGTTGAACGCTATAGTTCCCGCAGGGGCAAAAATACATAAAAAAACGCTAGCTTTTAAGCTAACGTTTCAAATTTTTTAAATAATAATTTTGTTTTTCAAAATTCCAAATTGCCGTAATCGAATGTGCTTTTTCTTCTTCGTCTGTTGTTTTATCTTCGTCACTTGTATTAATCAAATTACCATCTTCGGCATCATCTAAATTTAAAATCTTATGTTTTTGTTTAAGTAATCCACCATAACTCAACATACGCTTTCGGTATAAACCTTTTTCTAAATCATTCACGATTTCTTGATTTCTTTCATCATCATCAGTTAAAAAATCAGATGACTTAACCGAATATTTAGAGGTTTCTTTAATAGCTGCTTGAATATCTTTATCGCCTTTTTGATTTGGTTTGATCGCTTTAATATTTGCTAC
>NZ_JAFEPJ010000013.1:0-2991 GCF_016893255.1 Staphylococcus sp. GDB20D11A
CCCCTTAAAATTCAAAATAAAGGCATTTAAAAATTAAGAAAATAAAAAAGCTACTAGCAAAAAACTAGTAGCTTAAATCTTAGTTAAATTTCTATGTAGTATTAATTTTTATATCTACGCTACAACGTCGATTCTAGTTCGTGCAGTATTAATTTTTATATCTGCGCCACAACGCCGATTCCTTAAAACTAAGATAAAAATTGACGAAGGTCGATTATGGTTTTTTACGCGTTCTTTTTAGAACGCATAAGTGCGCCCTTACGGGATTTAACTAGATTATAACGACGAAAAATAGACCTGTAAAGCAATAACAGTTGGGTCTACTTTGTCTACTGGGCAGACAAGAAAAGAACACGCATTTATGCCGAGAAAATTTATTGATGTTGAGAAGAACCCTTAACTAAACTTGCAGACGAATGTCGGCATAGCGTGAGCTATTAAGCCGACCATTCGACAAGTTTTGGGATTGTTAAGGGTTCCGAGGCTCAACGTCAATAAAGCAATTGGAATAAAGCAACTTTGTTATTTATAATTATTTGATTGGAGGTGTGAATATGTTTTTTAAGTGTTCTATATGTGATGAAAAATTAAAGAGAGGTTATAAAACTTTAGCATGTGAGAATAACCATACTTTTGATATTGCAAAAGAGGGTTATTCGAATTTAATTTCAGGGCATAAAAAAAGTAAATACGATAAAAAATTGTTTATTGCTAGAAGAGAATTGAATGATAGTAGCAATTTGTATTCGATATTAATTTCAAAAATCATAGAAATTATTAAAAAATATGAGATTAAAACTAAAAATAATGTGATAGATGTTGGTACTGGTGAGGGTTATATTTTAAATGAAATTAGTAAAACATTTCTTGGTGAAAATGAATTCTTAGGTATAGACATTGCAAAAGAAGGTGTAAAAAAAGCAGCAAAATCATATAAAAATATAAATTGGTTGGTTGCTGATCTAGCTGATATACCAGTTATGAATGGGAATGTAGACTTTTTAATTAATGTGCTTAGCCCTTCTAATTATGATGAGTTTAAAAGAGTTCTAGATAAAGAGGGGAAATTGATAAAAATAATTCCTAATAGTGATTATTTAAAAGAAATAAGGAATATAGTCTTTAGTAATCATAAAAATAAGGATTATGATAATTCTGAGGTTATAGATTTATTTGAAGCTAATTTTAATAAAATTGAAATGATAGACATTAGTTATAAGGTTAAATTAAATAAAGAAGAATTGAATAAATTACTTGATATGACGCCTTTAACGTGGAATTTAAGTGACGTAGAAAAAGAAGGAATAATTAAGAAAAACTTAAGTGAAATTACGATGAGTTTTAAGGTTTTGGTTGGTGGTTTTAAAACGAGTTGAAAACGAGTTTCTTCTTGTCTTGATACTATATAGAAATAACGTTCTTTTTTAAAATGTTGTTTCAAGCTTGATGTAACAGTGTTTTGAAAGATTTTTAGTGTATAAAATAAAATTTGACATAAAAAAACTCCAGTAATAAGATTAAAGTGTCGAGCTAAAATCAAATACTGGAGGTCTTTTTATATGCAAGACAATCATACAAAATATATAGACGAAAATCAAGATAATAAAACACTAAAAGACTTAACGAAAAGTGGGAAACAACGCCCGTGGAGAGAAAAGAAAATCGATAATGTAAGTTATGCAGATATACTAGAAATCTTAAAAATTAAAAAGGCTTTTAACGTAAAACAATGTGGTAACGTCTTAGAGTTCAAGCCTACTGATGAAGGTTATTTGAAGTTACATAAGACATGGTTTTGTAAATCAAAATTGTGTCCAGTTTGTAATTGGAGGCGTGCTATGAAAAATAGTTATCAAGCTCAAAGAGTGATTGAAGAAGTGGTTAAAGAAAAGCCGAAAGCACGTTGGTTGTTTCTTACACTATCAACACGAAATGCGATAGATGGAGATACTTTAGAAAAAAGTCTTAAACATTTAACTGAATCATTTAGAAGATTATTTAAATATAAAAAAGTTAGTAAAAATTTAATTGGTTTTATGCGTTCGACAGAGGTTACAGTTAATAAAAATGACGGTAGTTATAATCAACATATGCATGTTTTATTGTGTGTTGAAAGTAAATATTTTAGAGGTTCTGAGAATTACATTTCTCAAAATGATTGGATTAATTTATGGCAAAAAGCATTACAAGTTAATTATCGGCCAGTAGCAAATATTAAAGCGATCAAACCAAATCAAAAAGGCGATAAAGATATTCAAGCAGCAATCAAAGAAACCTCGAAATATTCGGTTAAATCATCTGATTTTTTAACTGATGATGACGAAAGAAATCAGGAAATCGTGAATGATTTAGAAAAAGGTTTATACCGAAAACGTATGTTGAGTTATGGTGGATTGCTTAAACAAAAACATAAAATTTTAAATTTAGACGATGCCGAAGATGGCAATTTAATTAATACAAGTGACGAAGATAAAACAACAGACGAAGAAGAAAAAGCACATTCAATTACTGCAATTTGGAATTTTGAAAAACAAAATTATTACTTAAAAGATTTGAAACGTTAGCTTAAAAGCTAGCGTTTTTTTATGTATTTTTGCCCCTGCAGGAACTATAGCGTTCAACCGGCATGGTTGACCAGTTTTACCATGAAAATTTTAATTTGCATGTAAATGGGCAGTGTCTGAAAAATTCGCCACTGGTTATGTACAAAAAATGAGATAAACAATTTAACTTTTTAAGTTATATAAATTTTAGGGAGTTCCAATCAAATTAGAAAAATATATAAAAAAGTTATATCGTTTTTCTGGCTTATGTTTAAAAAGTACAAGTGATTGTATTTAAAATGACTTTAGCAACTTAAGTAATATGTCTTTTGAATACAAGTTAAATGTCAGAAAGATGTACCCTTATTTTGCTCATATTTGCGTTTTAAGAAACATATATAAATATACAGGTATAAAAATATATAAATCAAATACCCCCTTAAAATTC
>NZ_JAFEPJ010000014.1:0-11083 GCF_016893255.1 Staphylococcus sp. GDB20D11A
AATTATACGGACTTTATCTAAAAGAGCTAGATAAAGAATATAACTATATTTTAAACTTAAATTTAAAGAATGCATTTTCAGATAATAGTTCAAAAGTATGGTATCTTTACTTTTTATATAAATTTCATGACAAAAATGGTGATATACTAGAAGCATTTGCTTATTATAAAACTTATTTTGATAGAATAGTTTCATTACTAATGTGCTATAAAGGTATTTCATATACTAAAAGAAAGTTACCAGATTATCATAGACATTATAAAGTAAATAATGTAAAAAAGGATTTTGAAGAACTAAATCCAAATTATTATAAAAAACAAAACATTGATAATTTTTTGAGTGAATTATATAGATTACGCCAATACAATCCAATCAATCATTCTTCGGCTGAAATAATTGAAGACCAAATGTTGAAAGAATCCCAAATAATTAATTTAATAAGGCAATCGGAAACTTTACTAATTAATAGCTTTTGATATTAATTTTAATGAATCGAAGAGGTGAATAGGTTGAGTAAATCTAATTTCAAAGAAAGAATTCAAAAAACATATACAAAGAAAGATCTCGAGAAAGCTTTAGGTCTTAAAAACAAAGCTCAATTGCAGAAAAGAATTGATAAATTAGTTGATATTTATAAGGTTGATATGAAGAAATTTCAAAAAAATTCTGGTGAAAGTGAAAGAGCTGCTTATAGTTTCAATGGTATTGCTTTTGATATATTATGTGTCTTATTAAATAATATGACAGATGATAACATACCAAAAGCAATTACGGATGAAGATGTAAGGCTGAGAAAAGATGCGATAGAAAATATTGATATTACCCAATATGCGAATTTTATTAAAAATGTTAAGAATGACATAGATAAAATTGAATTTAAACCATTAAAGTTACATATACATGCACAAAAAGCATACCAAGATGTAAAAAAGGTGTTTGATTCAGGCAGTAAAATAAACGATAAGTTACAATTAGCTTCTGAAGTAATGAGTCAATTACCAATAGATAAACAAGTGGAATTAAGTGATAAAATTGCATTTGCTATACACGAAACTATTTATTCATCATTTTCAGAAAGCAAATATATTGAACGAATTAATGAACATCATCAAACGAGTGAAAGGTCAAGTCAGCATGATTTTCGATATAATTATTTTGTAAATCAATTAACAGATAATGTAATAACTGAAGGTATAGATGAAGAGAGAGCATTTATATATGATAGAGATGAACAATTAGATTGGTTATTGATTAATATATTAAATAAAGTTCAACGAGCTGCGGATGGATGGGGAATGAGAAATGCTAAACCTCATCACAGAACACAAACATTTAGAGATATGGAGCATTATTTCCTTAGAGATGTATCGAAAATGATAGATAAAGAGCTTAACAAAAAGGAAAACTTAAATAAACAATCTAAAAAATATGACTTCGATAATAAGATAAAGGTCATTAATGATAATATTGAGTTTTTTAATGAGGATGAACAAATTAGAAAGCATTTACTAGAGTTACGTAAACGATTAGACTTTCATTCTGCAGCAGTATTAAATCAGAAAAATCATTCACACATAGGCAATGAAATGTTCCAATATTTTATGGATGATATGCAGCAAGTTGTAACATTGATAGACCGATACATTAATAAGACTGAACATTATAATGATATGAAAAATGGCTATATTAATGAATATAAATCATTTTATAATGCTTATAATAATGAAATTGAAGTGACTAAGACGCACGAAAATAACATCCCAATGGCAATGTTAATGAAGCAATTTAAGAATCAACTGTTAAAAAGAAGGAATAACCGAAAAAGCTCTAATTGAAGTTAAGTAAAAATTTAATAAATAATTGGTAAGCTCAATCCCTGATATAAAGGGATTGAGCTTATTTGCTTGGTGGAAATTTTTTTGAATTTTTTTGCCACTTCATCAACGACCTCTATTTAGTATTAAGATTGTCTTGTCAAAACGTTTTGAACAAATTTTAAGTTGAAAGTGAGCGCGCCACTTTCAACCATAAAGGAGAAGATTTACATGGAGACAAGAGACAAACTGATGTCGTTGACTCAGAGTAACAAAATACAGCAATGGTTAATGGACAAATCATCTAACCAAGATGACGTTCAACAATTACAACAACAATTCAGCCAGCAGTTAGATCAAAAATATAATGCACTTTTAGCTGGTGAACAAGCTAAATTAGACCAATACGTGGGAGTACATCAAGGGTTGGAAGCATTAAAGGAAGAGATTGAATCAGAACCTATTACGCTTAATATCGATAAATTACCGGATATCAAAGCAACAATGCTTGAAAGAGCCAAGAATGATGAACATTCTGATAAGATCGAAAAGCTATTTGAAAGGTTAGAACAGGCATTAAGTGGTACGAATCGATTATATACGCAATTATCGTTGATTGGTACACGAACACATCGAATTACAACTAAAAATTTTAATCTTCAAGGCTTACCTAAAGCAGTTCAACATACGATTTTACCTTCAAAATTTAAGAAGGTGTATACAATCGATTTCAACTCATTTGAACCTTCGGTTGTTGCGTACATGACTCAAGATTCAAAACTGATTGACTTTTTAAATCAGAAAGACGGACTGTATGACGCATTGCTAAGTGAATTAGGCTTATCAGATGAGCTACGAGTATTTGTTAAACGTGCATTTATTGGTTCGTTTCTATTTGGCGGCAACTTCGATAGCCCTAAATTCAAGTTGAAACATTATGTAAGTGAAGTGCAATGGTTGGATGCGGTCAGCCAATTTACAAAAGTCATTGAACTTAAGAAACAAATCGAAGAGCATAAAACCATGCCTATGCCTTACGGCATTGAACATGATATGAGCGCATTTCAAGGTAGCAGTATTATGGCAATCTACGTACAAACGGTAGCGAGTTATATTTTCAAGCACATTCTGCTAAAAGTGTACAAAGCACAGTGCGATCAAAAAACGTTCAAGATTATAGTACCGATACACGATGCGATTATGATTGAATGTGAAGATGAAGAAATTGCACAAAATGTGGGTCAGTTAATGAAATATACGGCTAACCAGTTGTTCAATGGTGAATTTGCACATGTGACAGTGGAAGAAATAGGAGGCGTAGACCATGAATAATGATAGAGGACAAAGCCTACACATCCCAAGTAGTACACCAATCAAAGAAAATAATATATATGTAGCTACGTTACATTCTGTGATCCAAACAGATTTCTCAGGTGAAATAAAGCATCAATTCACGTATGAAATTGAAGTGAACAATCAGATTGTATATGCGAATCGTAATATTCCAACAAAACCGAGCGCTAATCAGTTGTCAATTCATGATTGGCTTAAACGTCATAGCAACTATAGCGTGGGTCACAAAACATATGAACCTTACATTGACCGAAAGCATTTAATCTTTATTGGTCAATATAACGGTAATTATTATGTACACGATGTAGCACCATTAAATGAAACTGGAGGCATATTATAATGAAACATATATTCGAAATGTTAACAAAAATAATAAGTGT
The DNA here is from genome assembly GCF_016893255.1 of Staphylococcus sp. GDB20D11A. Classification (NCBI taxonomy): domain Bacteria; kingdom Bacillati; phylum Bacillota; class Bacilli; order Caryophanales; family Staphylococcaceae; genus Staphylococcus; species Staphylococcus sp. GDB20D11A. Next base: position 3,548 of record NZ_JAFEPJ010000014.1, read on the forward strand.
GGCTAAGGAGGCAATCGACCGTCAAGGTCTGATTGCTATCCTAACCATGAGTATTGGCAATGATGATGAAATAGAAAAAACGGTACAAGGTGAAACAGTGTATAACGAACTTATCGATCAGTTACGACTTAATATCCCAAAAGATACGGATTATCGACCTAACATCTATAGCTATTTCGGTATTAAGAAGAAACCAAGTGACACAATATTAATAGACATGATGATAAAAGTTTTTCATATCAAACGCTTCAATTCGGAACTGTATATATTCAAAATTAACGGTTGGCAAAAGCTAAGTGAAGACGAGTTAAAAGGATTTGTATCAAAAATGATACAAGTACTGTTAATCGGTTATACGCCTACGCAAAGTGCACTGAATAATGTGGTTGAAGGTCTGCAAAAATCAACAGATGTAGAAGAACTTGTTGAGAATGAGCACTATATTGGTTGTGGTGAAAATATGTTCGATCTTAATACGTTTCAAGTCGTTAAAAATCCAATCGATATCTTTCCAAAAACACGATTGAATTTATCATTAAGTACAAATGATGTAATTACTGATAAGATACCGCCATATTTTAACCAATATATGTTACAACTTGCGAATTATGACGATGATTTACAATACTTTCTTTTCCAACATACAGCAGTGTTACTTACAGCTGATACTAAATACCGTCGAGGCCTCATATTATATGGTGGAGCTAAGAATGGGAAATCTGTATATATTGAACTAGTTAAATCATTTTTCTATAGTAAAGATATTGTGTCTAAGGCACTTAATGAGCTTGAAGGTCGTTTTGACAAGGAAAGTTTAATTGACAAAAGTCTAATGGCAAGTCATGAAATTGGGCAATCTAGGATTCAAGAAAAGATTGTAAATGACTTCAAAAAGTTATTATCTGTAGAATCAATGCATGTTGATCGTAAAGGAAAAACTCAAGTGGAGGTCACTTTGGATTTGAAACTTGTTTTTGGTACAAATGCGGTACTTAATTTTCCTGCTGAACATGCGAAAGCTTTGGAGCGTCGAATTAATGTTATTCCATGTGAATATTATGTTGAAAAAGCGGACACTTCATTGATTGATAAGCTCCAGAGTGAGAAGAAAGAAATCTTTCTTTATTTGATGTATGTGTATCAACAGATTGTAAAAGCAGATATCGAGTACCTTGAAAATAGTCGTGTCACTGAAATTACTCACGATTGGTTAAATTTTGGATATGAATTTGTTTCTAGTAAATCAGCAAGTATTGCAAATCAGAAAGCGTGTATTAATTTACTCAGAAAACTTATAGAAATCAAACCAGGATCACGAATCAAAGTATCCGAGTTAAATAAAGTTATTAATGAAGAAATAAAGGTGAGTTCTCAGGTTATTAATCAGTTAATTCAAGCAAACTTTGATACTCAAACCAAACTATACAATGGCTACGATTATTGGATTGATTTAGGTTGGAAAGAAGCCGATAAAAAAGAGATTCATGATATTTCGAAAAAAGATAATATTATTTCATTAGATAAAAATGAAAATATAACAGACGATGAGGCATTAGATGAAGAGAATTTGGATTTTGATTGGGAGGACTTTGACGATGAATGATGAACAAATTGAAGCATTTGTAGAAGTGCTTGTACCTATCATTGAAGAACGTCTCAATAAAGGTAAGTAAGGCTAATTACGTACTACAGGCAGTTGCCTGTAGTACTCATATGATTAAGTGGTAAAAGTGATAAAAATGAAACGAAATTATAAATATATATTATCCATATGATGTTACAAGACCGATGGTCTGTAGCAATAATCTAATAAAAGGAGTGGTATGATATGAAGGGTAAAATTGCACTTTATTCACGCGTTAGTACGTCAGAGCAGTCGGAGCATGGGTACTCAATCCATGAGCAAGAACAAGTACTCATCAAAGAGGTTGTGAAAAACTATCCAGGTTATGACTATGAAACTTATATTGATTCTGGTATATCGGGTAAAAATATTGAAGGTCGACCAGCAATGAAACGTCTATTACAAGATGTTAAGGATAATAAAATCGAAATGGTATTAAGTTGGAAATTGAATCGTATTTCTCGCTCAATGAGAGACGTGTTTAATATTATTCATGAATTCAAAGAGCATGGCGTAGGTTATAAATCGATATCTGAGAATATTGATACATCCAATGCTTCTGGAGAAGTACTCGTTACAATGTTTGGGTTAATCGGATCAATCGAACGTTCAACACTGATCAGTAATGTCAAGATGTCGATGAATGCTAAGGCGCGTAGTGGAGAGGCAATCACCGGTCGTGTTTTAGGCTACAAATTATCACTTAATCCATTGACACAGAAAAATGATTTGGTTATCGATGAAAATGAAGCTAATATTGTACGGGAAATCTTTGATTTATATTTGAATCACAATAAAGGACTTAAAGCAATCACGACAATTCTAAATCAAAAAGGATATCGCACCATTAATCAAAAACCATTTTCAGTGTTTGGCGTGAAATATATTTTGAATAATCCAGTCTATAAAGGGTATGTCAGATTCAATAACCATCAAAATTGGGCTGTTCAGCGAAGAAGTGGTAAAAGTGATAAAAATGATGTGATATTGGTCAAAGGTAAGCATGAAGCCATTATAAGTGAAGATGTATTTGATCAAGTTCATGAGAAACTAGCTTCTAAAAGTTTTAAACCGGGTCGACCTATTGGTGGAGATTTCTACTTACGTGGCCTTATTAAATGCCCAGAGTGCGGCAATAATATGGTATGTCGACGGACTTATTATAAAACCAAAAAGTCAAAAGAACGAACAATCAAGCGTTATTACATTTGTTCATTATTTAACCGTTCTGGGAGTTCTGCCTGTCATAGTAATGCGATTAATGCTGAAGTCGTCGAACGCGTAATCAATGTTCATTTGAATCGTATTCTTTCACAACCTGATGTTATTAAGCAGATTGCGTCAAATGTGATAGAAGAACTGAAACAAAAGCATAGTAAACAAACAGAAATAAAATATGATATTGATAGTCTAGAAAAACAAAAAGCAAAAGTTAAAACACAACAAGAACGATTGTTAGAATTGTTCTTAGATGATCAAATGGATAGCGAAATGTTAAAAGTAAAACAAAGTCAGATGAATGGACAACTAGAGATGCTAGATAAGCAAATTAAAGAAGCACAACAAGCTACGGAATCACAAGCTGAAGTACCAAATTATGATAAACTTAAGAGCCACTTAACCATGATGATTAGCCGATTTAGTGTCTATTTAAGAGAAGCTACACCAGAAGCAAAAAATCAACTTATGAAGATGTTGATTGACTCTATTGAAATTACGACAGATAAACAAGTAAAACTTGTAAGGTATAAAATTGATGAAAGTCTTATCCCTCAATCTTTGAAAAAAGATTGGGGGTCTTTTTTTATGCCTAAATTTCAATTCGAGATAGACGGTCGAAAGAATTATTTCATCGACCAAATTACCACTTTTACCACTTAGTTCTTAGTGACAAAAGTGAGAGAAATGAAATAAAAATCAAATATATATTATCTAAATGATGTATCACATGTATACATCAACCAAATACATTAGGAGGTCATAACAATGACATTGGAACAACAACTCAAGCACTATATAACCAACTTATTCAAACTGCCAAAAGATGAAAAGTGGGAATGTGAATCTATCGAAGAAATCGCTGATGATATCCTACCTGACAAATATGTACGACTTGGTCCACTCAGTAATAAAATACTTCAAACCTATACCTACTACTCTGATACACTTCACGAAAGTAATCTCTATCCGTTCATTCTCTATTATCAGAAACAGCTCATAGCCATCGGCTATATCGATGAAAATCATGATATGGATTTCTTATTTCTACACAACACTATCATGCCACTTTTGGACCAACGATACTTACTAACAGGAGGACAATAATATGCATAAATATATCAAAATCACACAGCTAGCAATCACTATCCTAAGCGAAATCATTACATGGATGAAAGAATCAGAACGAAAGGAGATATCTTATGAATAGATATATCACCCGTGGTATCGCCAACAACTTACCTATCACATTACAACATCAATTATGGGAACTCGTATCTGAGCGAGAACAAAAACAATCAAAAGGCAAGGAATCATTGGATTATTTTCATATATTCCAATTAAATATGCACAATAACCAACTATATATCAAACACAAACAAGAACGTCCTGAGTACGTCAAAACTCATAAAGCGAATTATTCAAAAGCTATCAATATGAATAAGGTCTACATTATCCGAGAAGATGATGTAGACCTTTCTTATTACGTCATGTTACTACCCGAAGAATACTAATTAAGGAGAAAAAACATATGAAAACAATCAAAAGCACATTACAAACTGAAGCCATATTCAGTGATGACCAACAACATCGTTATCTACTTAAGAAAACATGGGACAGTGAAAAACAAACAATCACAATCATCACAATGTATCCGCATTATGATGGCATTCTCAATATTGACCTAACCACACAACTCATTATGAACAAAGTTTCAGAAATGGATGCATTTGGCTCAATCAATTTTGTGAATCTATACTCTAATATTACAACCCCTATCAATCTCAAACATTTAGAAAATGCCTATGATAATCATACAGGCATTCAGATTATGAAGGCAGTGAAAGAATCAGATGAAGTGATATTAGCATGGGGTGCTTACGCTAAAAAACCCATTGTTGAAACGCGTGTCAATGAAGTATTAGAAATGTTGAAACCACATAAGAAGAAAGTAAAACAACTCGTGAACCCCGTAACCAAAGAAATCATGCATCCCCTTAATCCGAAAGCGAGACAGAAATGGACTTTGAAAGTATAAACTATATATGGAGGTAAACGATGAAGGAAATCAATATTGTTTCACTACAAATGATAAAATCAGATAGATTAAGTTACCTAAAAAAATCGTATTTCAAACCCTGAGGATGCGGCAGAAATCTTGCGTTCATTCATTGGAAACAGTGACTGAGAACATCTCATTCTCATATGTATGAATAGTAAAAATGAACCTACACACATTCAAACATTATCGATTGGATCTATTAACCAAACAGTGATTCATCCCAGAGAAATATTCAAAACAGCGATACTCAGTAACGCAAACAGTATTATTTTAGGCCATAATCATCCAAGTGGAGATGTATTAAACATAGTATCCTAAACTAGAGTACTCTAAGTACTCGAAGTTTAGGATTTTTTAATTACAGTGCTTTAACTATTAAATATATAAGGGTATTATTAATAGTAGTTAAAGTATTTAAAGGTGGTGGAAAGATGAAGGTTCAGAAAGTAATTGTGGAGGAAAAATCATATCCGTTATACATACTGCTAGATAAAGAATTTGAAGTGATAGAACCGGTTAAGCGATTTATAAAGTACTTGGATAATACGGGAAAAGCTCCAAATACCATTAAAACATATTGTTATCATCTCAAGCTGTTTTATGAATTTATGAGCCAAAGTAGAATCGAATTAGGAGATTTACAATTTGAGGATTTAGCAAACTTTGTAGGATGGTTAAGAAATCCAGCAGGGCATTTAAAGGTAATAGATATACAACCAAAGAAGGCTAAAAGAGAGGAAACATCAGTTAATTCCATACTTAACGCTGTAACTAGTTTCTTAGAGTATTTAAATCGCACAGAAAATTTTAAAGCTATAGATATGTCTAAAGAAGCAAGAGGAAGAAACTTTAAGGGGTTTCTTCACCATATTTCTAAAGGTAGATCCTATAAAAAAAATATTTTAAAGCTTAGGGTCAAAAAGAAACTTGTACAAGTATTAGAACATGGACAAGTCAAAGCAATAATTGAGGCATGTCATACCAAAAGAGATAAGTTACTTATTATGCTTATGTATGAAGGGGGACTTCGGATAGGAGAAGCATTATCCCTTCGTATTGAAGATATTTCAACATGGGATAACCAGATTAACATCAGGCCAAGAGATCATAATGAAAATGGAGCTTATATTAAACTTAAAAAAGAAAGAACTATTGATGTAAGTAAGGAATTAATGGCATTATATACCGATTACTTAGTACATGAATATGGGGAAGATTTAGATCATGATTATATATTTATTAATCTTAAAGATTCTTATTTTGGCCACCCTCTAAAATATCAAAGTGTATTAGACTTAATAAGAAGACTAGGAAAACGGACAGGGATTACTTTCACTGCCCATATATTACGTCATACGCATGCCACAGAGCTTATTAGAAGTGGATGGGATGCTGCATATGTACAAAAAAGATTAGGGCATGCCCATGTACAAACAACACTTGATACGTATGTTCATCTTTCTGATCAAGATATGAAGAATGAATATAAAAAGTATCTTCAAGGGAGAGAAACATGACAATGAAATTTCCAAGTGTAGCAACTAATCGAAAGCTTATCGCTAGTACAGAGATTAATAAAAAAATAGCTAATATGACAAGTGTTTTAAAAGGTTATTGGGCAGCAGATAGATGGGATATAAGAATTTGTCCGCATCCTAGTGCAATTGAGTTAAGTAAGAATCCGTCACTAAGAAATCGTTGGGTAAATTTCGATAAGGTGGAAAATATCTGGTTGAAAACAGAATTAAAATATTTTTATTACCTTCACTTGAATAATGGAGCTTGGAATGCAAAATCCGTTTGGATTAGAAAGGGAACAGTGATAAGCCGGATGATGGGATTTTTAAATTTAAAATATCCTAATATTACATCGATAACCGAAGTGCCTATAAAAAAAGCTCTGACAGAATACCGGACCTACTTAACAGAACAAAAAGTAAAAACTACGACTACTAATTACAAACTTGATGTAAATCAGCAGAAAGTTACTGTACATGCTAATTCCTATTACGTTACTCATCTTAAACAGTTTATGGAATTCTATGAGGACTTCTATTTTGATGGGGAAGAATGGGAAAAAGATGTTTGGAATCGAAGAAAATTATCATTACCGGAAGATAAGGTAAACCCAACATCCTACGAATATACGATCAACTTTAAGGGTTTTGAGAATAATTATTTTAAAGAAATAGTTAAGCGATATTGTAAACTAATGTTAAACATAGCTAGCTTTTCTCACGTAGTAGATATAGCTTCAAAATTAAAAGAGTTTTTTAATTTCATGAACAAAAATTGTGAAGGTATACAAAGGATTCATCAATTAACTAGAAATGAAATTGAGCAATATTTAAATTATATTAATTTAAAAGGTTTAAAACCCAGTACTGTAACTGGACGAATATCTACTTTAGACGTTTTTTTTACTACAATTCAAAGGTATGACTGGAAGGATACACCTTCTAAGATCCTTATCTTTCAAGAAGATTACCCTAAAGTGCCGAAGGCACTACCACGTTATATTGATGAACATATACTTGAACAACTAAATGGGAAATTAGATAAATTGGAACCTTATATTGCTACAATGGTTATGGTACTTCAAGAATGCGGAATGCGTATCAGTGAACTTTGT
>NZ_JAFEPJ010000015.1:0-1465 GCF_016893255.1 Staphylococcus sp. GDB20D11A
GCTGAATATGTACCAGAGTTTGTACTTTACGGTGCTAATTCGGATATGAAGGGCGAAGAGATACAGAAAAGTGCTAATGAGTATTTGCAATATATTAAAAAGTATTATTTAAGAGCATAAAACACTTCTGCGATCATGCCAACAATACTAGAAGAAAGCCCATTTCCCCTTAACACATTTAGGGAAATGGGCTATTGAAGTTATTGAAGGTTTTAGCGATTTCATTTTAGGTAGCCAATTCAAAGTGCCCAATAAATTCCAAGAAACACAAATCTGCTAAAACAGCTTGCCATGTAATTTTTGAACTTGATCCTTTAACCGTTCATTCTCTTCTTCTAACGCCTTTATACGGCTTTTTAAGGTTTTTATTAATACGTCCTCTGAACGAGGGCTTTTACTAGGTTTACGGGGGGTTAACTCACTTATCTGCATCCCTCTTAATGTCTCCACTCTAGTTCTAATATCTTTTTGTTTGTAAAGCCATGACTTTGAAACATTTGCTTTTTGTGCAACGGAATTAAAATTAATCTTCTCTTCTTTCAATGCCATCTCTGAAATTGTCTTTTCAACCCTAATTCTTGTTTTCTCCGACTTGTCTTTAGCTAGCTGAACTATGGCAGTTGTGTTACCTTTTCTAATCATTTTAATTCGTCTCCTTTAACGAATGAATAATCTGTTCTAATCTATTTTTAACACGTTCATTGGTTTCAACCTGACGCTGCCATTGGTTTTGTTTAGCCCTATTTAGTATTTCTTTAGTTCGCTCTAAGTGCTCTTCATGTTCAGTAAGAAATTGTTTACTTGTACAGAAATTCGTACAATCTAAACATGCATTTGCGTGAGGACATGGTCCTGCAATTACTGGTAACCGACAATAGCCATTAGGAAGTGCCTGTGCATTGATATTCTTTTTAAACCATTGAAGATCTGTATTGTCAGCTTCAGTATTTTCCTCACTTAAATCCAGAATGCTACCGTTATTCGTTACTAAGGTTTCCTTAAATTTCGTAAATTCCTTCTTTAGGGTTTCATCAAAAATATGTGCATATCTTGCCGTCATTTCCGGTGATTCGTGACCCAAGAACTTCTGGACAATATGTTGTGGCACTCCGTTATTTATCATTCTTGTGCCAACTGTATGCCGAAAGGCATGAGCATGAAAACGAAAAATTTCTCCGTTGCTGTCCGTTATCTTTTCTTCATAAGCTAGTTCATTTAATTTAACCCTAAAGGTATCTTGTTTCAATGGTGAGCAATCTTTTCGGGGAAACACATATATACATTCATCATCGAGTTCATCAGCCACCCTTTGCTCTTGAACTAATATCAATGCAGCAATTTCTTTAGAAATAGGAATGATATGCTCTTTCTTCATTTTCCACTGATAATACTTTAAAAAGCAATCCCCTTCTTTATCGGTTATGACGCTCCCTTTTTTCAATGTACAAAGTTCACTGATACGCAT
>NZ_JAFEPJ010000016.1:0-161177 GCF_016893255.1 Staphylococcus sp. GDB20D11A
CAATTATACGGACTTTATCTAGAAAGGCAAGCACACCTGTTTAAAGTTTATCTTCTAAGATTTGTTTACTTTAGAACTATAGCAGTTAATCATTTCAATGATTAATAATATCTTTACAATTAAGGTAATATATTTTTATTGCTTTATCAGTAAAACCTCTATTTAAATTTCTAATTTATGACAATCGCTCCAATTTAAGGTTGATATTCATTATTGATTATTCCAAACTTTATACAAATTTCTTTATTAATTTAACTGTTTATCTTCTGAACATATTAGCAAGATAAAGTATATCCTTAATAATATTCAACAAATTAATAAATAGATTAAATCCCATTTCTCTTGGTGAATAGTCACCTCTTTTTAAACGATTAAAATCATACAAAGTATAAAGTAGAAATAACAACAGACTAACGACGGTAATAATAGTGTAAAAAATAGGATTTTGAAGAAAAATACCAATTAGACTCGCAATAATTAATGTTATTAATGTAACGAATAAATACTTGCCTATACTCGATGCATCTCCAACGAAGAAATAACCAATAATACCAAATGCTATAAATGCAAAAATTGCTAATGCGATATTTTTATAGAAAATATCTGGTCCTAAATTTTGTAAATACGTGGTAAACGTTGCGTATGACAATAAGCCAATTACTACAGCGTAAATATGTGAAATAATTAAACCGAACCGTCTCGCTCTTTCAAAAACAAGTGTTGCTAAAATAATAATCAGTAATCCAAATGACAAGGGTTGTCGCCAACTTAATGGTAAAAACTGACCTAGATAGCATCCTATGCCAAATATAATCCAATAATACATAAAATAAAGCCACACTTTACTTATTGATTGAGCATGCTGGTTTTGATGATAATATGAATGATTTGTATTTTGCGACAAACTAATTCCTCCTTCTACTGTCGTTTTATGCGTCAAATTTTACAGTAAATTTTGCTTCATCAAAAGAAATAACCTTTAACAAGTATAGTAATTTTACATTTTACAATGTTACAAAATATAATTTTTTATAATTAGTTAAAATCACTAAAACGCTTTTATACACTATCAAATCAGCATTTATAAAAATATGAACCGATATCCTAAAATGTTAATAATATTACAAGATAATAACAAACCACACAAAGCTACTTATTTTTGATAATATGGAAAGCGTAATATAAAACGAAAACTTAATTTACTATATAAATTGTCTTAATAATTTTTAAAAGTAGTAAATCTTAATTTTAAGGAGGAGTCCCTTTGAAAAAATTAGCATTTGCAATAACAGCAACTTCTGGTGCAGCTGCATTTTTAACGCATCATGATGCACAAGCTTCTACACAACATACAGTACAATCTGGTGAATCATTATGGAGTATTGCTCAAAAATACAACACTTCAGTAGAGAGTATTAAACAAAATAACCAATTAGATAACAACTTGGTATTCCCTGGTCAAGTTATCTCAGTAGGTGGAAGTGATGCACAAAATACGTCAAACACTTCTCCACAAGCTGGTTCAGCATCATCTCATACTGTACAAGCTGGTGAATCATTAAATATCATTGCTAGCAGATATGGTGTTTCAGTTGATCAATTAATGGCAGCCAATAACTTACGTGGTTATTTAATTATGCCTAACCAAACATTACAAATTCCTAATGGTGGTTCAGGTGGTACAACACCAACAGCTACAACAGGTAGCAATGGCAATGCATCATCTTTTAATCACCAAAATTTATACACTGCTGGTCAATGTACATGGTACGTATTTGACCGTCGTGCTCAAGCTGGTAGTCCAATTAGCACATATTGGTCAGACGCTAAATATTGGGCTGGTAACGCAGCTAATGATGGTTACCAAGTAAACAACACACCATCAGTTGGTTCAATTATGCAAAGCACACCTGGTCCATATGGTCATGTTGCTTATGTTGAACGTGTCAATGGTGATGGTAGTATCTTGATTTCTGAAATGAATTACACATATGGTCCATACAATATGAACTACCGTACAATTCCAGCTTCAGAAGTTTCTAGCTATGCATTCATCCATTAATTAAATAAATTGTACTGATATATACTAGCAATTCACATCATGTGAGATTGCTAGTTTTTTATTTTTGAAAAAAATTTTCATTTTGGTACAAAAAATTATCTCACCCTTCCCTATCATACTTATTTATATTTTGTATGAATGGTAGTTAGGTAAAAAATAATAACCTACCTATTTGATTAAATTAAATGCATAATATATTAAAAATCAAAATAATGCAACTAAGTTGACTATATAATGATTTAATTTGTTATACCAGTATTTTACGCTTTTTCGTCTACATATACAAATTTATATTAAATAAAGTCCAATACAATTTAGGTTAATTAAACAAGTTGATAGCTATTTAATTATTCATTCATTGAAGAATATAAACTATTAAATCATTATTTTGCTCTTACATATATTTTAATGACCTAACTGATTATGTTCCATGGAATACATTTATAACATAGCCCCAAATTAAAATGCTTTGTCTTGGTCTATCTATGTAAACTCTATAAAATATGTTATCTACTTACATAAAAAATGAACTTCAATACCACCATATGTTTGTGATACTGAAGTTCAGTATAGCTTAATTTTCAATTAGAAAAATAAGTTAAGTATATAGAATAAAAACGCTGCTAAAAACGCAGATATCGGTAATGTAATCACCCATGTAATAATCATACGTTGAGCAGTGCTCCATTTAACACCTTTAGCTCTGTTAGAAGCACCAACACCTAAAATTGATGATGACACAACGTGTGTAGTTGATAATGGGAAATGCAGAGATGACGCAACAAAAATTGTTAATGCAGATGATAAATCGGCCGCTGCACCATTTGCAGGACGTATTTTCATAATATTACCACCTACAGTTTTGATAATTTTCCAGCCACCAATTGCAGTACCAAGCCCCATTGCTGTCGCACAGGCAAATTTTACCCATAACTGTGGTTCAACGCTGCCATCATTCTGTACATTAGCAACAATCAATGCCAACGTAATAATACCCATTGATTTTTGCGCATCATTCGTACCGTGAGAGAATGATTGTAACGCTGCTGTGAAAATTTGGAAAAATCTAAAATTACGATTCGCTCTTGTTAAATTTGCGTTTTTAAAGATAACTTTAAAAATTGAATACATCAAGAAACCAACACAAAATGCGATAATCGGCGAAACGATTAATACAATAATAATTTTTGTGAAACCTTGGTAATGTAACACTCCAAATGAGCCTTCAGATGCGATTGCTGCACCCGCAATTGAACCTATAAGTGCATGTGAAGACGAACTTGGAATTCCGTAAAACCAAGTAGCTAAATTCCAAATAATAGCCGCAAGTATTGCAGCTAACACAACAACTAATCCATTTTCCAATTTAAATGGATCGACAATGTCTTTAGTAATGGTGCCTGCAACGCCCGTAAATGTTAAAGCACCTATAAAGTTCATCACTGCTGCCATTAAAATTGCCGTTTTAGGCGTTAACGCTCTAGTAGATACAGCAGTAGCTACTGCATTGGCTGTATCATGGAATCCATTGATAAAGTCAAATATCAGCGAGAAAATAACTACAGCTATAGTGACGATGATTATATATGACATAAATATATACTCCCCTTAGCTATTTTTCATAATAATAGTTTCAAAATTATTTGCTACGATTTGACATTTATCAGCAATTTCTTCCATGCTTTCATAAATATCTTTTATTTTAATTAATGTGATTGGATCTGTTTCGCTATTGAAAATATGTTTAATTGACTGTCTTAAAATACCATCACAGTTTGTTTCAAATTCTTTAATATTAATTGAATGAATACGCATATGTGATAATTTTTTATCGACTAATAAGCCGACAGCAAGTTTCATTTCTGCAACTGCTTTTTGAATGTTATCAACAAACTCAGCCATATATTCATCTGTGTATTCGATTGAATACATTTCAAACATAGCTGCCGTTTCTTCAATTGCATCTAAAACATCATCAATTGCATCACATAATGATAAAATATCTTCACGTTCAATTGGTGTGATAAATGTTTGATTTAAATCAGTAATTACTTGATGTACTAATTCGTCACCATGTGACTCATAAGTTTTAATGTTGTCTGAGTATGCTTTTAAATCTAAATGAGTATTGAAATCCATTTTACCGAATTCAATAGCAGCACGATCCAGATTGAAAACCATCTCTTCTAATTGAACCATAAACTTATCTTTTTTCTTACTAAACATTTAAAATCCTCCATTTAAGCGATTGTCACCAATCACATTCAGTTATAATTTGTTTCAAATTAAGACAAGTGAATTTACAAACTAATGATACAAATTTGTTATTATCAATCGTCAGTATAATTTTAGTGTACTGATATTAATTTCAAAAATGCCTCACAGTAAACAATTTACTGTATTTGCCCTTATATGAAAATAGCACAAAATTTACAATCCCACAATTCAATTTACAAATTTTTAACAATTCCGAAACTTAACTTTTACATAAAATTTAAATAGTAGTAGGCATTTGTTTTGAAAAAGTTGTTGTATAGGCAATTTTTTATCTATAAAACTCTAAAAATTGTAAGTGGATATAGTTGGGAAATTTGCAACGATACAATATTTATTACATAACTTTTACATATTAAAATACACTTATCTTGTTTAAAACGATCATTGACTCATATATCTCTCAATGAATATACTTTTATTTTCTCACATTTAATACAATTTACAAAGTTGAATCCTGTTAATCTTTTCAATTAAAAGCATCACCAATTAAATATATTTCCTTCAAAACCCTTTCATAATCACTCATACCTTTACTTCATTATTAATATGGTATTTTAACCCAGTATTCAACTATACATGCTAAAAATATAACTTCTCTTCATTTATAATAAAAAGCTCCCAGTATAGTTCGTGAATCCGAATCCACTACTCTACTGAAAGCCATCTGTATATTTTATATGGAATGTCTAATTGTTCGCTTGGAATGATTATAAGCCGTCACTGCAAAAACAGCATACATACAAATGTATAATCCCATTACTATGAAAACCGGTATTTGATTCGTTGTACCCATTAATTTCATATATGCTAATGATGTAAAATATGCATGTGATAGTGCAATAACTAAAGGTAACCCAAAATTAAACATAATTTTAAACTTTAGTCCCCTTGCCATATCTTTTTGTGTAAATCCAAGCTTTCTCAAAATACTATAATTCTCTAACTCATCTTCGGTTTCATCTATTTGCTTAATGTATATAATGCAACATACAGCAATCAAGAATGTAATACCTAAAAATGATGTTACAAATAATAATATTCCGGTTAAACTTGATATTGAGCTTATCGCTTCACTTCTTGTTTCAATAGATTTATCAACTTTATTTTTCGCTTTTTCTAATGCTAAAGCATCTTTTTTATGTTTCAAATCGAATCCAAATTGAGAGACGATATGCTTTGCCTTTGTATACTTTCTTATTTCTTGATAGTCTTTGTCATTTAAGACAAACGTTGGTCCACCTAAATCAACATCTGTCATAAAATAGATTTTATTAATATCTTTACGTAACTTAATATTAACATGATGTTTTTTCGTTCCTATAATTGCTTTACCATGCTTTTTATGTTTCACTAAATCTTTGATAGAACCTTCCGCTACAAACAAATCAGCTTGTCCACGTTTCAAATCAGTATTAGGGATGTATTTATCACTAGTAATTGTTACATTGTATGGTTCTTTCGCTTTTACATCAAATAAATTATCTTTATACAATTTCGTATGAATTACTTCTTTATAATTATAAAAATGAGGAATTTTTTGATTGTTTAATTCACTTGCTAATTGATTAGCTTTTTGTTGGTCTTTAATTGTAACGTCGTGTGGTGCAGTATATTTTATTTCACTTGATAAGGACGCTCTACTTATAGCAGCAAAGCAAAGAACTGAAACAGTAATCGCTGAAATGATTGCCATAACCGTAAGTGAAAAAGCATTTTTCTTAATACGATACATTATAGATGATGAGAACATGACATCATTTACACTTATAACACCTTTTCTAAACTTCTTCACCATTTTAAAAACTAGAGAAACAGAGCTTTTAAAAAATAAGTATGCCCCAATCACAGTTGACAATAAAATAAACATAAGTGTACCGATAGAATCATAATATTGAACAATGTTCAAAGATAGATAGTATCCTGTGGTAATCAATACTATACCTAAGATGCCTAAAACAACCTCTTCAAATGTAATTTTATTATGATTTGTTTCTTTAACCTGGTTATTCTTTGACATCTGTGAAATAGATTGTTTGAACACTAATATAAAATTTTGAGCAGATGTTAAAAAATAAGCGACACCGATTAACATTAATGTTTCAAATACCGCCCTCAAGCTAAAAATAATTGGAACCTTTTCTTTAATTCCTAATAATGTAAAGACAATCATTAATAACAGTTTCGAACCAAAAATACCAATAATAATACCTAATATTGCCGTAATTATAAATATTAGTATTTGTTCGAGCATTAGTATATAAATAATGTTGAATTTCGATAAACCTAATGTTTGATATAATGCAAGCTCATAACTTCGTCGTTTAATAAATAACACATTGACATATAACAAAAATGCAATTATGATGAAAAATAGAAAGTAGCTTCCGACTTGTGAGCCTTCCTTTATAATTGGATATGACTCTGTCATGTTTAGTTTATGCGCGTATTTTAATGCTACAAAGCTAAAATACAATACTACACTCGTAATTAATGAAAAAAGATAGATGGCATAATGTGATAAATTTTGACGGAAATTTTTAAATATTATCTCGTTAAAGGTCATAATTAACGCCACCTAAAACACTTTGTACACGTATTATTTCTTTGAAAAAGGTATGTTTATCGTCATCCCCTTGGTATAATTCAGTGAAAATTTGACCATCTTTTAGCATCACTACTCTATTGGCATAACTTGCTGCAACAGGATCATGCGTTACCATAATAATTGTAGACTTAAATGCTTCATTCATTCTTGTTAATCGTTTTAATAAATCTTGAGTACTTTTAGAATCCAGTGCACCTGTTGGTTCGTCAGCAAATATAATAGAAGGTAATGTAATAAACGCTCTTGCAGCAGATGTTCGTTGTCTTTGTCCACCAGACAATTCAGAAGGATATTTATCACTAATATCCAATATATTTAATGCTTCTGCTACTTTTTCATAACGATTTAACATGTGTTCTTTATCTAACTTCTGTACCGTTAGTGGTAACATTATATTTTCTTTAACAGTCAATGTATGCAGTAAATTATACTCTTGAAAAATAAAACCAATATCATGCTTGCGTATATCAGATAATTCCTTGTTTGAAAGCTTTTCTAATTTTTTTCCTTTTAATGTAATAGAACCTTGTGAAATATAATCAATTGAACTTAAAACATTTAATAATGTCGTTTTCCCAGATCCAGAGGGACCCATAATAGCAATAAACTCGCCTTCTTCAATAGACATATTGATATCTCGCAACACTTCTTGTGCCATTTTTTTAGTTCCATATATTTTTGTTAATTGTTTTACTTCTAAAATTGCCACTTTAACACTCCTATAATTTATCTTAACTTCATTTCCTTTAGGCTTTGGCACTTGTATCTTCAATTTAACATATGACTAACATCTATCTTATTATAACGTTGAAGCTGCATTGATGTATCAATTCTAAGTAACAAAACGCATGTTTAAAATGACAAATTTGTCACTTCCGACATGCGTTCAACAATTTCATTTTGTAATGGGAAAATCAATCTGACAGTTGTCCCCTTACCAACAGTCGACGTGACTTGCAGGTGAATACCTAATTGATCCTTTACACTATTTACTAAATATAGACCCATACCTGAAGACGTCGTTTCATTTCTGTTAGCCGTTGACGTAAATCCTCGTTCAAATATTCGCGGCATATCTTTTTTACTAATACCTCTGCCATAGTCTTTAATATATAACGAAACATGTTGATCATTTAATTCTGTCCCAATTTCAATATTAAAATTCTCACTATATTTCAATGCGTTTGACAAAATTTGTCTAATAATCATACGACACCATTTTATATCTGTATAAACATAATCATCCACTTTAAAGTCAACATCAAAACCAATACCTTTAACCTGACTAATATGTCTTGTTAATTGTATTTCATCAATGACCATGCGTTTAAGTGACACGTAATCAAAATACATATCTTTGCGTTGAGATTCTAATCTAGTAATATACAGCTGTGTATCCAGCATCGAGTCTATACGAGACCATTCATATAGTAATGCCTGTTTTCTTTCTTGATTTTTTTCTTGATCAATTAATAATTTCATGGCTGTCACAGGTGTTTTTATGTCGTGCACAAATTCTGTAATGGTCTGTTCATGCATATTCAATTGTAACTGTTGCTCAACAACCTTTTCTTTGTGAGCTGAGATTTGACGATATAAATAATCAACTGTATGACGTTGAAATGGCGTTTCCGCTAAATCTTTATGTTTAATTTCTTCTATTTCTTTATCTTTGTCAAAATGCTTATATAATTTTACTTCTTTAAAATATGTCAATATAAGAAAAATCATTGTTAAACTTAAATTCAAAGAAACAATATAAAATAAACTGTCTATTGGAAAATCATAATCGATTAGACTAATGCCTAACATAAGCAAGTTTAAAAACAATATCCAAAATATCCAGTTCATGCGAGATTTCAAAAAATAAGCTACCCATTTCAAATTATTCATGAGCCATATATCCTTTTCCTACTTTTGTTTCGATTGCACTATCCATACTTATTTCAGATAATTTTTTTCGTAAACGATTCACATTTACTGTTAACGTATTATCACTAACAAATGCTTCATCATCCCATAATGCAGTGATAATTGTATCTCTCGAAACGATTTGATTTTTTTTGGTAATAAGTATTTCTAATATAATCATTTCTGTTTTGGATAGAAAAATCGTATCGTCACCTTTTTGTATACTATCTTTTGATAGATCTATAATGGCATCTTGCCATGTTAACGTGCGTTTTTCTTCAGCAGTAAATTCATACACTCGTCGATAAATCGCTTGTAATTTAGCAATTAATACATTTGTATAAAAAGGCTTTTGCATATAATCATCTGCGCCAAGTTCCATACTCATCACTTGATCCATTGGATTATCACGAGATGATAAAAATAATATTGGTACGTTGGAAACTTCTCTCATTTTTCTGCACCAATAAAACCCATCATATTTAGGTAATTGAACATCCAATATAACAATTTCAGGATTAAAACTTTCAAATGTATCCATTACTTTGCCGAAATCTTCAATACCAGCAACATTAAAATCCCATTGTTCTAATTCTTTTTTCAATTCTTGAAACAAAGTATTGTCATCTTCTACTAGTAGTATTTGCATCCATATCACCCAATATCATTTAGTATATTTCATATTTTCTCCTGATTTTAATCGACTTTGAAAATCTTTAATCCGGCAGTCAACTTCAAAGCCATGAATCATCATTTTTTGCATTGGTGCTTGTATAAAGTAATAAATCGGCCAAAATAATCGAGGGATATAATCGTATAGATGTATATAAACGACTGCCGACTCTTTGATTAATCTAAATTCTAACTTCCCTTGATTAACTGTATATTTTTTCACTAAACTTCCACTCAATAAAATTAAAGTTATTATTCCATCAGCTGTTTCTACTATTTTAAATACTGCGAGCGGTCGCACCTTATTCTTAATATATATCTTAAATTGATCATGTGATTTTTCTGTTTTCACAAAAGTTCCTTTAGTGTAACCCATCCATGCAATAAAGTGGTTTACAACGTTCTTTAATGTCCATCCCTTTGGTAAAACTACCTTCATCGTTGATCTAACATCATCATACTTTGAAACTTGTAATTCTACATTAACTAAAGAACGTTTAAAAACTAAATTTGTTGTTTCTACAGTTGTACCATATGCACCTAGGCGTTCAATTGTTTCATTATCATAACGACTCCCAGGTATGTAGATTACTTTTTTTACTTGATTGATAGCGGCTGCTCGACCAAAATTATCTGCTGCGATTAATGTTAAATCTCTTGCTGATGATTGTGTTATTTTGGCAGAATTCTTTGTTGGGTCGATAAAGAATACAGCAATATCTATTTGATTCATTGCTGCAACAACCTGTTCGTAATGAAATATATCACACTGAATCCAAGTCATTTCAACATCATCTGTTTTTTTATTGTCTGGATATTTTGATATAGTAAAAAGTTCAGCATCATTTTCAATCACTTCACTTAAATACTTACCAATATATCCTGTTCCACCTGCTAATAAAACTTTAGGTTTCATCTAAAATACTCCTTTAAACTGTAACCAAAAAACATATTACTCCACCTTTTAGTTACATATATATTATAATAGTAGCAAATGTTTTAAAATTTCAAAATACTGGAGGCTTTTTATGGCCCATATTATACGTAGAGTTAGTATCAAAGATGTAGAAAATTTCATTTCAATGTTAGCGAAAATATACGACGAATCTCCGTATATGTTCTACACACCAGGAGAATATGATCCTAGCGTCACATCGGCTAGTAAACAATTAGAAGAATATATCACTTCTCCACATAAAGTCATCTTTGTTGCTGAAAGCGATGAACAACTCGTTGGCTTTGCCTTTGTTAATACGACACCATTTCAACGCATTAAACATGTTGCTAAAATTGATTTAGGTGTAAAGAAATTATATCAACATCGTGGAATTGGACAAGCACTTCTTGATGCCATTATGGCTTGGTGTTTAAACAATCAAATACACCGAATTGAAGCAAATGTACCACTCAATAACCAACCTGCCCTCGAGCTTTTTAAAAGTGCCGATTTTCAAATCGAAGGCGTTTTAAAAGATAAGTTATTTATCGATGGTAAATATTACGATGACTATATGATGGCTAAAATTCTTAATTAAAGCTATTTTATCATAATCTTGTATCAGAATCGCATAACAACGAATTTAATGGTTACCTAATACATTACTCATCCTTATCAATGTCATCTAATCTTAAATGAATGCGTATACTCTTATTCATTTATCAAATTTTAATTCAAAATAAAGCACCACTAATGTGTAATTGATCAACTATCAACTACGCTTAGTGGTGCTTTATATATTATTTAGTTTTCCTTACTATAAAAATCTTCGAGTCTAAAATCTATATTCGGTAATTTTTCATATATTTTATCCTGATACTGATTGTTTTGAATGTAAGTTTCTTCAGTAACTAACTTACCTTTACGCTTAATTCCATAATCTTGTACGAATAAATTATTATTTCTATTTATTTTGTAATACGGTACAACATTCGCACTAAATTTTACTCGTTGATGAATAAGTTCCATTGCCAATGCATAGTATTTATTTGTCTCATATAGCCATAAATGATCTATTGAAACACCTGAAACAATTACATCTTTTAATAATATCCTTACATTCGGCTTAAATGTGCTGTGTCTATCTAAATAATTTTTAAACAAAACACGATGTATACGTCCAGTAACCATAACGCGTTTATTTTTAAATGGTTTTAATGCTGACCTTGTCATTTCCTTTCACAACCTTATTTTCAAATCACTTCGTGCTCAATCTATATTTTAATTTTTCTTTTGAATTCTTTTCAATTTATAAATTTATTATATCATGTACACACTGTTTTTTGACTATTTAGTTGTAAAAAGTTATTTTCAGGTTCAAAACAAATTAGTTTGTAAAATAAATGTCACATCATAATAGAGTGGGACAAAAATGATAAAGAACCGCTAACAATTTATTATATCTCAGACTCTTACACATTAGCCCCATATGTTTCAAATTCTTCTTTTTCAATTTGAAGATCTTAAATGTTGCTTAAGTAATAAATTACTACTGTTTATCATTAGTTTAAAGGATTTAACGGTAATTCATTACTCGGATTTTCTATTTGTGGTTTCTCTTCAGTTTGAATACCACTAGAAGATGTATTACGACTTAAGAAAAGTAACACTTTTTTGATATTATCTATCGATTCAGGTTTATTAAGGTGAAATTGATATTGGTGATGTAAATGATGCGTACCATCATAAAACAAAGTATCTACTGGTACATTCAATTCTTGTAATTTCTTACTGAATTCTATATTTTGACTTTCGAATGGATCGCTATCTCCAACAGATAAAAATGTTGGTGGATAATTTTTTGTCGATTGTTTTACTGTCGACATTTGTGAAATATTTTTAAAACTCTTTTCCCAATCTTCTTCGCCAGTATAACTTTTCATAAATAACTGTATTCTTGGAAACTCAGTTTCTCTAACTGTTTGCATATTATAAAAACCACCAAATAGTATAGCACCTTTAATTTGCGATGGTTTGAATGACTGATCAAATTTCATGGCTTCTCTTAATTGATTGTTTGTCTGTATTGCAGTATATTGGCTAGCTAATTGAGCACCTGCAGAATCACCGCCAATAATTACTTGATTAAAATCAATAGGTAAATTCATTTTATTTTCTTTAATGAATTGAGTTGCTTGATTCATTTGAATTAATGGAGTGGGATATTTATATTGTGGCGCCAATGCATAATTTACATTCACAACAATGTACCCTTGTTCAGCAATTTTCGCTAATAATGGGTTTTTATACTGCTTATCACCCGCAATATAACCACCACCGTGCATCCAAAAAATAACTGGCAGTTTGGCATTAGAAGACATATCTACAGGTGTAATAATATCTAATTTACTGTTAGGGAAAACTCTATTGTATGTAAGGTTTTGATAAATGCGCACATTTTTATTTTTAATATTAATTTTGTCTTTATTAGCATGGTTCTCATTTGTAATTTGGTCATAATGTTGTTTCAGATGAAATGATAACAATACACTGATTACAGCTATAAAAAGCGCAGTTATCATCGTCCATTTATTATCTTTATTCATTACATCGTACCTCTCTATTTGTTAGACGCTCATATTAATAGACTGAATAAATATAAAAAGCAATTCGCCCGATAAGAATAGAGACGAATTGCTTTTAAGGTTAAAACAAAGTGATTCAATTGTAAAGTTTCGGATATCCATCATATGATATTAAGCAATATGTTTTTTATCCGCATTTTTACGTTTGAAATATTTAATAATTACAGCTACTACAATAAATAAGCCTACATATCCCATAATTGTATATAACTTATTAATTAATTCAGCAAATCCTACGAAACTTAATAAATAACCTGCTACCATCATTATAATAATAAAGATATGATAATTTTTACTGTATGGTTCTGTAAAACGTGCTGCAAATGAATACATTAGTCCTAGAATAGTATTATACATAACCGCCAGCATAATAACAGATAACACTGTTGCTATTAAAGGATGGATATTATTTGCTAACGTCAATGTTGGAATTGAGGCATTTTTAATAGTTGGATATTCACTTTGCAATGCAAAGTTGATCAATGCTAGTAATACAGTATAGATAATACCACCATACATCGCGCCTGCACCTGACACTGTACGCTTTTCAGTATCCCCACCGATTGCTACGATGGTACTAAAACCTACAGAAAAAGCTAATCCACCATATATTGTACCAAACCAGATTCCCTTCCAGATACTTGCTTCAGGCACTACTTGGTTAACTTCTGCTAATGAAACATGACCTTTAAATAAATAAACGCCAGCGATTAATACAACTAAAACAATTAAAAATGGTGTAACGACACCAAGGGCACGTACTATTTTATTAAAGTCTAATAGCAATGTTACATAAATTGCTAATGTCATAATTAAAGCACCTAGCCATGTAGGTATGTTATAACTTTCTTCAAATGTTGCGCCTGCACCAGCTATCATGGTTACAGCTATTCCAAATAAGAAGAAGATTAAAATATAATCAAAGACTTTACTAAACTTTTCACCGAATACGTATTGTAATGTTGATTCATGGTTTGTCGCTTCAAAGGCAGTACCAATTTTTGCTACTTGGCGCCCAATAAAAGCTAAAATAAAACCAGATATAATGACACCTAAATAAGCCCACAAGCCATATTTAGTGAAAAATTGCATAACTTCTTGTCCTGTTGAAAATCCTGCGCCCACTACAATGCCGACGTAGGCAAATCCAATTTTTGTTGCTTCTTTATTCATCATCATGTGAATAATAGACCTCCTTAATTTTGCACAGTGTGCATTATAACGTACTGAAAATTAATTGCAAGTCGCATAGGTTATTTTTCACTTTTTCAAAATTGCTCAATCCATTCACATTATCACGTTCAATGACATTTAAAAAAATTATAAATTTATGCTTTTATAATGCAGTCATACGAACTTTTGTATAGGAAAAATGATTAATAATTGTGCTTCTTGACTTACGTATTTTTAGTTAAATTTCGAAAAATACATATCAAAATTTCTCAGTTAAAAAGGTTTAAACTATCTATCGTATGTTCTTTATTAAAATGTATAAATTTATAAAATGTTGTATAAAAACCATTTGTGCACACAAGTTTACTTCGTTAGTTTTTAAGTATTAAAAAAGGCTGGAACATATGTCCCAACCCAACCAAATGTTAAAACTATTATTAAGCTAATATAATTGAAATGTAATTAACGTGCATTACGTTGGTGTAATTCATTTATATCAACAACAACGTTGTCCATACGTTTGGCAGTGTCTTTTAAGACGTTACGAGCAACATTATTATTAGGATCTAATTTTAAAATTTGCTTGGCGATATCAAAAGCCTTCTTATCTGAAATAACAGGTGTTGGTATCGCATGCAATAATAACATTTGTAACAAACTTTTAACTTCTTTGCCGTCAGTAAGTTTTATGGAAGCGTCTGCATGATAATAAGCAGAATCCAAAGCACCTTCATATTCACTTAGTGGATACACAAGCAATAAAAATGCTAAGTCATGCATCTCAGATGATTCTTCGTACTTAATCATATCTAAAATACATGTATAAAACATCATACTTTCTACTTCATGCGCACTTGAAATATATGCTTCTTCAAATTCCATAAAATCTGTTTCGGACATCAATTGTCGTACTAAATCAAACTCGCCATTCAATACATGTTTTTTTATAAGGTGTTGCATGGCAATGTCCTCCTATTTCTCCAGATTTTATTAAACATTTACATATATACTATCATATTTTTTATAAAGTTTCATTTGAAAAAGGTTTACATTTTTCATTATTAGTAAATTTTAACTAAAATGATTGTTTGATTTCTGCTAATGCATCATCAATTGAACCGCCGATTGACAGCTTTACTGCTGCGATAAAACTGCCTTCAACAATTGGTGCATCAACTTTTAACACACGATGATTACCATCATACATTTCAATTGCCATATCTACATTCATTTCTGAAGATCCAATATCGTAAAAACACAATGCATCATCCTCTAATTTAGTCAAAACTTCTTGGATGATATCAAATGAAGTTCCAATTGAACCATCTGGTAATCCCCCGATTGGTATAATATCAACGTCACCAGCCATTTGCTTTAACAAAGATTTTGTACCACTTGCAATTTCTTTACTGTGGCTAACAAGTATAATTTTAGGCATTATCTTCATCTCCAATCAAAGCGTTTAAAATATAAACCATACTTTGAGCACCTGGATCTATATAACCTTTTGATTCTTCTCCAAAATATGCAGCTCTACCTTTTGTTGCTACCATATCTTTTGTATTATCTGCTAATTGCTGTAAATCATTGAATGTTAAAGTTTCACCATTTTTAAGCTTCTCTGCTGCTCGCGCTACTACATCATACATTGTCTTTTCATTTAAAGTAACTTTACCACGTGATTCAACCGCTTCGGCAAATGCCTGAATTAGTGTAATAAAATCTTGATTATTCATATCATTTTTGGCGACTGCAGACATTTTAACAAAGCTAAAGCCATACAGTGGTCCTGATGCACCCCCAACATTTGACATCAATGCCATACCAGTCGATTTGAACAATGATTGCATTGAGCTATCATCAAGTTTGTCTTTAAGACTACTAAACCCACGAACCATGTTAACCCCGTGGTCACCATCACCAATTGCTCGATCTAATTCAGTTAATTCAGATTCATGTTTTTTAAACGTTTCTTCTAAATTTAATAAACGTGCTTTCATATCATTCACTTTCATTTGTGCCACCTCATAAATGTATATTTATTCATATTCACTTCTTATTTAAAGTATTTACTTGTTGTTGGTGCTAAAAATGCTTCCAAATATTCTGGTTTATTAGGCACGATAGTTATAGAAAAACCTTGCATGTCTAGAGATGTCATATAATCACCAACAAACCATTTAGCAACATTAACCGTTCTTGCAGTCAAATTTTGTTGAATATATTTAGTTACGATATTTAATTCAGATAACGGCGTACCACCCATACCATTTACCATTAATATGACATCATTGGCAGTAACTTCTTTATACAATTCGTCTAATAATGTTCCAACAATATGATCAATATCCTTTACTTCTTCCCTATGAATACCTTTTTCACCATGTATACCAATACCGATTTCCATTTTGTCGTCTTCAATATCAAAGCCATATTTTCCAGTAGTTGGAACAAGCGGTGGTTCAATTGCCATACCAATACTTTTAATTTCAGGTAACAACGCTTCTACACGCGATTTAATCTCTGTTAATGAATAACCTTTTTCAGCAAGATAACCAGCAAGCTTATGAACAAACACCGTTCCTGCAACACCACGACGTTGTGCTTCGTTTGTCACAGCAATGTCGTCACGAACAATAACAGTTTCAACATTTATATCTTCCATTTCTGCAAGCTCTTGTGCCATTTCGAAATTCATCACGTCACCTGCATAGTTTTTTACAACTAGTAATACACCATCACCATTATCTACTGCTTTAATAGCTTCTAATATTTTATCTGGTGTAGGTGATGTAAATACTTCGCCACAAACCGCTGCATCTAGCATACCTTCTGCAACAAAACCGGCATGCGCAGGTTCATGTCCGCTTCCACCTCCAGAGACTATTGCTACACCTTTTTCTTTTTTAGCTTTTTTTACAATAACTGTATTAGCAATCAGATCTAACTCTGGGTGCGCAATTAACAATCCTTCAAGCATATCAGTTAAAAATGTTTCTTTTTTATTGATTAACTTTTTCATCATGTTGTACCTCCTTGGTATTATCAGTCATAGTATAAAACAGAATAAATGAATGCGCTATCATAAAGAATCAACCTGATACCGTTATCAAATATATTTTTGATAAGACCGTCTTGATAACTTAATGATTCATTATTGAAAAAATAAATAGTCTTGAGTGGCTCATTAAATAAAAAATGCTATGAAAAGCCTTATAATAAAGTGCCTTTCATAGCAATAAGTTGTGTCCTTTGACACTATACATTTTTCGTTTTGTACATTAAATATAAGAAATACGGTGCACCAATAATTGCTACGACAATACCTGCTGGAACCCCACCTGGTTGTAATATAATTTTGCCAATTGTATCAGCTATAACAAGTAAACATGCCCCTACTAAAATGGCAATTGGTAAAAACAACTGATGACGTGGTCCAACGATACGTTTGGCAATATGCGGGCCCATTAATCCGATAAACGAAATTGAACCTGCTACTGCTACAGCAGCAGATGATAACATCACTGCGATAAAGAATAATATTAAACGTTCTCTGCTTAACCTTACACCTAGACCTCGTGCAATATTATCACCAGTATGAATAATATTTAGTGTATTCGATTTAAATAGTAAGTAAGGAATAATAATCAACACCCACGGTAAAAATGCAATGACAAATGGCCATTCGTCACCCCAAATATTACCTGCAAACCAAGCAGCTATGAAATCAGATTGCTTATCATCAAATTTTGACATAATTGTAATTGAGCCACCATATAATGCTGTTTGTAAACCTACACCTATTAATACCATACTCGCAGGTGTAACACCTTCATTTTTATTAAAACTGAAAATAAAAATAATCAATGCAGCGGTGATACCACCTAGTATACTTATTAACGGCAATACATAAACAAAATTGTCAGCATTAATTTTACCAATTGCAATAAATAATGCGATTGCAAATCCGCCGCCTGCGTTAATACCTAATATACCTGGTTCAGCTATTGGATTTTTCGTGACACTTTGCACTATTGCACCACTAATACTAAGCGCTGCGCCTGCCAAAATAGTAATCATCATCCGAGGTAATCTGAAATCTAATAAGATTAACTCATCAATGGCATCACCTTGTCCAATTAAAGTTTTGAAAAATCTTTCTACAGGTATGTTGTATTCACCTGAAGTAATACTCCAAGTACAACCTAGAAATAGTAGAATGCTAAAAACAGCCAGTGCTATCCATTGTCTGCGTTTATTATTTGAACTAATCATATTGAGCGTCCTCCTTTTTTAACTAAATATAAAAAGTAAGGAACACCGATAAATGAAATGATTGCACCAACAGGCGCTTCTCCTAAATATCGTGCTATCATATCGGCAACAAGCACGAGTAACCCACCTAACAAGGCTGTTAATGGTAGAATTTTAGCATAATCAGTTCCAATTAAAAATCTTGCTATATGAGGTACCATCAAACCTACAAATGCAACTTGTCCAGCGATAGCAACTGCTATACCTGCTAGAATCATAGCAATAATTAAACATATGCCTCTGATCATTGTTACATTTTGACCTAAACCTTTAGCTAATGATTCACCAAGATTTAAAATGGTAAGTTGTTTACTAATTGTTAATATAATGAATAACGCAATACCAATTAATGGAATTGCCCACTTAAGGTGTGACCATGTTGTGCCTGAAACGCCTCCAGCAGTCCAAAATGTTACTGTTTGATTTAGTCTAAAAGCTAATGCAATACCTTGACTTAGCGCTGTTAACATAGCACTTACTGCTGCACCCGCTAAAATAATACGCATCGGATTAAATCCATCACGTCTAGATCGGCCTATCATTAATACAATAGCACCTCCTAGAATAGCACCTAAAAATCCAGCAAACATCAATATTAAAAATGAAGTGTTTGGTAAAACTGCATATGTTAATGCTAAAGCAAATGAAGCACCTGAATTTAAACCTATGAGCGCCGGATCAGCAAGACCATTACGAGTAACACCTTGTATAATCGCACCAGAAACTGCAAGCGCCATACCTACAATTACTGCTGCTATATTTCTGGGAATCCTAATCTCATTGATGATGTTTTGCTGTTGATTGCTAGGATTATAATTAAAAATAGCCTCTATAATTGTAGAGGCTTGAATTTTGGCGTCACCTATTAATGTAGAAATAAATAGTGTGATTAGTAGTATCATACTTAAACCTATAATATAGGATAAAAACTTCAATGGCGTTGGGTTCTCTCTATTTGTCATGTTAATTGTCCTTTTTATCATATTAACTTACTTAATTAAGAATAAGCTCTGCGACATAAGTCATAAGTTACCAGTAAAGGTTTTCCAGTTTTAGGATCTTTACTTAAAACAACATCAATATTAAAAACTTTTTCTAATATTTCCTGTGTTAATACGTCTTCTGTTGAACCTGTAGCGATGATATCACCTTCTTTCATCGCAATAAGATGATCTGAGAAACGAATCGCTTGGTTGATATCATGAAGAACCATGACAATTGTACAACCTTGTTCCTGATTTAGCTTCTGAACTAATTCTAGTATTTCTAATTGATGACAGATATCTAAATATGTTGTTGGTTCGTCTAAAAAGATAATATCAGTTCTTTGTGCTAATGCCATTGCAATCCAAACACGTTGTCTTTGACCACCACTTAAATCATTGATTGAACGGTGTCGGAATGTATCAGTTCCTGTAACTTCCATTGCCCAATCAATTTCTTTCTTATCCTCAGCAGTTAATCTACCAAATCCTTTTTGATGTGGAAAACGACCATATGAAACTAATTCTCCAACAGTTAAGCCATCTGCTACTTCAGGTGATTGAGGTAAAATAGCTATTTTTTTTGCAATCTCTTTCGTAGATTGTGTATGAATATTTTCACCATCTAAAAATACTTCACCTTCTTTAACTGCCAATAAACGTGACAATGCCTTTAGCAAAGTAGATTTTCCGCAGCCGTTAGGACCAATGATTGACGTCACTTTGCCATCTGGTATTTCAACATCTAATTTATTTATAATCGTGTTATCCCCGTAACCAATTTTAACTTGTTGTCCATGCAAACGATTCATAATTTCCCTTCTTTCAATAAAATTCTTTCTGTTTATAAAAAATAATTTCTATTTTTAAATTATCAATTTTCAAAGGCATCCCAATTGATAATGATTATCATGAACATCATTATAACATTTTTCAATCTTATTGACTAACATTACTTTTTAAATTGGATAGCTCGATTTGTCATGTCTTGTATATTACTTTTATAAAATAAAAAACGCCCACAGATAAGTCTTCATAATTCAAAAACTTGTCCGTGGACTTCTATTTAAGTATGTGTGCTCATATCATTTATTTATTCATCTGCAAGAAAGCCATTACCATAAACATCTCTTACATCATGAATTACGAGGAATGCATCTTTATCGATTTGTTTAATTAATCGCTTTGCTTTTGAAACTTGTGTTTTAGAAATAACAACGTATAAGACATCTTTTTCTTCACGCGTATAATAGCCATGTCCATTTAAAATGGTTAAACCTCTTCCAATTTGCTCATCTATTGCTTTGGCAAGTTTGTCAGGATTAGTTGAAATAATCGTCATAGCTTTTTTAGTGTTTAAACCTTCTATGACATATTCCATCACTTTTGTTCCTATATAAAGTGATATTACTGTTACTAATACTTTATCAAGTGGAATAACTGTAAGTGAAATTGCAACAACGATCATATCGAAGAAAAGCAAAGCATATGGCGTGCTTACATCGAGGTATTTCGTTGCAATTCTCGCCAAAATTGTTGTACCTGCTGTTGTACCGCCTGCAAGGATAATTACTCCGATTCCTAGTCCAACGCTTACACCACCAAAAATGGCATTCACAATGCTGTTTCCAGTTTCTACTTGCCATGATTCTGTTAAACTCAAAAATATTGAAATAAGAATTGTTACAAGAATAGTTAAGTACATACTTCTCTTACTCAAAAATTTATAACCTATGGCAATCAATACTGCGTTGACTAAGAAGTTAGTGATGGCTGGTGAAATATGAAACGCATAATATAAAATAATTGCTAAACCTGTAACCCCGCCTTCACCTAAGTTACCAGAAATAATAAATGCATTTACACCTGCAGCAAAGATAAATGAACCTAAGACAACTAGTATTAAATCTTTAACCGTTTTATTCACGAAACCATCCCCTTTATATATTTATTAGACTATAAAAATAGTAGCACAACAAAAATACTGTCACAACTCTATGGAAAGAGTTCTAACAAAGATTTACTATTTAACTAATTTATATGAAGAATAGCTTTCCCTAATAAATATCACTCACAATATAATAATTAAAAATATTCTGAATTTTTAATTTACTTTCATTTCATTGTCTGCTATAATGTTTTTAACTTCTTCAATAGAGAAGTTATCTCCTTTGTGTTGTTTATAATAACAAAACAAATTTTGCTCGAAGTACTATGACTGTACCTAGTCCTTACTGTCATATGTACAATAATATTCATTTCCCATAAAAGCCAAGTGTATTACCATGTACACTTGGTTTTTATAATGCTTCAATTTCGGTAACTTTAAAAATATTTAAATATCTTTATATCAATAAGAAAAAAGTCCAAGCATCTCACCTATATCAATAGACGACATGCCTGAACCTATTTATTAGTTAAAATGTATTATCATAGTCACTCTTCGACATATTACCATGCAAATAAACCAACGAAAGCTGCTGTTAATAATGAAACTAGGATACCTGATAATAGCATCATAGGCACATATTTAGATACAAAGTCTGATGTCTTTTTATCAACAATTCCTTTCAATGTACCGATAATCATACCAATCGTTGAGAAGTTTGCAAATGAAATTAAGAATGTTGTAATAACCGCACGATGGTGTGGTGTATAAGATGCAATATCTTTAGAAATTTCACCCATAACAACAAATTCATTTGTAACAATTTTCTTAGCCATTTGTTGTGCTACCAACCACGCTTCATCATAAGGCAAACCGAGTAATAGCGCAAATGGATACATAAACACACCTAAAATTTGGTTTAAACCGAAACTACCTTTTATGCCTATCCATCCTGCTATCAATCCTGTAATCAAATTGATAAAACGATCAAATAGATCAGCTAACGCTACAAAACTAATAACAAATGCGATGATGATTAATACTAATTTACCTGCTGCTAATACAGAATCTCCAAGGAATGAGAAGAATGGTTGACGTTCAACTTCATTGTTTTTAAGACTGTAAATAATATCTTCTTTCTCTTCAACACTTACTGGATTCAACAAGCATGACACAATAATCGCGTTAACGATATTTAGTGGAATTGCCGTTAATACCAGTTCTCCTGGTACCATTTGTACATACGCACCTACAATAGCTCCCGATACAGAGCTCATTGACATCATTGCGATTGTTAATACACGCATTTCATTCATACGTTTTAGTTGCTCACTTGATACGGCTAATGCTTCAGTATTTCCTAAAAACATCATTTCTATCCCAAAGAATGACTCGAATTTAGGTTGTCTTGTTACTTTAGCTAGTAACCAACCAATACCTCCAATAATTTTCGGTAAAATATTAAAGTACATTAAGATATCAAATAATGGCACTATTAATAAAATTGGGAATAAGGCTGCAACAGCCATATCCATCATTTTAACATTTGTCAAACTTGCAAATGCAAAACCTGTACCAGCATGCGCTGACTGAACTACCCAAGCGATACCATTGGCTGCTCCTCTTACGGCTTTTTGACCCCAATCAAAATAAATAAAGAACCATGCTAAAAACAGGTTTAAAACAACTAAGATCCCAATTGATTGCCATTGGATATTTTTGCGATCTCTTGAAAATAATACCGCAATACCAAGAAATACAATTAGACCAATAATGTTGATTAATAAAAACATTTGGCACCCACCTATGATTTAATTTTTTAAAAATTTAGAAACATTGAAATATCAAACTTCTGTACCGTGGACTCTAAAATCAGTTAAATTGCTATGTAAAATATGAAGAATTATGACTCGTGGCTACAGTATTTAATATATGTATGTTTGCTTATAACTTGTATTATACCATGAGCATTTTTTTCTTAAAATATCGATTTCATTAATTTAAGAATTATTATGTCGTAACATCTCACATGATTTAAAATAGACAAAAGCTTGAAGCAATTTATTAACATCTATATCCATCAATGTGCCACACTTTAATTTCCTCGATGGTATATCTGTACTTGCTCCAAGCTTACTTATATATATAAAATTAATCTGTTAATTTTTGAGACACTACAAAGTTTTTATACTTCGCATGTGATGCCATTAGTTCTGAATGCGTACCTCTACCTGTTACCTGTCCTTTGTCTAAGAATATAATTTGACCGGCTTTTTTAATTGTAGACAAACGATGTGCAATGACAATCGTTGTTCTACCTTCCATCAATGTTTCTAAAGCTTCTTGAATTTTCAATTCACTTTCACTATCGAGATTAGCTGTTGCTTCATCAAGTAACAAAATATCAGAATTTTTAACAAAACTTCTAGCAATATCAATACGTTGACGTTGTCCGCCAGACAGTTTCAATCCTCGTTCACCTACAAGCGTGTCATATCCTTCATCAAATTGCATGATAAAATCATGACAGTTCGCTAATTTAGCATAATTAATAAGTTCTTCATCTGAAACATGGCGATTAATTCCGTATAAAATATTGTCTCTAATTGTACCACTCATCATCGAATTTGATTGCATAACATATCCAATTTTGCGTCGCCACTTAGATAACGGGATATCATAGACACTTTCAAGGCCATATTTAATATCACCTGACTCAATTTCATACATACGTTCTATCAGATTAAATATCGTACTTTTACCAGATCCAGAAGGACCTACAAAAGCACTCACTTGCCCTTGTGGGATTTGGAACGACACATCATCTAATATTTTCTTCACATCATATTTAAAGTCTACATGTTCAAATGACAACACACCGTCATCGATTAATACATTTTCAGAATCTTCAAGAGCTTCTGTCGGTTCAATAGGTTCTTGCATGATTTCGTATATTCTGCTACTTGCACCGACTGCCTTTTTATAATCTGTAACTAACGTTGAAAGATTGATTAAAGGCATCGATAATTGAATAACATAAAATATCATTGCAATTAATGTACCTGCAGTGATTGCACCAGTCGCAATTTCTAATGCACCAAAACCTAAAATAATTGCAATTGTTAGCAACATAACAATACCTGAAATTGGTTGTACAACTGCCGCAATTTTAGCCTGTTTTAAACCTAATTTATATATTTCATTCAAATTTTTATGTGCATTATCTAATTCAAGTCGCTCTGTATTTGATATTTTAACAAGACGCATTTCAGTTAGGACACGCCCTAACAAACCACTAAAGTTTGCAATTTCAGATTGTGTACTTGTCGATATCTTTTGCATAATACGTCCTAGAGGAATCATAATTAAAACAAATATCGGTATAGTTATAAATGTTAATAATGTCATTTTCCAATCTAAAATAAATAACATGATTAGTGACCCAACTAATGTAACGATTGATGGTAATAAGTTAGGTAGCTTTTGTGAAATAAATTCATTTATCACTTTCGTATCGTCAGTTAATCGACTCATTAATTGACCACTTTCATTTTTGTCAAAGAATGGCATTTTTAATTGTATGATATGCTCCCATAAAACTGAGCGTATCGCATAAATAATTTTTTCACCAATTTTACTTAATAAATATAAACCTAATCCGCTTAATAAAGCATTGATGACAAAGATACCACCAAATAATGCGATTAGATTCCAATTGATATGGCTCACGGAAAATTTATCTACAATTCGTCCAGTAAACAGTGGCACTAATAGTCCACTTAAGCTCCCTAGTGATGAAATAGTGATAGCTGCAACGATAAGACCCACTGGCCATGATAGTTTTTTAAATAAGAAAAACAATGGATTTTCTCGTTTCATAGTTTTACCTCTTCTGTTTGAAATTTATAGTTAATTCATTTAGATAGATACATGCATTTCTATCATATACTTTCTCCCAACAAAACTTTAAAAATCAAATAAAGTATTGCCCCAAAATACCGCTCATAACATTTATATGATAGAATATTTCTATTGCATTTTTTGTAATAACTTCTCAAAGTTTTTATATTAAAACATGATAATTAATCGCTTTTGAGTAAGTTTGCTCTTCGTACAAACATTATAACACCTTTAGCTACGTACGTAATATATTTGCATTATTTTTCAAATAAACCGCAAGAAACTTAATTTTCAACAATTTAATTAAGGTGAAGTGAATTAGCAATGATTTCCGTAAGTAGGAATGACCATTGCTTTTAGGGAATATTTAAGAATTGGAAAAGGGCAGGTTAACGCTTTATGAAAAATTTAATATCTATTATCATCATTTTATGTTTAACATTAAGTATTATGACACCATATGCACAAGCTGCTAACAGTGACGTAACTCCTGTACAAGCAGCAAATCAATATGGTTATGCAGGTTTGTCGGCTGCATACGAACCGACGAGTGCTGTTAATGTTAGTCAAACTGGACAATTACTGTATCAATACAATATCGATACTAAGTGGAATCCAGCGTCTATGACTAAATTAATGACAATGTACTTAACATTGGAAGCTGTAAATAAGGGGCAGCTTTCACTTGACGACACTGTCACAATGACGAACAAAGAATATATTATGTCTACACTACCTGAGTTGAGTAATACGAAACTATATCCTGGACAAGTATGGACAATCGCAGACCTATTACAAATTACGGTATCTAATTCTAGTAATGCCGCGGCATTAATTTTAGCTAAGAAGGTATCAAAAAACACCAGCGATTTCGTTGATTTAATGAATAACAAAGCTAAAGCTATCGGAATGAAAAATACACATTTCGTCAATCCAACAGGTGCTGAAAATTCAAGATTACGTACATTTGCACCAACAAAGTATAAAGACCAAGAACGTACTGTAACGACTGCTAGAGACTATGCCATTTTAGATTTACACGTGATTAAAGAGACACCTAAAATATTAGACTTTACAAAGCAGTTAGCACCAACAACGCATGCAGTTACGTATTACACATTTAACTTTTCATTAGAAGGTGCAAAAATGAGTTTGCCTGGTACAGATGGTTTAAAAACTGGATCAAGTGATACAGCAAATTACAACCATACGATTACTACTAAACGAGGTAAATTTAGAATTAATCAAGTTATCATGGGTGCGGGAGACTATAAAAACCTTGGTGGCGAGAAGCAACGTAATATGATGGGGAATGCATTAATGGAACGTTCATTTGATCAGTATAAATATGTAAAAATATTGTCTAAAGGTGAGCAAAGAATAAATGGTAAGAAATATTATGTTGAAAAT
Source organism: Staphylococcus sp. GDB20D11A (assembly GCF_016893255.1). Taxonomy (NCBI): domain Bacteria; kingdom Bacillati; phylum Bacillota; class Bacilli; order Caryophanales; family Staphylococcaceae; genus Staphylococcus; species Staphylococcus sp. GDB20D11A. Next base: position 26,778 of record NZ_JAFEPJ010000016.1, read on the forward strand.
GATCTTTACGATGTTTTACCAAGTGATTTTAGTAAAAAAGATTATAAACTTGTAGTCGAAGATGGTAAAGTACACGCGGACTATCCAAGAGAATTTATTAATAAAGATTATGGACCTCCAACTGTAGAAGTTCATCAGCCAATTATTCAAAAGGCAAATACTGTTGCTAAAAGTATGTGGGCAGAACATCCATTATTCACTATCATTGGTGGTGCATGCCTAGTCGCTGGATTAGCACTAATTGTTCATATGATAATCAATCGTTTATTTAGAAAAAGAAAATAAAACATACTAAAAACGGACAAGTTGCACATTATAAAGCTGCGAAACTTGTCCGTTTTATATTTATTTTATAATAACCTACGTTAATTTATCATTTAGTATCGATAGTTCTATATAATTTATTTAGCATCTTTACCATATAATTCTTGTTTGATTTTAGTCGTCGAAATGCCTTCTGTACGTTTTAAATAAATGACTTCACATTTATCCTTTAAGAAGTCGAATTCACCTTCCCAGTCATGTCCCATAACAAAAACATCTACATCAAATTTTTCGACATCGTCTTCTTTTTGTCCCCAGCCCTTTTCTGGAATGACTAAATCGACATAGCGTATTGATTCAAGCATCATTTTTCGTTGTTCATAATCATAATAAGATTTTTTATGTTTAATTTGATTAAATTCATCTGTTGATAATGCTACTATTAAATAATCGCCCATCTCTCTTGCACGACGAAGCAATTCGATATGACCATAGTGAAGTAAGTCATATGTGCCATATGTTATTACACGTTTCATTAAGTTATCCTCCTCATATTGTCACATCATAGGATTGCAGTTTATGGTCATCAATGTACACGTTATCGTTTTAACATTGATTTTGTTCGATGTGCAAACTTTCTCCCTTTAAGTTGTATCAAGAATCTTTTATAAGTCGGCCTATTAATGCCCACTTGAATTAATGTTTGTCGCCACAATTCGTATATTTCTCTATCCCAATTCTCACCAATAAATTCAACTGTATTTATAATGTCAAACATATTTTGTGATACATAATCAGAATGCTGCATAGACATAATATAGTCTTTTACGAGTTGAATTGTCGTGTGCGTTACTGCTGGGTGTTCATTCATATAATATTTTAATGAATTATTGAATAAAATACGATCAACCATATCACTATATAATAGCCTTTGTTCAGGTAATAGTAACATTTCCATGACTCGTTGTCTTATTTTCATAATTTCTGTGATATATCTATTAAAATCTTCATCGTTACTTGTAGCATGTGGAACTATATCATTATCTCCGACAACCATCTGTGAAACTAAATGTATATCCGTAGCTTTTTGCATCGCCTTGACAAGTATTGCGTGATTGTATGTGTTAGCTAAAGTTTCGTCACACTGTAATTCAGCAAATTTAGCACTGAATAACTTTCCGTCAAAAGACATCATTGTTAACAAATCTGGTTGTTCCGTTAATGTAACGATTCGATTGTCTTTAATAAACTCATCAGCACTTTTCAATTTCCATTCACCATGGTAATTGTAAGCTCGCTGCCCTATTACCATATCAATATTATCATTATTTTTGAAAGCTGCAGTTAGCCTATCTAATTTACCTGGCAATACGATTGATGTTGGATTTATGACCATAAATGCGTCACTATCATGTGGATCTGTCATTTTGATATCCATCAAACCTTTATTAATACACGTAGCTATCGAAGCATTTTGTAATTGTATTAATGAAATATGCTTGAGTTCTCTTTGTAACCGTTCAATCATAGGAATTGTTTGATCAGTAGAACCACCATCAATACAAAGGATTCTATAGTGTTCTTTACTCTCAATAGATATTAACAATTGTCGAATTGTTGCCTCATTATTACATGTAGGTATGATTATCGTAAGCCTCATTTTGTCACCATCTTATCTATATATTCTGTGAGCTGATGTAAACTTTTATCAGTATTATACTTATGCCAATCTTTAAATAACGGACTTAATAGATGTTCTTTTTCTTGTATCTTCATTATTAAGTCTTCTTCAGTATACACTTTGTAGCTATCCGGTATTGCTTTGTAAAATTGATTCAGGCCTCTCACCTTATCATATGTTCCTTCATCATACACATAAAATATAGTTGGAATATCTAACAAGCTAGCTTCTATTGGCAGCGAACTATAGTCGCTAATAATTATATCTGACATTAGCATTAATGTAGACGTGTCGATTGAAGATACGTCATCAATGTCTGAATGTTCAATTGATGGATGTAATTTATTAATCAGTGTATATCCTGGTAAACATTTTTCAAAATAAGCTTTATCAATAGCCCTATTATCTGCTTTATCTTCTCTATATGTTGGTACATATAATGCCAACTTATTTGTAATTCCATATTTATCCTTTAACTCTGCCTTAACCGTTGCTCTATCAGCTGTGTAATATTTATTAATTCTCGGAAGCCCAAAATACAACATTTGCTCTTCTGTTGCACCTAAAGACTGTTTAAAACATTGTGACATTTTTTCACAACCCACTAAGTAAAAATCCGTCGCTTGATAAACTTTACGGTACTGCTGAACTATTGCCTTGTCAGACACATCGACTTGATGATCTGTTAAGCCAAAGTTTTTTAATGCACCACTTGCATGCCACGTTTGAACAATGTGTTGATTAGAAGTCTTATTATATCCACCTAGTAATAGGTAATAATTATCGATAATAATCATCTGCGCGCTTTTCAAAGCCTTAATTTGTTTTACCAATGTTCGATTAGTCATTTCTATCACATCAACATCGTCGCTAAGTTCAGATAAATAAGGCGCTTGTTTTGGTGTTGTTAAAACAGTTTTCTGATACAACGAATTATTTAATACTTTGATGATAGGCTTAATATCTTCTGGAAAAGTCATCATAAATACGATATGCGGTTTATCAACCAATTGAGGCGTAATCATTTTAGAAAGTATTCGAACTACCAAATGATAAAATTTCTTTATTAAAACGTTCATAATACACCAACTTAATATGTTATTTACTTAAATTATAAACAAAAATGAACCCCACTTCCATTTATTAATGGTTAGCGGGGTTTCGTCATATAAATATATTACAAGAAGTCTGCAAATTGATCTCTATATTTCATGTGTAGGTACGCACCAATTGCAAAGAAAATGGCAACAATACCGAAATTGTATAACATTAATTTCCAATGATCCATGAAATACCATTCGTGATATAAAATTGCTGCACGGTATGATTCAGCAATAAAGTAAACTGGATTATATTTCATCATTTCATGAATTAAACCACTGATACCATGGTTCTTTGGTAGCCACAAAATTGGTGAAAAGTAAAATAATATTCTTAATATTGCTTGCATTAACATTTGTGTATCTCTAACTAACACACCGAGTGTTGATGTTAATAACGTCACCGAGGCAGTTAAGAAAAAACAAAACGGTACATATATCAATAATTGAATGATATGTATTGATGGATAAATACCAGTAAACATACATGCAATTATCACAAGTAAAAGTAAGCCTAAATGTCCATAAAATCTACTTGTCACAATATATGTCGGTATTATCGATAACGGGAAGTTCATTTTCGATACTTGATTAAACTTTTGTGTAATTGCTTTAGTACCTTCTAAAATACCTTGGTTGATGAAGAACCACATACTGATACCAACCAATAACCAATAAACAAAAGGTACACCATGAATTGGTGCATTACTTCTTATTCCTAATCCAAAAACCATCCAGTAAACCATAATTTGCATAACAGGGTTAATTAATTCCCAAGCCACACCTAAATAGTTACTATGATTGATAATTTTAACTTGAAACTGAGCCAGTCTTTGAATTAAATAAAAGTTCTTTACATGTTCTTTAAAAACTGTTCCTATTGCTGACATTCCATTAAACCACACTTTCAAATGTTTAACTATTTCTCTACTTAACTAAATAGTATTATAATAATTGTTGTAAATACTATCACTATACATGGATGCTATCAAAATTATTGTCTAGTTCTTTAAAATATTAGTTTATTACAAATACATTATAGTATACAATCATGTAAGTTGAAATAAGTTTAGTTTTTAAATATCATTGTTATCATTGATGATTAACATTTTGTGTCAAAACACCAACTCTGATAATAACAAAATCTTCTATACACTTTACAACAGGTTTTAAAATTTAACAACTGTTGAGTAGTATATTATAATCTAGATAAATGTGAATAAGGAAGGTCTACAAATGAACGTTTCGGTAAACATTAAAAATGTAACAAAAGAATATCGTATTTATCGTACAAATAAAGAACGTATGAAAGATGCGCTCATTCCCAAACATAAAAACAAAACATTTTTCGCTTTAGATGACATTAGTTTAAAAGCATATGAAGGTGACGTCATAGGGCTTGTTGGCATCAATGGTTCCGGCAAATCAACGTTGAGCAATATCATTGGCGGTTCTTTGTCGCCTACTGTTGGAAAAGTGGATCGTAATGGTGAAGTCAGCGTTATCGCAATTAGTGCTGGCTTGAGTGGACAACTTACAGGGATTGAAAATATCGAATTTAAAATGTTATGTATGGGCTTTAAGCGTAAAGAAATTAAAGCGATGACACCTAAGATTATTGAATTTAGTGAACTTGGTGAGTTTATTTATCAACCAGTTAAAAAGTATTCAAGTGGTATGCGTGCAAAACTTGGTTTTTCAATTAATATCACAGTTAATCCAGATATCTTAGTCATTGACGAAGCTTTATCTGTAGGTGACCAAACTTTTGCACAAAAATGTTTAGATAAAATTTACGAGTTTAAAGAGCAAAACAAAACCATCTTTTTCGTTAGTCATAACTTAGGCCAAGTGAGACAATTTTGTACTAAGATTGCTTGGATTGAAGGCGGAAAGTTAAAAGATTACGGTGAACTTGATGATGTATTACCTAAATATGAAGCTTTCCTAAACGATTTTAAAAAGAAATCCAAAGCCGAACAAAAAGAATTTAGAAACAAACTCGATGAGTCCCGCTTCGTTATTAAATAAACCGAAAAAACCGAGAATCTCCATTTAAGGATTTCCTCGGTTTTATTTTTGTCATCATGACTATTTCGCCTTTTTTGTTTTTCTTTTTGCTTTGGCTATTTTATACATAAATATTGGAATACTCTTCAATCTACCAATACGTTTCCAATCTATTAATGCTCTATATATCCATTCAATGTTTAATTTTCTAAAGATATAAGGCGCTCTCTTTTTAGCCCCAGCAAATACTTCAAGAGAACCACCTACGCCCATCATCACTGTAGATTCAAATTGATTTTCATGTGTCATAATCCATTCTTCTTGTTTAGGGAATCCCATACCTACAAATATGTAATCAGGTTTAAACAGTTCAATTCGTTTCACTACCGTCTCATCTTCTAAATCAATATAACCGTGATGATGTGCAAACGATATGTTTGGATATCTTTGTTGCAATGCATATTGTGCCGCTTCTACAACTTCATTAGTTGCCCCTAGCAAAAATACTTTTTGATGATTTACATGAGCAATTTTCAAACATTCATCCATCAACTCAATACCAGGTATACGATGCGCTAGAGGTTGCTTTAAACGATGCGAAGCTTTGACTACTCCTGTCCCATCAGCAACAATATAGCTCGCTTGATTTATTAACTCTAAATACGCTTGATGTGTCGTCGCGTAATTCACTATTTCAGGGTTGGCTGTTACTATAAAAAGATTATTCGTTGATTGATTTGCAAAAAAGGTTTTAATATTTTCAACCATTTGCAACATTGTTGTATTATCAAAATCGACCCCTAAAATGTCAACTTTGGCTGTATTGGATCTTTCTTCAACAGTCATAACAGGAATCTCCTATCTTATTTCATTATTATGTTAGTGTAATCAATATTAACAGTATTTATATTCATCCTATTTATATCGAAATGATTTTGCTTTATTTTAACACATATTCACCTTTTCAAAAATTAAAATTAGTTTAACTAAGGTAAGTCTAAAGTCTAACGCTATTGATGCCAATATCATTTATAATAAGTGATAAGCAAACTTTAAATTACTATCTTATATGAGGTTAACAATGAATTATTTATCAAACTTTTTTAATACGACAATTCAACTTAATATATACATTATCGTTATTGTTGCAGCTTGTTATATTGCTATTCATCAATATAGACATAAGCCTGTTTTGAACTATTTAGATGTCATTTTAAACTATATCCCTGTTTTAACACATGAATTTGGTCATGTACTGTTTAATAAACTCGCTGGTGGCCGTGCAAAAGATTTAGTCATTGTAACAAGTCCACGAGAGCGACAACAGACATTACAACAAGGATTCGCAATTACACAATCTAGACATCTAGCAGGCCAATGGCTTACAACGATTGGTGGTTATTTTATGCCACCTATTATGTTATTGATAGGTTTAGCGTCGAGCCATTATCAGATACCTAGTTTCTTTATATTTACCTATTTATTGATATTTATTTATTTTTTAATTTTAACATCTAGAAAAGGCTCACCCATTGTTGTTATAACTTTAATTTCTATCATGTTGTATTTTATATTAAAAGATGAAAATATAGTAGAAATTCAACTACTTGTCACAATGAGTTATCAATATATTTTAGGTGTATTATTAGGCGAAGTTCTACAATCTAGTTGGACGATTGCTAAATTGACTTTCCAGCGTCCGAGTCCACAGTGGGATGGTAGTGCACTTAAAGAACTCAGTCATGTACCTATCTTCATTTATAGTACAATCTGGATTATCTTCAATCTTTATGCAGTGAATATTTTACTCAAATATACTCACTTGATAAATTAACTAATAAAAAAGAAGCCTAAAGCAATTATCCATATGTCTTTATCAGTACAATCATGGATATCTTTATGGCTTCTTTATTTTATTTTTCAGCAAACATGTTCATTGCATTTTCGTAACTGACAATAATTACATTATCATTACGTTTGATGATAATTACTTTATTCATTTCATCTTTCGATACAATTTCCACTTCATTACCAATAGAAATATCTTTACTAGACAAATATATTAGCAAATCAGTCTTATCTCTCACACGTTTGATTGTAACGATATCGCCAGGTTCATAATTCAAAATCGTTGTTATATATTTCTCTTTATATTCATTATTTCTAGGAATCACACCGCCGTGCGGGCAAGTTTCTGGGAAATTTAACAAGCTATCCAGCCTTTCAACGAATAAATCTGAAATTCGATGTTCTAAAATTTCTGCTTCTTGATGTACTTCTTCCCAATTATATTTCAATATTTCTATTAAAAATAATTCTAATAGTCGATGTCTCTTAATGATATCAAGCGTATGCGTTAAACCATCCTCTGTTAATCTAACACCTTTGTACGGTTTTGTTTCAACATAGCCTGCTTTTTCAAGACGTCCTACCATTTCACTTACAGATGGAGGCTTAATATTTAAAAATTGAGATAAGATTTTATTTGTTACAAAGTTTTTATCGCCATTATTCGTAAGGATTGCCTTTAAATAGTCCTCTTTTTCTTCAGTTAACATACTTTCACCTCACATACATTGTCTATATTATATCACGAATTTACTTGACATGATAAATATTCTCAGTTTATTATACAATTAATTAGGTTAGCCTAAACTTTTAATTAGGAGGTATAAACGTTTGTTAGAAACAAAAGATTTAAATCTGTTTTTAGGTAATAAGCATGTACTTAAAAACATTTCCTTATCGATACCAGTACGCGGCGAAATAATTGGTATCATGGGCCCGAATGGTGCTGGTAAATCTTCCCTTATCAAGTCTTTAATTGGTGAATTTAATGCTACCGGTACTAAATTGTTATATAACAAACCTATACAACAACAACTGCAACATATTACATATATTCCACAAAAAGCACATATTGATTTAGATTTTCCTATAAGTGTGGAACAAGTGATTTTATCAGGTTGCTACAAAGAAATTGGATGGTTTAGACGACCTAATAAATCAGCAAGGGATAAACTCAAACAGTTATTAAGCGATTTAGAATTAGAATCTTTACGTCATCGACAAATTTCAGAATTAAGTGGTGGACAATTACAACGTGTGCTAGTAGCAAGAGCATTGATGTCCGAAAGTGAAGTTTATTTTCTAGATGAGCCGTTTGTCGGAATTGATTTTAGTAGCGAAAAATTAATCATGACAAAAATCGAGAACTTAAAACAACAAGGAAAACTTATTCTTATCATCCACCATGATCTATCAAAAGCAAAGCAATACTTTGATCGCATTATTCTATTAAATCAAACATTACGATACTTTGGTGATAGTGAAGAGGCTATGAGTGTCACTCGCTTAAACGAAACATTTATGAGTAGCACTGACTGTAGTGACCCTAGTCAAAGGAGCAATATAACATGTTAGAGTTTGTCGAACATTTATTTACATATCAATTCTTGAATCGAGCATTGATAACTTCAATTATTGTAGGGATAGTTTGTGGTACAGTTGGTAGTTTAATTGTATTACGTGGTCTTTCATTAATGGGAGATGCAATGAGTCACGCAGTATTACCTGGTGTTGCCCTATCATTCTTATTTGGTATTCCAATGTTTATAGGCGCACTTATAACTGGTATGATCGCAAGTATTTTTATCGGTTATATCACATCTAGTAGTAAAACGAAACCTGACGCCGCTATTGGAATTAGTTTTACCGCTTTCTTAGCTTCGGGGATTATTATTATTAGCTTAATAAACACTACGACAGATTTGTACCATATTCTGTTTGGTAATTTACTGGCAATCACAAATAGTGCATTTTTAACAACTATTGTGATTGGTTCAATCGTCCTTATTCTAATCATTATTTTCTATCGTCCATTAATGATTTCTACATTCGATCCAACGTTTAGTAGAATGAGTGGTCTAAATACGACGTTATTACATTACTTTGTGATGTTGTTACTCTCATTAGTAACAGTAGCAAGTATTCAAACGGTAGGTATTATTCTTGTAGTTGCATTATTAATTACACCTGCATCTACAGCATTTTTAATTAGTAAAAAACTATACTCAATGATGATTATAGCAAGTTTAATAAGTGTCATAAGTTCAATTGTCGGACTTTATTACAGCTATATTTACAACATTCCTAGTGGTGCGACAATCGTACTTTGTACGTTTGTAATTTATATCATCACATTATTTTTCACAAAATTTACGAATAGAAAGAAACGAGGAAGTTTAACATGAAAAAATTAGTACCTTTATTATTAGCCTTATTACTTCTAGTTGCTGCATGTGGTACTGGTGGTAAACAAAGCAGTGATAAGTCAAATGGCAAATTAAAAGTAGTAACGACGAATTCAATTTTATATGATATGGCTAAAAATGTTGGTGGAGACAATGTCGATATTCATAGTATCGTACCTGTTGGTCAAGATCCTCATGAATATGAAGTTAAACCTAAAGATATTAAAAAGTTAACTGACGCTGACGTTATTTTATACAACGGATTAAATTTAGAGACTGGTAACGGTTGGTTTGAAAAAGCCTTAGAACAGGCTGGTAAATCATTAAAAGATAAAAAAGTTATCGCAGTATCAAAAGATGTTAAACCTATCTATTTAAACGGTGAAGAAGGCAACAAAGATAAACAAGATCCACACGCATGGTTAAGTTTAGATAACGGTATTAAATACGTAAAAACAATTCAACAAACATTTATCGATAACGACAAAAAACATAAAGCAGATTATGAAAAGCAAGGTAACAAATACATTGCTCAATTGGAAAAATTAAATAATGACAGTAAAGACAAATTTAATGACATTCCAAAAGAACAACGTGCCATGATTACAAGTGAAGGTGCCTTCAAGTACTTCTCAAAACAATACGGTATTACACCAGGTTATATTTGGGAAATTAACACTGAAAAACAAGGTACACCTGAACAAATGAGACAAGCTATTGAGTTTGTTAAAAAGCACAAATTAAAACACTTATTAGTAGAAACAAGTGTTGATAAGAAAGCAATGGAAAGTTTATCTGAAGAAACGAAGAAAGATATCTTTGGTGAAGTGTACACAGATTCAATCGGTAAAGAAGGCACTAAAGGTGACTCTTACTACAAAATGATGAAATCAAATATTGAAACTGTACACGGAAGCATGAAATAACACGCTGTGTTTTAATGAAGTAAGATGAATTGATGTTGATGCAACCTAAAATATTGGTATCTCCAATATTTTAGGCCACACATCAACATAACAAAGTCGAAGGCTAATAGTCCCATATCGTGCGTTAAATATATATTACCCTCCTATTAATATATATACCGTTCCCGATCGCACGATATGGTGGTATTAGAACTTCTCTTTGAACGAGAGAGAAAAGCTAGAAGTTCTTATGCAGTTTTAATTAAACTGTAAACATTTATCACTCTTTGAATCAAAGAGCAAAGTTAAAAGCTTTATGTGCTTTTGATTAAACTGCGAACAGCTGCTTCTCTTTGAGCGAGAGAGAAAAGCTAGAAGTTCTTATGCAGTTTTAATTAAACTGTCGTTCCCTTCATCTCTTTTAACCACAGAGATGCGTTAGAAGTTCTTCTAATACAATTTATACAACGCCATTCCCTACACACTCTTATAAAAGAGATTCACGCGCGTCAATAAATTGTATTACATACTAACTAAAAAGCTTTTCTTAATCGTACTAACGAAGTTAGAGGTTCTTATGTGATTGGACAACTGTTCTCCCTACTAGACTTTTAGCATAGCTGGTTAAAAGTACTATTACAGATTGTTCAATTGTATGCCCCTTTCCTTTGAACGGAATATTAAAAGCTATGTGCAGTAACTTTTAATAGGCATACCACTTTTGCATCAAGCTATAAATAATCGCATACTTTGATATTTAATCTGGCCTATCAAAGTAAACATCTATGGTTTCCTCCCCCCATAGATCCTTAAGCCACACTCATCCGATGTCATATGAGTGTGGCTATTTTTTGTGAATGCACTTAACTTCATCTTTAAATGACTTCGATTAATCTATCTCCTCCAATTTTTAAAACTTATTTCAATTAAATCTCAAATATTAATAATTCGTATAGTTTAAAACTATCTATTCAATTCCCCTAAAATAAAAGGGATTGATGAAAAGCCATTCAGTTTTTCATCAATCCCTTTTAGCATAATTACGAACTACGTCATACTATCTACAATAACCATTTCATCATAATTGATGGCTTCTCTTAGTTTTAACGCTGTACCTTCTGATACTTCATCTGTATCAATCAACTCACGTAAAATGCGACGTTGTTCTCTCAATGCATTTAATTTAATTTTAGTGATCGTATCTTCACTTGCTGAGTTGAAGAAATTAGATGGTGTTAAGTTTTCAATTCGCATTAAATAACCGTCACAAACCATTCCAACTTCAAGTGTATTATCTTTTGTTGTTTCCTTAGACAAACGACTAACCACATTATAATGGACTAATTTATTAATTTTATTTAATTCCATTAAGTTATCCGTAACACTAAGTGAAGATGCCGAGTTCACTCTCGTTTGTACTCTTCGTTTTAATAAAGCACCTCGTAATAATACAATCATTCTTCTTATTAATGATGCTTGTCTATATACCTGTGTTCTTTCAGCATAACGCATATAGTTTTCAAGTACACTATTCGTTATTTGTCCTTCATCTACTAAAGACTCTAATGTTTTTGTTTCTACATTAAAAGCAATTTTTTGTAGACGTTCTAATTCTTTAGAGTTTTCATCATCTTTCTCTACAGTTTTTAAAAATGCTAATTTGTCATGATATTCTTTAATCACGTTACCATATTTAAAACTTGTTTCGAAAGTAGATTTTTGATTTAGATAATCAATAACTTGTTCTAATATATAAATTCTAGCAACTTTAAACGACATATTGCCAATTACTGTTTTAGGTGCAGGTTTCGTTAATAATGGCAATAATACTTGCGCAACTACCAAACTAATAATAACCATACCAGATGCAATAAATAATAAGTCGTTTCTATACGTAAAAGCATGATGACCTGCTAAAAAATACGGTAACGTTAATGCGATTGCTAAAGAAATTGTTCCATGCACACCACATAACGTCATAATTAAAGCGTATAAACTTCGCTTTGGTGGTTTCTCAGTTGTTGGATTATCATCATCATTTTTAGTCATCATTTTTTGGAATGGACTGATGGCTAAATAAAAATAAGGATATAAGACATAAACCCAAACAAATCTAAATAGATAGACAGCTAAAGCAACAACAATAGTGATGCCTATTAAAAAGATTAAATTGTGCGGTTCTGTTTTGATAATTTTAATAATAACTTCAGGTACTAAAAATCCTAATATTGAAAAAACAAAGCCATTTAAAACATAACCTAGTATATTCCATGTATGATTGTAACTCATTTGCAGTTGTGTTCGTACTTGCATAATTCTGTCACGTTCGAAACCATGTACAAGTCCTGCAACTACTGCTGCAATGATTCCTGATGCGTGAAACAATTCAGCAATTAAATACGTAACAAATGGTGTTAACAATTGAATAATTGTAAACATATTAATGTTTTCATATCCTCGACGCATCAATGTTAATCGGAACCTTACTAATGCCATACCTATAAGTAAACCAACCACTGCGCCACCAATTGATGCAATTAAAAACAACTGAACAGCATCAACAAGTGAAAAAGCACCTGTAACTAATACTCCAACAGCTATTTTAAATGAAATAATACCAGCAGCATCATTCAATAATGACTCACCTTCAAGAATTGTCATTGCTCCTTTTGGCAAGACCTTTCCTTTAGTGATTGCTTGCACTGCTACTGCATCAGTAGGACAAAGAATGGCAGCAATTGCAAATGCTGCTCCAATAGGTAAATCTGGCCAAATCCAATGAATAAATAAACCGACACCTATCACAGTAGTAATGACTAATCCTAATGCCATCATCATCACTGGCTTAATATATTTCCTTAAATGGACTCTAGAAACATTAACACCTTCTACAAATAACAAAGGCGCAATCATTGTTACCATAAACAATTCAGAATCAAAATTAAATTGAACAGGGATTGGGGTAATAAATAGTAACATGCCCAAGAAAATTTGTATAAATGCTAGGGGTACTTTAGGTATGAAAGTATGGACAAACGAACTTAGTATCACAACAGCTATAAATATAAGAATTGTTTCAAATATTTCCAAACTTTCACCTCTCTAAAAAGTATTGTTTAATTGAAAATTAAGTATCACATCTCGTTGTAATTATACTTTAGAGGATAAATTGAGTTAGAGACCACAAAAGCACTTTAATATAGATATATGTCTACGATTGCAGTACTTAAATTTGCAATTATTTAATTTTATTTTATCACTAATTGTTTGTATAAATAAACAACTTGCTTTCACATAACAACATTAACTTATAATACAAAAAATGAGCACCTTAAAATCGACTAACCAATTTCAAAGTACTCTTTTAATAATTAATTTTGAAAACAAATCTTCAAAAGCATTGTTATGCTTAATAATTTAGCCAACACTTCAATCGTTTTGATACCATTTCTTACGATGCTCTTCTCGTTTTTTAGCACGTAATTGTAATGCTTCTGTAGAGTTTTGTTCATTTGAACTTAATAATATTGATGCATGTGTGTGATCATCATTTTTTCGATACATATAAGCGCCGTTGCGATAAGCAGCGCGAGCGACTAAGTGCATGCCGACGGGTGAAGTTAAATTAATAAAAACAAGTGATAGTAATAAACGCACACTGAAAAATCCTGTATTCACAATAAAATAAATTAATACACCGATTAAAGTTAATAACACGGATAAAGTCGAACTTTTTGTTGCAGCATGACTTCTTAAGAAAACATCTTGGAATTTCACGATACCTATTGCACTAATAAGAGCAATAAAACTACCTAACAACAACATCACAGCAGCAATAAGACTAAAGATTTCTTTTGTTATTTCCATTAAACACATGCCCCCCACCAATAAAGCGTGATATTGAAACAGAACTTACAAAAGATATAATGGCAATGAGCATGATTGAATCTAAGAAAGAAACGCTGCCCATAAGTACACTTAACACACCCACAATTGACATTACGACAGCACTTGTTGTATCAAATGTAACGACACGATCTGCTGTTGTAGGTCCCTTGATTAATCTAAATAAACAGATGATTAATGCAATTCCAAAAATAATGAGTGAACTAATAATCATAATATGTGTTATTGTTTGTATCATCGCGACACCTCCAATATTAAGTCTTCATAATGCTTAATACTTCTTAACAAACTATCTTTTTCTTTTTCTGACACGTCGATACTATGAATAAAAAACTTTTTAGAGTCTTGAGAAATTCGTATTACTGTAGACCCTGGAGTTATAATAATTAAAATTGTTAAAAATGTTATTGCCCAGTCACTTGTTAGTCTTGTTTCATATGAAAGTAATCCAGGGTTCATATCTTTTGTTTTAAAAAGAATATAATTAATCGTGCTAATGCTAGATGTTATTAATTGATATAAATAAACACCTAAAAATTTAATAGCTACCCAAATTTTTCTAACATAAAAATCATCGCTGAAAAACCTGTGTAATATATAAATGACAATTAAACCAATTAAATATCCAGAAAAGAAAGTCGAGAATTTAAAATGATCTTCATCTTGAAATAATACCCATAAGAATGCAATGATAATATTTAAAACAATTTGATTCATTTATTCCTCTCCTTTCAAATGTGGATTAACAAGCTTTTGATATAATTGATCGTTCGTATTAAGCTCTGTTGCATCATTAGTTATTTTTAACAGCACAGGCGCTGCAATCCCGATTGCGATAACCACAACTACTAAAATACTTAAAATACCTTTACGATATTGTGGGATTTTCTTAAAATGAACTTCTTCGCCATCTTTATCTCCAAAATACATATAGAAAAGTATTCTAAACAAGCTGTACATAGCAATTAAACTAGTAATAATCATTAACGTGAGTCCTATATAATTGCCGTTTTGTAATGCACCTTGGAAAATAAGTACTTTTCCTGGAAAACCACTAAATGGTGGTACGCCCCCAATAGCAAAAATCATTATAATAAATGCAACACCAAAGAATGGTTCTTTTTTCGCTAAACCATTTAAATATTGATATTGTCGATAACCAGTAATGTAAACTAAACTACCAATAATAAAGAATAGCAATGTTTTTACAACAATATCATTTACTAAATAAAATATTGCACCATTAATACCTGCAAACGTGTTTGTTCCTAAACCTAAAATGATAAATCCTATTGAGATTATGACTTGGTAAGCTGCAATCTTTTTAATATCTTTATAAGCAATGACACCTATAGCGCCGATGACCATAGTTATAGCAGCCATAGTTGCTAGCAATGGATGTATAAGATCATTATGTTGGTCAAATAATAATGTAAAGAAGCGAATCAATGCATAAGCGCCCACTTTGGTCATTAACGCTGCAAATAATGCCGCAAGTTCAGTATTTAACACAGCGTAGGCTTTCGGTAGCCACATAAAAAGGACCAGCGCTGCTTTCGCACTAAATGCGACTAAGAAGATTAATGAAATCATTGTAACAGTGCGATTATCTCCCATGTCATTCAAACGCATTGCAATATGTGAAAAGTTTAATGTACCTACTGTTTTATAAAGTAAACCTATACCTAATAAGAATAGCCATGAACCAATAATATTCAAGACAACATAAATAATTGCAGCACGTAATTGTTCTACAGATTGTCCAAGTGTAATGAGTACAAATGACGCTAGTAACATAATTTCAAACATGACGTATAAATTAAATAAATCTGATGTTAGAAAAGAGCCTATCACGCCAACGCTTAAAAATAATATGAACGATGGCAAGTGATAACGATTTGCTTTATGTTCGCCACGCCCAAATCCGTATGCCATAATTAAAGTAATCACAAACGAAGCGGTTGTAACCATTATTAAACTTAAAGAATCTCCTAAAAACTGTATACCAAAGGGCGCTGACCATCCTCCAAAGTCTAGCGTAATTGGACGGTGACGCTGAACATAAATTAATAGCATTAATGAAATAATTGTGGTGATAGTCATTGTACCTAAGTATAAATATTTAGAAATACGGTCATTATTTTTTAAAAATACAAGGATTAAGGCACAAAGGAATGGTAATAACATTGGTAAAATCAATAAGTTACTTAGCATCATCTTCCCCCCTTAGGCCTTCGATTTCATCTTCTTTTGTTACTTTATAAGTTCTATAAACAAGTACAAGTAAAAACGCAGTCATCCCAAACCCTATAACTATTGCAGTTAGTACAATAGCTTGTAACAAGGGATCAACAAACAATTGGTTTCCACCAGTTATTAATGGTTCTGATCTACTAGAACCATACGTTCCCATACTCATGATAATGAGATTACCGGCATGAGTATATATTGAAATTCCGATTACAATACGAATTAAATTGATTGATAAAATCATATATGTTCCTATAAATACTAAAAATCCTATAACTAGTAATAAAATTAAATTCATGATCGACCTCCACTAAGAGACAGCATCACCGTTACAATAACCCCGACAACCGAGAACAAAATGCCCAATTCAAACAGTGTTATTGTCGTTACATGAATGTGCCCTAAAATTGGTAGTGTCAATGTTGTTTCATATTGCGACAAAAAAGGTTTTCCAAAAAATGTTGGCATTATCGCAGTAATAGATGAAACTAATGCACCAATAATCATTAAAATTCTAAAATCTATCGGTAAGCTTTCTAATACTTCTTCGACATTAAAAGCTAGAAACATTAAAATAAACGCGGAACTAAATATTAAACCACCTATAAAGCCACCACCTGGGTTATTGTGGCCAGCGAAGAAGACGTAGAATCCGAAAGTCAATAAAATAAATACAACGAGTTTCGTGACCGTTCTTAAAACGACATCATTCTCTTTCATCTTGTCCCCTCCTATCTTGGTAATTTAATAATGTGTAAATACCTAATCCAGTAATAATTAATACTAAACCTTCAAACAATGTATCTAATGCTCTAAAGTCACCAAGTATCGCATTTACAATATTTTTACCACCTGTTAGTTTGTCAGCTTTTAAATAGAAGTCTGATATTGATGATAAACCATCTGTTTGTTGTGTAATAAAAATTAATGATACAACAATAAGTGCCATCAAGAGTGATACAGAAATTTTAATTATTTCTCTTTTTTTGTTAGCGTTAGATCTTGGTACGTTGGGTAATCTTGAAAAGCTAACAATAAATAAAATTGTCGTAATCGTTTCAACCACAAGTTGTGTCAATGCTAAATCAGGGGCTTTCATTGCTATAAAGAATAAGGTCACAACAAAACCGATGACTCCATTTAAAATTACCATTGTCAGTCGTTGACGTATAAAAATTAAAGAAATACCAATTGTGACAGTTACGATTGCTAATATAATTTCTAACGGTCCAAATTCGGAAACATGTAACTGATGGACTTTTGGTAGTCCAATTCGAATATAACCATATCCAATGATAATCATAAATATGCCTAAGGTCATAATAATGTATTGGTTTAAACGATCTTGCATAACACGTTTAAATCGCTTCGTAGCAAACTTTTCAAAATGTCGATATACCATCTCATAGCTTTTTGAAACTGAAATCTGTCTGATTTTACCTGTGAACACTTTTTTCCAATCTACTTTGATTGCTAGTACACTACCCAATAAAATAATGATGATGGTTAAAAGAAGCGGTATGTTAAATCCATGCCATTGCGAAACATGTGGTGCCAATTGATCAATTTGATGATTACCACCTGATACAGCTCTTAATGCTGGAACGATAATCCCCTTCCCAAATATATTTGGTACAAAAAAGATTACAGGTACTAGCACCATTAATATAAGAGATGGTAAACTAAACAACCATGGTTCGTGGATATTTTTTTTAGTAAAAACCTTAGAATCATATTTTGTCCAAAATACCTCTTTTACCATGTATAGTGCATATGTGAATGTAAAAACACTCGCAATAACACCAACAAACACGATAGCTATCATTGAAATCAAACTAAATTGGGATAATTGTCCAGTTTGTGTTAATGCATCTAAAAACATTTCTTTACTTAAAAATCCATTTAAAAATGGTACTCCAGCCATAGATAGAGCCGCTATCGTCATGACTAGATTCATTTTAGGAAATAGTTGACGCATTCCACTTAAAATTCGTATATCCCTTGAACCTGCTTCATGATCTAAAATACCTACTCCCATGAAAAGTGCACATTTAAAGATGGCATGATTCATTAGATGAAATAATGCTGCAAATAACACAAATACATAAATAGATGCTATTGCGTCTTGTTGGTGTTGAGCATATCCACCACCGATACCGACCATTGCCATAATCATTCCTAGTTGACTGATTGTTGAATACGCTAGAATTCCCTTTAAATCCCATTGTTTTAAAGCTGTGATTGAACCAAATAACATTGTAATTAAACCAACAAACGTGACGATATATATGTACATATTGCTAAGACCTAATAATGGTGTAAATCGAAGTAATAAAAAGATACCAGCTTTTACCATCGTGGCTGAATGTAAATAAGCACTTACAGGTGTAGGTGCAGCCATTGCTCTAGGTAGCCAAATATGAAATGGAAATTGTGCTGATTTTGTAAATGCACCTAATAAAAACATAAAAATCATAGGCATAAACAATCCATGATTCTTAATATGATCTGCTTGTCCTAATATGTCAGTGATGTTATTCGTTCCTGTCATGATATACAGCATAATAAAACCAACTAATAACGCCAACCCACCAAATACTGTAATCATAAATGATTGAATCGCACCAAATTGACTGTCACCATTGTTATACCAATATGAAATCAATAAAAATGATGATACACTCGTTAATTCCCAAAAAATGTACATCAATATCGTATTGTCTGATAATACAATACCAATCATACTGAACATAAATAACGTTAAATAAAAATAAAACCTTGGTAAATTGTCTTTTCGAGAGGATAAATATTGAGTTGCATAGAAGAATACTGCAATTCCAATAAGTGAAATAATAAGAGAAAACATTAAACTTAAACCATCTAAACGTAAATCTAAATTAATATCTAATGTCTTAATCCATGGAATAGAGGTAGAAAGATATTGCAGTTTAGCTACTGATGGTATTTGAATCATAAAATAGATAGATGAAATTACAGGTGCAATCAATGCTATGTACCCGGCATATTTAGCCAATGCTCTACGTTTAGACATTAGAAGTATCATCGCCATAATCACAAGTATGGCAATTAATAAATAAACCAAACTCATTATTAGCCTCCTTTGTTTCTATAATTGTAATGAAATATAAATACTATGTTCACACTCATTTTCTAAACCGATAAAATTTAGTGTTTCAATAGCAGATTGATGCCCTAAATACTTTTGAATGACTGGTATAGGTATACCTTTTTGATAAGCATGATATGCAAATGTCTTACGCAATGTCGTTAGTCCTACATTCTCTATGCCAGCTTCAATTGATGCTTGATGAATAATTCGATATGCTTGCTGTCTAGATAATACTTGATTTGTTCGTAGTGATTGAAAAAGAACGTCTTCATTCGAAAGACTCCTGTCCTCTATATATTGAAGTAGTTCTTTCGATAATGTTTCTGGTAATTTAATTTTAATCAACGAATGAAAATGTGCTTTACACATTTCTGATAACGTACACTTTTCAATTAGTCTCTTAACTTGAGAGACTGTAATTGTTAATAATTCTGATACTTTCAATCCACTATGTATAGCTAACTTAAAGAATAAATAGTCACGTTCAGATTTTATCTTGAGCGCTTCATACATTTTAACAATATCATCATTAAATTTAATCGCTTCTACTTTATTCATTACTCAACCTCCCCTTGCTTTAAGTGTCTTAATCATAGCTATTTTATATTTTAGTTACATATATCTATTGCCTTTTTTATAGATTTTAAACATAGAAAATAAATTTAGCCATTTTATTATTTTATTTCGATATATAGTGTGAAAGGAGGTTTTAAAATATGAGTAAAATAAACCACATCACTATTGTATTATCATTTACAAAAGTAGACGCTAACGGCAAACAAACAGAATTTAAGCGTCGATTCGCCAACATTAACCCTGATGCATCAAACGACCAAATTAAAACATTCAGCAAACTTATCGAGCGACTTACTGGAGAAACATACAACAACATCGAAGTCATCAAATCTGTATCAATTTAATCAGGAGGACACTTTCATGACTAAAACACTTGAATTAAGTTTTAAATCTTCACTAGACAAGCCTGTAAAACTGCAATTACCACAATTAAACAACGTAGTAACCGAGCAAGTTGCACGTGATAGTATGAATGCGTTAGTAGATTTAAATATTATAAAGTCAAATAGTGGTACTATCACCAAAGTACATTCTGCTCAAATTATTGATAAAACAACAACTGTTTTATTTGAAGATAAGAAATAGATATAAAGAAAGCGCAATTAATTTAGTATAAATACTAACACCCTGGACTTTCATCATGATTGTCTAGGGTGATTTTGTTGTGTTAATGTCCTGTTTTTTTCAACATTATTGTAAATGAGTTGTATATTTTCTCTATAATGATAATGTATACATATGATTTTATTATTAACTTTGGAAAGTGAGACTTTATTCATATGCTTCTTTTCTATATCATTGGTGTCCTAGTTGGAATGCTTATTCCTATCCAAACATCTGTCAATTCAAGACTATCACTGTATACTAAATCGCCTTTCTATACTTCATTCATTTCATTTTCAGTTGGAACAATTTGTTTAATCGTCTTAAATATTTTTATAAATCCTGACGTTTTCTCATTACACTTTTTTAGTAATCAAACATTCAACTATACTTGGTTCGTTGGCGGATTACTCGGTGTTGGCTATTTAACTGGCAATTTATTGTTATTGCCAAAATTAGGTGCAACATTAACTGTAATTGCAACAGTTGCGGGCCAAATTATAATGGGTGTCATTATTGATACGTTCGGATTATTTGGTGCAACAGTTCATGATTTTAATTTAATTAAAGCAATTGGAGTACTACTATTAATTGTTGGTATCATCACAATGAATCAATTTAACAAGAATAATTTATTACTAACTGATCAAAAGTATTTACTGTTTTGGCTTCTCTTAGGATTTATTTTTGGTTTCTTTCCACCTATTCAAACGACAATTAATAGTGCTTTAGCAAGTCATACTCATTCACCAGCCTTTGCATCATTAGTTTCATTTACAATTGGATCAATAACGCTGTTGATTTTAACCGCTATTTTTAATCGTTCTTTAAAACTAAAAACAAGTCATTTAAAATTCGGTAAATTAAAACCTATCTATTTTACTGGCGGTATACTTGGCATGGCTTTTGTAACAGCTAACATTATCTTAATGCCTCATATGGGTGCAGCATTAACAACACTTATTGGGATGTTTGGCCAGATTCTAATGGGCATATTGATAGATCACTTTGGATTATTTGGTTCACCTAAAATAGCAATGACATCCAGAAAAACTATTGGTCTATTATGCATTTTGACAGGCATTATACTTTTAAGATTATTTTAAATTAACTTTTAGCTTATCATTTTAACTTGTAATTATTTTTAAAAGTGATAAGCTATTTTTTTGTAATCTAAAAATCTTTAGAAAAGCGTTGATTTAGGTAGTATTCTTTGACACAACAAATTTTAATTTAGCAAATTAGACACTCAACTCATTCTTAAGACCTAAATTAATGTTGTTTTTTAATAATTTATACCAAATTAATAGCAAAAATTATGTTATTCGTGCTAATATTTCATAGTTGGTTATTCAATTAATTAAAAATAAGTCAAAATGCACAACTTTTTATAATTCATTGAGTCGAGTTTGAAAAATAAAAGTGCTTTAATGCATAATCAATTATCGTACTTTCTATTATTTGTTACCCGTTATCAATCGGAATAACGTATAGACACTTTAACGTGCTATAGATTGGTTTTAATCACTAAATTAATGTGTTTTTCGTATCATTAAAACTGCACTGAGAATTACTAAATTAAAAAAATTATAAAAATTTTTCATTTTTAGTGATAAAATTCTGAAAAATGGGTATAAATAGTAGAAGAAGTTAACTTGGAAGAGTTAAGCTATAACAAAGAATCTCTTTAGACACACATTGAATATCGAAACATTTAATTGCGCTAAATCGTTTCATTAAATAAATTACCTTGTATTGACGATTAAATTAAGGTAAATTATAAAAAATGCTGATATTTTTGACTAAACCAAATGCTAACCCAGAAATACAATCACTGTGTCTAATGAATAATTTGTTTTATAAACACTTTTTTGTTTACTTCTCATTTTTAATTAGTTATAATTAACTAAATAATAGAGCATTAAATATATTTAATAAAACTTATTTAATGCAAAATTATGACTAACATATCTATAATAAATAAAGATTAGATATCAATATATTATCGGGCAAATGTATCGAGCAAGATGCATCAAATAGGGAGGTTTTAAACATGGCAATTACAAAAATCAATGATTGCTTTGAGTTGTTATCAATGGTCACTTATGCTGACAAATTAAAAAGTTTAATTAAAAAGGAATTTTCAATTAGCTTTGAAGAATTCGCTGTATTGACATACATCAGCGAAAACAAAGAGAAAGAATACTATCTTAAAGATATTATTAATCATTTAAACTACAAACAACCACAAGTTGTTAAAGCAGTTAAAATTTTATCTCAAGAAGATTACTTCGATAAAAAACGTAATGAGCATGATGAAAGAACTGTATTAATTCTTGTTAATGCACAACAACGTAAAAAAATCGAATCATTATTGAGTCGAGTAAATAAACGAATCACTGAAGCAAACAACGAAATTGAACTATAATTTTGTTTAGCGCAATTTGGTGAAGTTTGATAGATGATACATTCTATTAAACTTCCTTTTTTTATGTCTTTTTTTCTAAATATAGAGAATTTATGTATAAATCGCGTGTATTCATTACATGATTATCTGACAATATGCATTCGCATCATAAAAATTTCATGCAAAATCATGTGAATGAGGCATCAATCAATGTTCTAGGTGATAAAATGTTATGTTTGCGGGGTCGAACATAAAGAATTTCGAAAAGAAATTCTACGGGCAAAGCAAGTTGGCGGGGCCCCAACACATAAGCTGACTGAAAGACAGCTTACAATAATGTGCAAGTTGGCGGACAACGATAAAGAAATACATTTCTTCAGAAATTAGTATTCCTATTTTAAAGTACACATTAGCAGTGTCTAATGATAAAGAACCACTACTTAATAATTCATCAGTGGTTCTTTATCATTTCTATCCCATATCATTTTCTATTTTACTTTTTCTAAAAAATTTAAATAATAATTCATAAATGCTTCTGGTTCTTCAATATGCGGTGCATGTCCTGAATGTTCGAAGATTTTTTTCGTTACATTTAAAAAATGCGCTTCCAATTTAAAATGATTCTTATCTTTAATCAAAGGATCATGTTCCCCATTAATTAACAAAGTAGGTACACATGTACGTTTTTTTAAATACATAGGTTCATCTTTATGCAAAATTAATGAACGAATTGCCACCGCACTATCATCCTCAGACTTAATGCTATATATTCTTTGTTTTTGATACCATTTCATCGTCTTCTCTTGATTTCTAAACAATTTAGAAAATAAAAGAATATACGCTTCAGACTTATTAAAACCCGCTATATCATCTTGATATTGAATTAACAATTGAGTAAAGCTGTGTATTAAGTCATCTTTCTTCGATGCAATGGTAGTTAATGATTTTACACGATAAGCATATTTATCTGTAAATAACTTAGCAACTACCCCACCTAAATCATGTCCTAGAATATGTGCCTCATGAATATTTAACTTCTCCATTAGAATTTTTAAATCCTCAACGTGATCGTTTAAATCGTATGATTCACTTTTAGAAGACTTGCCATGACCTCTTAAATCGTAAGTAAGTACTTTATATGATGATGCTAGTTGATGTTGCAAATCTTCAAATCCAGCTAAATTACCATCCAATCCATGAAGTAATATTATAGGATCCCCTTTACCTTCAATTTGATAAGTTAATTGGATTTGAGGATTAATTGTGACTTTATTCATTGTGACACCTCCCTCAATAAACTATATACCCAACCTTCATTCTATATACGCTTCCATTTTATAAACAATTTTTTTAAATTATTTATAAATTACAAAAAGTTATTCCAACAATAAAAAAACTATTCATCTCAATTAATACAATTAATCAAGTGAATAGTTTTATCATATTTATAATCTTGTACGTGAAGATAATCTAATTGTGAAATATATAACTAGAACTACTAATAATATCCATATAATTAATGAAAAAATCTGGGCTGATTGTGGATTATGAATCATTGCATCGACGGTTTTTTGACAAAATAATAAGCCGATTCCCGAAAACTCAAGTCGCTTATAAAATATGCCGGCAATTACTAAAATAATACCAATGAAAAAGAAAAATTGATGTCCAAAATTTGTAATTGGTATAACGCCCCAAGTAATATTAAATGCTTGTAATATAATTAATAACAAGGATATGATAGCGATAATTGTACCCATAATCATTTCTATTTTATTACTACGCAAGTAATTCTTTTGCGACACCCTTAGGTATACAACAATAGTCATTGGAAAAATCACTAAACAATAAAATAGACTCATTCCAGTAATAGCTTGAAACTGAACATACTGTTTATCATATAAATAGGATATGAGAATGAAGTTTATAATAAAGAAAATAACTGGATTCATTTGTAAAGCAAACAAATTCCTTTGAATCATTAATATGATTTGTGCTGGAGATTTTCTTTTATATTCAATATAATCTTGATCTTTCTTTTCAGAATTTTTTATATCAGTAATTACTTTCTCTTTAATATCATCAATCAAATGCGGTGATAAACCTTTATGATTAAAGTAATCTTCTATATTTTCTAGTAAAATTTTATCGTTTATACGCATTGGTAGTACTCCTTTAAAATGAAACATCTTTATTTATTGTATTGGTTTAATATCCCCTTCGCAAATCATAAAAAATTATATTCACTGTATTATGGCATGTAATAAAATAACCGACAAGTATTGCGATTTAACTTGTCGGTTAAGCACGATTAATTTAATTATTATTTTTCCAAATCAATACGATATAATTTTATGTTTTTATCTTTTGGTGCTGAGGCAAATTGATAAGTCGTTTTGCCTTTTTCAATATATCCAAAATTACCAGCAACTTTGCTATATTCCGTATGTGTTACTGCTTTGCCAACATAATTTTTAACAGCTTGATATGTTGGACCATTAGCATCATTATACATCATTGAAATATGAGTTACTTTACCATTGTTTTTCTTACCATCAGTAGTTACTAATAACATACCTTTTTTAGTATGAAATTCGTAATAATGTTCAGTTCCATCTTCATTGTAAGAATACATCGGATTTTTGTACTTAGTTAAAACATCTTTAATAGATTCGCCAATTTTCACATTTTCTAATGAATGATCACCCTTAATTAATTGTTTAACAGTATCAATAGAGTTGCCACTTGCTGCTTCGGCACTAGTGTTCGCTATGCCTACTCCCA
The DNA here is from genome assembly GCF_016893255.1 of Staphylococcus sp. GDB20D11A. Lineage (NCBI taxonomy): Bacteria > Bacillati > Bacillota > Bacilli > Caryophanales > Staphylococcaceae > Staphylococcus > Staphylococcus sp. GDB20D11A. The sequence continues at coordinate 52,647 of NZ_JAFEPJ010000016.1, forward strand.
TTACAACAGAACATGCAATTATACTTGCCGTTAGTAGCTTTTTCATAAGCACTCTCTCCTTTTATTTATATCGTCTTGTGCTCACAACCATTATACAACAATCATTTCTAAAACAACAGTCATATTACAATTATATTACAAATAATAATTACTACTTTTATATTTCACTTATCACTTAAAATTAAACATGCTTTTCATCGTGATGTTTGTTAATAAATGAAGCTGTATCTTCGACGAACCTTTCTTGCTCTTCAACAAATGGGAATGCACTTGATTCTTGATATACTTCAAAGTCCGCATTTGGGATTAAATCAGCTACTTCTTTAGCTTCTAATCTTGTTGTTCTTTCACCGAATTCTCCTGCAATAATTTTTGTCGGTACTACGACATTTCTATAAGTTTGAGAAATATCAGCGTTTTTGAATACCTCTTTAACTGCTTGAATTTCTTCTTTAGTTGATATTTCATTTGTATCTACGACATGTTTGAGGAATCGATTCATTTTTCTCGGACGATAATACTTACGCTTATTTAAAAATTTATCTTGTTTTTCAGGATCCCAGTTTCGAATAATATGGGCATATTTTCTAAATAAACGTTCTTCCGGTAATTCACCTTCAATAGATGTTGGATTTACCAACATAAGTGATGATGTAAATTCAGGATAACGTACTGAAATATCGGCACCAATGATTCCACCCATTTCATGGCATACAAATGCAACTTCTTCAATGTATAGATATTTAAGTAATTCAACAATATCATCAGAAAAATCTTTTATTTCAATGTGACGAGGTTTATCAGAATAGCCATGTCCACGTAAATCAATTAACACAACTTGAAATGATTTTGCTAATTCTGCTGCTAATTTATTAAACACAGAATAATTATCAAGTACAGTATGAATCAATACGATAGGATAGCCTTCACCTAATGTACTGTAATGTATCGATGTTCCATCTTTTCTAGTAAATAGATCCATAATTTTCTCCTTTATTATCAATTTTTATTGGTAAAATGGTTAATAATTCTTCCACTGTTGTAATTGTAAAATCAACTTCTTCTTCAAGTGGTTCAATTTCAGCATCTTCTTGTTTATACCATACACTAACCATGCCCATAGCTCGTGCTGGAGCTACATCATTTAACGCATCATCGCCAACATACATAATTTGCTCAGGTAATACCCCTAGTTGATCAATCATATCTTCAAAAATTTTAGGATGTGGTTTACGAAAGCCAACTGTTTCTGATGTTGATAAATAATTAATAACATGCATCAAACCAAGTGAATGTAATCGAAATTGTTTAATCTTAGATTTACCATTTGCGATAACACCAATTTGAAAGCCTTTTTGCGATAGCTTTTCTAGTGTATATAAAGTATCGTAATAAGGAAATACATAACGATAAAAATGCATTTCAAAATCATTAAATAAGTCTTTCCAAGTTAGCCTATCTACATGGAAACGTTTAATGATTTCTTTATATAAATCAGGTTTATCATTATCTTCATCGTCATCTAGCTCAATAAATGCTTTTTTAAAATCTGCTAGTTGAACATGAATTAAGTAGTCATGAAATCGTTCATATTGCTCTTCGATAAATTTCTCTCGAGATTTAACTCTGTCCAACAACGTACCTTCTAAATCAAATACAACTGCTTTAATTTGATTCAAATCCATCGCTTATGCCCTCTTTATGTTTATAGTTATTTTTATTTTAGCAAATGTCATGTGCTAGTGTAACCGTTTCGACTGAGATATTAGCATGTAAAATAACACTGGTATACCAATTAATGCAATGATAATACTTGCCGGTATTTGTACTGGTGACAATATATGGCTACCAATAAAATCTGCCATAACCATTATTTGTCCTCCAATTACAATATTCAAAGCCAATTGTCTTCCTAATGATTGTTTCCACTGCCATTTTCTAATGAGTTGTGGTATCACCATACCAATGAATCCAATGATGCCAACATATGCAACATTTATCGCCGTTATCATAGAAGCTACACATAACGCGATATATGTAATCAATTGAACATTTAAGCCTAGTGACTGACTTTTTAGTTCTCCTAATTGCAATAACTTTAGTTGATTAAGAATGATAAATATACCAAACAGTGCAATGATAAATGTGATTGCTATTATGGATACATTTGAGTATTCTGCATCACCAAAACCACCAAACAGATAATTGGCAATTGTATTTAATTTGCGAGGTTTTAATAAAATCAAAAAATATAGAAGTGAATTGAATAATGCACCAATCATTAAACCACTTAATATTAAGATTCTAACTGGATAGCCTTGGCTCAATACCGACGTAATGACTAATACAGTTATTAATGTTATCAAACTAAATGTTATTGAAAATACAGGAATCCATAACGTTGATAATCCTAAAAATAATGCTAATCCTGAACCAAATGTAGCACCGCTTGCCAATCCTAATGTAAAGCTATCTGCCAATGCATTATTTAAAACTGTTTGAAATATAAGGCCTGCAACAGTCAATATCATACCTGTCAACAATGCTTCTAATAATCTCGGTAATCTAACATTGATTAAAATAGACTGGTTAAATACATCATTGATATCCCCCAACTGCCAAAATAGATATATGCTAGTTGTTATAATCAATATGACTATCCAGCTCAATAATACTTTATTAAATGTCATAGCATTCTCTTTTCTTTCATCGATAATTACATTCATTATAGCAATCACATACTCGCGTTGCTATCATTCACTAAATATATTTTAAAAACCCCTTATTACTACATGTAGCAATAAGGGGCATAATTAGAATGGTTTATTTTCTATAAATTGCATCTCTTAATTCTTTTAATCCTTCATCAATACGTGGACCTGGTCTTGACACTTCATCACCATTTACAACTTCAATACGTGTATTCTTGACAGCATTAATTTTATTGAATCCACCTCTTTTTTTGATGATATCCATATAATCTGATCTTGTCTTAGCTTCCGTCGAAATTAATATATCTGGGTTCTTTTTAATAATACTTTCCTTCGTTACAGGGTTCCAACCATTAATGTCACTATAAACATTTTGGGCTTCTAATTTTTCTAACATATCATTGAAAAATGTATGCTTCCCTGCTGTATATATTTCAGGCTTTGATGAAACCTCAATAAATACTTTTGATTTTTTATGATGAGCAGGAATTGAATCTATGACTTTATCGATATTATCTTTAGTTTCCTCAACAAGTTGTTCAGCCTGCTTATCATGATGCGTTAATTTCCCAATTTGCTTAAATGTGTTGTAAGTTTCATCAATTGATTGTGCATCTTTAACATACACTACTTTGATGCCTTGTTTCTCTAATGATGACAATACTTTATTTGCAGTTGCCTTTTGCGACTCATGCGCAAGAATTAGATCTGGCTTTGCCTTTAAAAGTTCCTCTTTATTTAGATTCAAAGCATCAAATTGTTTCTTACCCTTTTTCACATCTTTTGGATAATCATCAACCGTTGAAACACCAACTATGTATTTACCTAATCCTAATTCATATAAAATTTCAGTATTAGTAGGCATTAACGAAACAATTCTATGGTACGGCGATTTAGACGAGCCATTATCATCGCTACCTTGTTTATCATTATCTTTCATACCACAGCCACTCAGAACAAGCATAAAAATCAAAATAAAAGCAATTAACGATTTCTTCACATTATCACATCTCCTTTTTAAAGCCTCTTGAGCTTTAGTGATTAGAGGCTTTTATGCAGTTGTGCCTTAGCATCCAACTGCGTTCCTTTAATCTTCTTGAGCTTTAGTGATTAGAGGCTTTTATACAGTTGTGCGGTAGCATCCAACTGCGTTCCTCTTCACCTTTAGCGATTAGAGGGATTTATGCAGTTACTGCACAAACAAACAACTTTTTTTCTTTATATGCTTCTATTTATTATATAAGTCCACATACTAAAAGAAAATAGTAAATTATTTTTTATATTTCATATAAACTCATCTATCTAACTTCACAGCGTTTACTTTTTAAAGTAAGGTTCTAAAAAATCATAATTCTTTATATCTTTATCTCTAAAGTAATGTTTACCAAATACATCTAACAGAGCATGAAATTCATTAGCATCTTGATTTGTAAAATGATTTGGTAATGTGACTACTTTTTTTAATTGATCATAACTTTTAGTGTTTTCATATCCTAATTTATCATATATTTTTCTTGTATAGCTATCTGGAATAAATTCAATACGTCCGAATATATAAACAAGTAAGACATCTGCTGTTTCACTTCCAATACCTTTCAAAGATAATAATTCTTTTCTTAATTCAGCTTTATATCGCTCATTAATCTCTTGATAATTGAAATGATGTCGTGCTAACCATGTTAATAATGTTTTAATCGTCAGTGATTTACTTTTATAAAAGCCACTTGAATGAATCAATGATTGTAACGTTTCAATAGGTAGTTCTAATATATGATTTGGATTAAAATGCGTGTGTTCTTTAATCTGATTCAATGCAATTTCTGCATTTCGCCATCTAGTATTTTGAACTAAAATTGCACCTAACATCATTTCAATGTCATTATCAGCAGGCCACCAATTTTGAGGTCCCATATGCCTATATAACAATTTATACAATTCATCAGTTCCTAACATTTACATCCTCCTTTTAGAGCCCCTTGAGCTTTAGCGATTAGGGGCTCTTATGCAGTTGTGCGCAAGCAAGCCAACTGTATTCCTTTAACCCCCTTGAGCTTTAGCGATTAGGGGCTCTTATACAGTTGTTGCGCAAGCAAGCCAACTGTATTCCTTTAACCCCCTTGAGCTTTAGCGATTAGGGGCTCTTATGCAGTTGTGCGCAAGCAAGCCAACTGTATTCTTTAACCCCCTTGAGCTTTAGCGATTAGGGGCTCTTATGCAGTTGCTGCGCAAGCAAACCAACTGTATTCCTTTACTCCCCTTGAGCTTTAGCGATTAGGGGGCTCTTATGCAGTTGTACCTTAGCATCCAACTGCGTTCCTCTTAACCTTATTCACATACTAAGCATTCCCCAATATGTCACATACCTAATAAAAAACACCCCAACACAAAGTATCTTTGGAGAAACTCTACGTTGGAGTGTATATAAATGTTCTTACATTGATTCAGGTGCGCTTACACCGACCATTGCCAATGCATTTTTCAATGTAATTCTGACCGCTTCAATCATAGCAACATGTGCTTTTGTTTTTTCAGTATCATCTGTTAACACTTTTTCAGCATTATAGAATTTATGGAAATGAGAAGCTAAATCTTGAATATAATTAGTAATTCTATGTGCTGATCTATGCTCAGCAGCACTTTCAATTGTAGGTTCGAAATCAGCTACTTTTTTCAACAATTCAATCGCTTTTTCATTTGTAATCGTTGTAAAATCATTCGCAGCAGCTACCTCAATTCCTTGCTCTTTCGCTTGTTTTAAAATTGAACAAATACGCGCATGTGCATATTGAGCATAGTAAACTGGATTGTCTTGAGATTGCTCTTTCGCTAATTCCATATCAAAATCAAAGTGACTATCAGGACTACGCATAGTTAAGAAATAACGTGCAGCGTCAACGCCAACTTCGTCCATAATTTCTCTTAATGTAATCGCATTACCAGTACGTTTACTCATCTTCACTTCTTTACCATTTTCCATTAAACGAACCATTTGCATGATTTGAATTTCTAAACGATTACTATCTACACCAAACGTTTCAAGAGATGCTTTCAAACGATTAATATAACCATGATGATCAGCACCAAATAAATCGATTAAAATGTCATTACCACGTTTAACTTTATCGAAGTGGTACGCAATATCTGGTAAGAAATACGTATATGTACCGTCATTTTTAATTAATACTCTGTCTTTGTCGTCTTTAAAATCAGTTGTACGTAACCATGTAGCGCCATCAGCTTCATACGTATAACCTAATTCTTTCATTTTAGCTAAAACTTCAAGAATTTCACCTTTTTCATATAAAGATGTTTCACTAAACCAATTATCAAAATGCGTATTGAACTCTGCTAAATCATTTTTCAGTTTAGCCATTTCGTATTCTACGCCTAATTTTCTAAATTCTTTCAAACGTGCTTCTTCAGAATAATCTTTAATTTCAGGGTGTTTCTCTGCTAAATCTTTACCTATTTCAATAATATCTTTGCCATTATAGCCATCTTCTGGCATTGAATAACTATTGTCACCTAAAGCTTCAAAGAAACGTGTTTCAATCGAACGCGCTAAGTTAGTAATTTGATTACCAGCATCATTAATATAATATTCACGTGTTACATTATAGCCAGCTGCAGTTAAAATATTAGCTAAAGCATCACCAACTGCTGCATTTCTAGCATGACCAATATGTAAATCTCCTGTAGGGTTAGCTGAAACATACTCAAGCAATACATTTTGACCTTTTGATTCATTTACATATCCAAATTGATCACCTTTTTCAATTGCTTCAGGAATAATTGCTGTTAAATACTGATTATCTAAGTAAAAATTAATGAATCCTGGACCAGCAATGTCAATTTGTTTTACATGTGCTTTTTCAGTGTCTAAGTTATCAACAATCGCTTGAGCAATTTCACGAGGATTACGCTTTGCAATCTTAGTCAGTACCATCGCAATATTAGTAGCATAATCTCCATTTTTTGTATCTTTAGGAACTTCAATTTTAATATCAGGAATCTCATCTGCTAATCCTGCTTTGTTAATACTTGCTGCAATTTCTTCTACTAATGTTTGTTTCACTTGATCAATAATATTCATTCGCCTATCTCCTTATAGTTAATTTCATATTGATAAGAACCCATTTTTTCATTATCTTGATATAATTCATAATGAATCTTTAACTTGCCACCGTCTCCACTTACGAAATGTAAAATGCGTAATGTTTTAACTTCTAGTGGAATTCGTCCAGCCGATATATCGTAAAAAGTTGTTGTCGTTTGTCCTTCAACAAAATGCAAATTCATATTAATGTCGCCTTTACGAATCAACTTAACGCTATCATCATCCACTTTTATTGTAACATTAACTGTTGCATCCTCAATTTGTTCTACGTACCGAATAAAGTTAGATTGCCTTTGTTGCCAAGTTCCTTCAGTAGTAAATTCAAATTTTTCTTTTTCGTTGTGCTGTTTCAACACTTGCTTTGTATGAATACTTACTTTTTTATCCAATTTACTACTCACCTTAATCTTCGCATAATAGAAATATTATAGCATAAAATAAGGTCATCTTGTTATGCCTTCTTAAAGCTAAATAGGTTCAATTAATTAACAATTCCATACTTAATCAACGCTTGATATATGTAAGCCATTTTATAAAATACAAACAACACCTCAAAACCAAAAAACACGAGATTTTCACTATCTTTCATGAAAACCTCGTGTTTGATTATAATGATAGTGTTCAGAGCACTACCTTCTTTATCTATAAAGTCATTTTATATTTTTAAAATTTAATAACCATTCTACCAGTTATAGTACCATTTTCCATTTCTTCAAAAATATCATTGATTTCTTCTAATTTTCTTAATTGAACTTTAGGTGTTACTTTATTTTCAGCAGCAAATTCAAACGCTTCACGTAAGTCTTGTCTTGTACCAACAAGTGAACCTACTACTTCAATACCATCAAGCACTAATCTTGGGATATCTAAGTTCATTTTATCAACAGGTAAACCAACGGCAACAACTCTTGCACCAGCTTTTACAACATCAACCGCTTGGTTAAATGGCGTCTTAGCAACTGAAGTTACCACTGTTGCATCTAATCCTTTGTTATCAGTTAATTTCATAACTTCTGCAACTGGATCAACATCTTTAGAATTAATAATAGCATCTGCACCTAATTCTTTCGCGAATGCTAATTTATCATCATTAATATCGAAGGCAACAATTTTAGCCCCCATAACGTTTTTAGCATATTGTAAAGCTAGGTTACCTAAACCACCTATACCAAAAACACCTAACCATTGTCCAGGTTTTACATTACTTACTTTTACAGCTTTATAAGTTGTCACACCTGCGCATGTAATAGAAGACGCTGCTGCTGGATCTAATTTTTCAGGTACTTTCACAGCATAGTCTGCAGTAACAATAACTTGTTCAGCCATTGCACCATCTACTGTATAACCAGCATTTTTCACACTACGGCAAAGTGTTTCACGACCTGTTGTACAATATTCACATCTTCCACAGCTTTCGAACATCCAAGCGATAGACACACGGTCTCCAATTTTTAATGATTCTACATCTTCTGCAACTTCGATGACTTTACCAATACCTTCATGACCTAAAGTAACGCCTGTAACATCACCAAAATCAGCATTCTTAACATGTAAATCGGTATGACAAACGCCACAATATTCCGTTTGTACCAATGCTTCACCAGGTTTTAAAGCTCTTAACTTTTTGTCCTCAATACTTACTTTGTGATCTTTCGTTACAACTGCTGCTCTCATAATAATGTCCTCCTTATAGTCACTCCAGTATGTATGATATTAATTGGCGATTACTTTCAAAAATGAAAACGAATAATTATAGATGTAATTTTTATTTGTAATAGACGCCAGATTAAAATATACTACTGTGACTTTGTTTTTAGTTAGATATCAACCGTTAACTTTTAACGTTTCCCTAGTTAATATGTTAAAAGAAATGACATAATCGATATGCTAACGTGTAATTTTTACTTCACATATATTTATTTAAAGATAATTTATAATACTCTTATCTTCACTCTTATTATAATGTGAATTAATTCACAAAGTATATAGCTATGATCAAAAAAATGTGTCAGTTATTCAAATTTTTTATTAACTACAGATTAATTTAATTTCAAAAAAATTAAAAAAACTCCCAATCAATCTAAGACTTTATTTTCACCTCACGATTTACGTCGTCATTGAGAAATGAATCATATCTTTATAGATTAATTGGGAAATTTTAGTTTCTAATATTTAATTAAATGCTTGATGTAAAGCATCAGAAGAATGCTTCCACATACCTTCATCATGGTTCATTAAAAAGTCTTTTAAAATAGCTTTATTCTCGTCACCAATTTGATCAATGATAATATGATGTTTCATTGATTTATCCATCATATTAACATGTTCAGGCATACTTTTATAACCACGACGAATTGCTTTATTCACTAATAAATAGCACGCTGTTAAACCAGCATAATATGGTCCTTGTTCATTACGTTCTGTTGTTACCCAACACAACCAATATTCTTTAGCTTCATCGCCTTCAACAGCAGCTTTATCAGTAATCCATTTCACGCCTTTTTCAACTTTGGCGCGAGCATGCATGCCTCCAATATCAATAAATGCTTCTTTGTTAGCAACATCGATAAAAACTGGTGCAATATTGTCTAAGCTAATTGAACCAATATTTGTACCTTTATGACCATCTAGAGGGTCATTTTTTATGATATTAAAATTAAAGCCTTTTTTCTCAGACAATGATATAACCTCCATATTTAACGATAACAATTTTAGCCCTGTTTAATTAAGCTCATTAATCAAATTTTCAATAGCTTCTCTAATTGTCTTATCTTTAATCTTTGCAACCATTTCTCTAGGATAATATAATTTATAGTCTTGGCGATTAATACCTGTAATACTATGAATGACTAATGATTGATTGCTTATTTCTCTAATCGTACCATCTTGTCTTAATAAATGAATCGGTTTGCGATTTGACCCAGGTCGATCATAGTCATATGGCAAATCCGAAAATGCTTCACTCACAAAATAATAATCTGGATTAATACCACCTGCTTCAAACAGTTCTTGCAGTTCTGATATTGTAATAATTGAGCCATCAAATGGAATATATTTAAATAAGTCTCGATTAATAAATCGACTTGCTAAATCACTTAAAATGGCATCATCTTCTTTTGTCCATTTTTCCAAATAATACGTAACTACCGCTTCATCGAGTTCAACATATTGTTCAATCGTAACTGTCTCTTCAAAAAATGGAATAAAATCATGTGGATGCAACTTAAATTCATAGCCTTCATTATAAAGCTGTTTTGCGCGTTTCAAACAATTATTAAGCAGCACTTCTCCACCACGACTAACTGGGTGGAAATAAATTTGCCAATACATTTGATAACGACTCATAATAAAGTTTTCAACTGCATGCATACCACTTTCTTTGATTAGTACTTCATCTTTAGAAGGTCGCATTAATCTTAAAATACGTTCCATATCAAAAGCACCATATGATACACCTGTGAAATACGCATCACGTTGTAAATAATCCATTCTATCCGCATCGATTTGTGAAGAAATCATCGAAATGACCAATTTATTATGATGCGTTTTATTAATTACTTCCGCAACTTCTCTTGGAAACTCAGGCGATACTTTACGTAATACAGCATTCACCTCAGTATCTCCAGTAATAATCGCTTGTGTGTATGCTTCATGGTCTGTATTAAATATTTTTTCAAAACTATGTGAAAATGGACCATGTCCTAAATCATGTAATAATGCAGCACATAATGCCAACGGTCTATCTTTATTGTCCCATGCATCATGACCAATAAATGACTCATCAATTAATCGTCTAACTATTTCATACACACCTAAAGAATGTCCAAAGCGACTATGTTCTGCTGTATGAAAAGATAGGTACAGTGTTCCTAGTTGTCTAATTCGACGTAACCTTTGAAATTCCTTAGTTTTAATTAAATCCCATATCAATTGATCTTCAACATGAATATATCGATGTATCGGGTCTTTAAAAACTTTTTCTTCTACTAATTTTAAATCTACATATGCGTTAGTCATTATTCCCCTCCTTTTCGTTTAATATAATATTTAATTTACTTAAAATGCTTTGTACATAAGTGCTAAGTCTAACTTTTCGCCATACATTTCTGGCTCATAAGAGCGTAAGATTGTAAAACCTTGCTCTTTATAGTAAGCTACTGCTTCTTCATTTTTATTATCTACTTCTAAGTAAACACCTTCAAATTTATCTTCAAAACGTGATAATCCTTCATTTAACAATGCTGTACCATAACCTGTATGTTGCGATTCTGGTTTAACATAATGAGCTGATAAATATAATTCTTCACCGTAAATAAAGTTAGCAAAGCCAACGATGTCATTACCTTCTTCAACGACTAAGAATAATTGTTCTTGAAGTCTTTTCTTTAAATGATGTTCATTATATGAAGCTTCTAACAAGTGATTAACTGTTGTCGCAGCGTATATATTTAAGTATGTATTAAACCAAGCTTTAGTTGCGACATCTCTAATTTGAACAACATCTTTTTCAGTTGCTTGTCTTACCTTGAACATGACTTTCTCCCCTTATTAACAAGTTTTAATAACGGCATTATACCACAACTTGCTCAATACTTAATAAACAATGATTGTCTATTCAATTTATATATTTATATTTTCCGTTAAAATTAAAAATAAAAAATAACGAAGCAAAAAATCACTTCGTTTAGTATGAGGTATGTCTTATTGCAATATACTATTCCACTCAGTTGCACGTGCTAAGGCATAGTTGTCTTTCATGATGTCACCAGGCTTTTCAGCAGTTCCAATAATATAACCATTTAAAGTGGCACCTAAAAAGTCTAAACTATATTTCATTTGCGTAATTGCTGGCTTCGCTTTTATTTTTGGACAATCTCCACCAACTAAAATAACTCTAAAATCCTTTTCGGCCATTTGTGCCTTAAAATTAGGATATCGTTTATCTTGTAATGTTTCTGACCAATGTTCGATAAATGCTTTCAATGGTGCTGAAATGCTATACCAATACACTGGTGATGCAAAAATAATTGTATCACTAGCCAATATTTTATCTAGAATCGGCAAATAGTCATCGTCATATGAAGTAATAGTCTCTGTTGTATGTCTCACGTCACGTATCGGTTTAAACTGATGTTGTGTCACGTCAATCCATTGATACTCTAAATCTTGCAAAGCGAATTTTGTTAATTGTGCAGTATTACCGTTTGGTCTACTCCCACCAAACAAAACAGTAATCATTTTAGCCTAACCTCACTTTTGATTAATAAATATCTGTGTTTTTCGTTACCTAATTATACTATCATAAGCTTTGCCTACCGAATAGTAAAACGCTTACAACTTTTATATAAATTTGACGAAATTTCGTCATGCCTTATATAAAGTCGTTTGTGATACGGGGCTAATTCATGATGAATTAGATACATATGTCACCATTAAATACAATTCATTTAGTCTTCAATTGGAAACAGTTCATCGATATATTGAATCTCATCATCTGATAAAACGATATCTGCAGCTTTAATATTTTCAATGACTTGTTCTGCACGTTTTGCACCAGGAATAATCACATCGATAGCTGGTCTCGTTAAATAAAATGCTAATACAATGTTCGCAATTGAAGTTTGATGTGCTGCAGCTAGGCTTTCCAAAGCTTTTACGCGACGCACATTTTCTTCAAATACACCTGGTTTAAAATCACGACGTGTAGTACGATGGTCACTAAATTTAGTGTTCTCATCATATTTTCCAGCTAAAATACCGGATGCTAATGGGAAATATGGAATAAATGTGATTTGGTGATCAACACAATATTGTAATACTGCCTCATTTTCGCGATGCAATAAATTATATTCTAACTGTACAACATCAACGTAACCATCTTTATTTGCTTCTTTAAGTTGATCTAATGTGAAATTTGATACACCAATGGCTTTAATCTTCCCTTGTTCCTTAAGCTCTTGTAATGCTGCAACTGCTTGATCTTTCGGAGTGTTGTCATCTGGAAAATGAATATAATATAAATCGATATAATCAGTTTGTAGACGTTTCAAACTATTCTCAACTTGTTGTTTTAAATATTCCGGTTGATTGTTCTGATGTACTTCTTGATTTTCATCAAATTCATGAGACCCTTTCGTAGCAATTTTAATTTGCTCTCGCGGATATTCTTTAACAACTTCTCCAACCAATTCTTCTGAACGTTCTGGCCCATAAATATATGCCGTATCTAATAAATTAATACCATGATTAATGGCTTGACGAACAACTTCTTTTCCTTGTTCTTCATCTAAGTTCGGATATAAATTATGCCCACCTACTGCGTTCGTCCCAAGTGCGATTGGAAATACTTCAACATCAGATTTACCTAAGTTTACAAATTGCTTCATTAGACCCAGCTCCTTATCTTTATAACTTTTCCACTATCACACTATCATGATTTAATACAACTTCCAAATGTTAGAATTAGGGTTTGAATTTAGGCGGTGTATTAGAGAAATGTTATGTAGAACTCAGTTAAAATAAGTATTGCTTAAGTTGATATTCACATAGCGCGATTGCTCGTTAGCCTTTAAATTACATGTACTTTTTTGTATCAGAAATTGAAAAATCATTTAAGAACGACAACATTAAATCCATTACAAATTCAATTAGAAATACTATAATGTTTTGATTTGCATAACAAAGAAATTAAAACTGTTAATATTAACATGGGATATCCATTATAAAATATTCATCTTTGTAGTTGATAATTCTATATTTCGGATTTTTATTCATTCTATCTATGAGTCAAATTTTTATATTAAATTTAATAATTTTAGATTTAAAAAACTCATTTATTATTCAGCTTTTTTAAGAAGTATTACATGAGCTTTTTTAATGCCAATGGGAACAATGTTTATAAAAAAGAAAAACATAGTTACTGCACCCCAACAGATAAATATAATTATATTTTGAACATCTATAGTTATCAGGGCATATAAAGTGAAAAATGAAAAACCACCGAAATATAAATATGCAAATATTATAAAGAAAAAATGTTTTAAATTAGGTAGCAATATCATTTTCTGACTTTTTTCTTTATTCATAGTAAAAACACTTAATGCTAGCCTACGATTTAAATTTAGGTAGAAAAATAAAATACCAAGAAATACAACAAAAAATATGGCTATTACTATTGTTTTTTCCAATCTAACATTAAATAAAGGCATATACTTTCTAAAAGTCACACTAAATAAAACTGAACTACCTAATGCTGGCCAAAATGCATTGTTTTTAGCAGGTTTGAAAGTATTTAAACTTTCTAATTCTTCTTGACTGATCTTGATGTATCTTTTTGGTGTCAACCAATTAAGCAGTGGAATGAATAAAACTAACCAATTATTTATTATATTCACCATCAAATATTCATCATTATATTTAATAATTCTATATTTGGGATTTTTGTATATAGCTATTACCTCGCAAAGCAATGTCTCCACATCCCTTTAATTTTATGTGTAATACATTTTTCGATACTTCAAAAGACATTAAAATATTATCAACTTACTATCATTAAAAATTTTATTCATTGTTATTTGCATATCTTTAATCTGAATTTATTACTACCACTTAATTTTTAAGTATGACATGAATGTTTTTATCTATAATTAAAGCTATATTCACTAGAAAAAAACCCATTATAACTGCAATCCAAGCAAAATATACTATTATGTTTTGATAACTCATTGATAATAGTGCATCTAGGAATAACATAGTCAATCCGCCAAATAAAATATATCCAAATAATGTGAAACAAACATTTTTTAGTGTAGGTATTAAGACAATTTTTGATCTTTTATTTTTAGTATTATAAATATTTAAAGATGATTTTTTAATTAGGCGTACATAAAATGTTAAAATCCCTATAAATGTGATACAACATATGGCAATAACTAATTTTTTATCAAGTTGAGTGTCAAGTAAATGCGTATACTTTCTTAATGTAACTGCGAATAAAGTAGAGATACCTGCAACTGGCCAAAAAACATTCTTTTTAGCAGGTTTAACAATATTTAAATTTTCAAACTCTTCTCTACTAATTTTGACGTATCTTTTGGGGATGAACCAATTAATAAAAGGAAAAAATAAACTAATCCAAGTGCTTATTATATCGACCATTAAGTATTCACCATTATATTTAATAATTCGATATTTTGCGTTTTTATTGATAATTTTAGATTCGCATAGCACTTTTTACCAGCTCCATTTCATAGGATTTATATGATCAGAAATACTTTTTGAAGCTTCACCATGACATTTTCAACACCATCTACTGTTTTTTCTGCAGATTTTTCTACAGCATCTATACTAGCGTCTAGTTTATGTCCTATCCAATCGTTTTTACCTTTTATTCCAAATTCATTTCTTTGATTGGTCCAATATACAAGTAATGACGAAACAGAACCCGCAGTAAATCCAGCTAAACCATCATTTTTCCACCGTGTTAGTTTTAGATAATACATAAATTTTTTTGTCAATAATCGATGACATGTTTAACAGAAAGAAACCTGCAGTCATTACCAACCAACCAATAAAGCCTATTATATTTTGAGGATTTAAAGTTAATAACATACTTAGAGCCATTATTGAAAGACCGCCAAATAAAAAATAATAAAATATTGTGAAGCAAAAGTTTTTTAATGAAGGAAATAAAATTATTTTCCCTTTACTAGAGTTATTATTATAAATTTCCAATCTTAGCTTACGATTCAGAAATAAAAAAAGTATTAAAACACCCAGAAATATTGCACAACATATTACAATCACCATGTTTTTCTCTAATTGAATATTAAGTGAAGGAATATATTTTCTAAACGTAACTCCGAACAAAATAGTACTACCTGCAACTGGCCAAAAAGCTTTATTTTTAACAGGTTTGACAATGTTTAAATCGTCAAATTCTTTTTTACTGATTTTGACATATTTTTTTGGAATTAACCAATTAATCATAGGAAGAAATAAAGTTAACCAGGTACTTACTAAATCAATCATTAAATATTCATCACCATATTTAATAACTCTATACTTAGGGTTTTTGTTGATAACTTTAGATTCACATAGCAATATTTACCAGCTCCATTTCATAGGGTTTAAATGATTAGAAATACTTTTTGTAGCTTCACCAACACTATCTACGGCTTTTTCTGTAGATTTTTTAACAACATCGATACCATCGTCTAGTTTATGTCCTACCCAGTCTGCTTTATCTTTTATACCAGCCTTATTATTTTGATAAGCCCAATCTACAAGCATTGTCGAAACCGAACCAAACACAAAGCCACCTATAACAGCCCATCCTACTGGATTACTTGCAAATAACGCGATAGTAGCAGTCATACCCGCACCTGCGCCAATACCTATTCCTGTAGTTAAAGCATTATGCGACAACGCCTCACCAAATGTTTTATCATCATTTGCAAGGTCATCATACATACCTATACCAAAACCTACACCTGCAACACCTTTACCTAGATATTTTCCGCCTTTAGCAAATTTACTACCATTTTCTATAAACACATTACCTGATGTACGTTTGACTTCCACAAATGAATTTGGACCGGCTGGGCCTTTGACTCCACCTGCTGTATTGATAAATACACCGAATTTACTTGCATTTATACCGCCTTGCTCTAAAAGTGTTGACGTGATATCTAATCCTATATCTCGTTTAATACTATCTTTATTGTCATTTATATATTTCATTATACTTTTCGGGATATCGTCTTCTGGATGTTCTTTGGCATATGCCTTTATAACAGCAAAGTCTGCTTTATTTAAAGTTTCTTTCTCTGCTTTTTGTTCAATTTTCCCCATAGCAACTTTCAAATATTTTTCATGACTTGCTTTAGCCCAATCAAGTTCTTTACCTGAAGGTATATTAAATTGATTTTTTGAAAAGTTCCAAAAATTCTGCGCTTGGGTAAGTCCTTGTTGGACAATTTTTTGAAATTCTTCAACTTCTTTAAATATTTCTGGTGATTTTTGATTAAACTCACGCAATTTGCGTAGCTTCTCTTCTAATTCATGTTTTTGTTGACCTAATGTTCGTATTATTTGTTGGTTCGATGAAATGGCTTGCTGATTATCGGAAGCATGCTTTTTCAAATTGTTATTCAAATTTTCATATCGCGTAATTTGTTGACTTAATGATCTGATATCTTCTTCAAGCTCTGATTCTTTTAAAGATATGCTATCAACCTCACTCGTATAACGTGACACAAAATTATCGCAAGCTTGCTTCGTTAAATCACTCAATGTTTTCATACTTGTTGATAATGGAATTAACACCGTACTAAAAAATTGCTTAGCTGACGTATACGCTTTACCTTTAAGCGCATCATCATTGATAAATTGAGTAATTGCTTTTTCCAACGCATCATAATTTGAATTCATTGTTTGACTCAAATTACCCACACTTGAAGCTTGGTTTCGAGATCTGTCTAAATACATGTCAATACTCATCGGCATGCTCCTTTTTCAAAAATATATGATTTTCAAACTATTTAAAATCAAATGCTTTTTACATCTACAAAGTTGTAAAATTTTAAAACTCGGCGATGATTATTTCTTATGTAAAGGGGTCTAGATGCAGGTAAATTGAGATAACATGTCGCCTTTTTTCTTATTTTAGCATATGGATATAATGGTGTCTTTGTATATTCGCAATTAATCAATAAAAATTATCTTTCAATATTTTAATTTTATTGCGACAACATCCTTAACATTAAATATATTAATATCTCAAAATATATTTACTATTAAAATATGTCATCAGTTGTTAAAAATACTTCCTCATCATGCGAAATATCAAAACGTCTCTAAAATACGAACAAGTTTACAAAATCACACAACATCATC
This sequence comes from Staphylococcus sp. GDB20D11A, assembly GCF_016893255.1. NCBI lineage: Bacteria > Bacillati > Bacillota > Bacilli > Caryophanales > Staphylococcaceae > Staphylococcus > Staphylococcus sp. GDB20D11A. The sequence continues at coordinate 70,371 of NZ_JAFEPJ010000016.1, forward strand.
ATTCAAAATTTTATTGCCCTCATTTTCAATATTCATTTCATATCTATCAGTTCATACATAACTAAAATTTCAATTGTGCAATCTCGCCGTTAATGCAAAAACCTTCAAACAATAAATCATCACTATAAACACTCCTAGTTCAACACTTTTCAAACATAAGTATTGACACATTGAGCAAAATGATTTTTAATTGTAACTAATACAGTTACAATTACGAGGTGAGAAACATTGAATTTAGAATTTAACATTGCCGTGCATGTGTTAGCTTTTTTAACTAAGCATCATTCAGAAAAATTCAATAGTAGTTCATTAGCAGAATTAACTTGTTTAAATCCTGTTCAATTACGACGCGTGACGACTCAACTTGTCGATTTAAAAATGATTAACACAATACGGGGTAAAGATGGTGGATATTTAGCAAATGATCGTAGCGCTGATGTCTCTTTAGCAACATTATATAAACATTTTGTCTTAGAGAAAGAACATCACACACGACTATTTACTGGCGACGAAGGCAGTCACTGTCAAATTGCTCGTAATATTGCAACTACCATGTCACATTATCAACAAGACGAACAGAATATCATTATTAATTTTTATAAAGAAAAAACAATCAAAGATGTCATTGAAGACATTCAAAAGGAGGATTTATGTCATGAAAACATATGATTTAATTGTAATAGGATTTGGGAAAGCTGGTAAAACTTTAGCGAAATACGCTGCATCAACAGGTCAACACGTCGCAGTTATCGAACAATCTTCGAAAATGTATGGTGGAACTTGTATCAATATAGGATGTATACCTTCGAAAACACTTGTACATGATGGATTAGAAGGCAAAACCTTTGAAGCAAGTTATAACCGTAAAAACGATGTTGTCAATGCGCTAAACAATAAAAATTACCACTTATTAGCAGACGACAGTAACATTGATGTACTGGATTTTAAAGCGCAGTTTAAATCTAATACTGAAGTGAATTTATTAGATCAACATGGCGATATCGCCGATAGTATTACTGCACCTCATATCATTATTAATACTGGTGCTACCTCTGTCATTCCTAACATTAAAGGCCTTGATCAAGCTAAACATGTCTTTGATTCAACAGGTTTATTAAACATTAGCTATCAACCTAAACACCTCGTTATTGTAGGTGGCGGTTATATCGCCTTAGAATTTGCTTCAATGTTTGCGAATTTAGGTAGTAAGGTTACAGTATTAGAACGTGGTGAATCATTTATGCCACGCGAAGATCAAGATGTCGTTGCACATGCTATTACTGACTTAGAAAATAAAAGCATTGCATTGTATACAAATGTTGAAACGACTGAATTGTCATCTGACGATCATCATACAACAGTCCATACTAACGTTGGTAACTTTGAGGCAGATGCAGTACTTTTGGCTATCGGACGCAAACCGAATACGGATTTAGCATTAGAAAATACTGATATCGAATTAGGCGACAGAGGCGAAATTAAAGTCAATGCTCATCTTCAAACAACTGTGCCGCATATTTATGCTGCAGGTGATGTTAAAGGCGGACTTCAATTTACGTATATATCTTTAGATGATTATCGAATTATCAAATCAGCGTTATATGGTAATCAGTCACGTACGACTGACAATAGAGGCAGCGTGCCTTATACAGTATTTATAGATCCACCATTATCACGTGTTGGATTAACTAGTAAAGAAGCTGCCGCTCAACATTATGATTACACTGAACATCAACTTTTAGTAAGTGCTATACCTCGTCACAAAATTAACAATGATCCAAGAGGTTTATTTAAAGTAGTCATTAATAATGAAAATAATATGATTTTAGGTGCTACATTATATGGTAAGCAATCTGAAGAATTAATTAATATAATTAAACTTGCGATTGATCAAAATATTCCATATACCGTATTACGAGATAATATTTATACGCATCCTACGATGGCCGAATCATTTAATGATTTATTTAATTTCTAGACAAAACATAAAAACCTGGTGGCACGCATTGAATGATGCTGCCATCAGGTTTTATTGTTGTGCTTTTCGCTTTTCTAATTTTTCTTTAAGCTTTCTATCTTGTTCTTCTTTACGACGTTTACGTTCTTCATGTCGTTTTCTTAAACGCTCTTCTTCTTCAGGATCACGTGGTTTCTTTAATTGTTGAGAAACTTTTTCGATTAATTCTTCTTCAGTAAGCGCAGCCAGTGGGCGGTTATTAACAAAAGTGAATGTTTTTCGGCGTCCAGGTCCACAATAAGATTGACAACCTATCACGATTTCAGCATCGGGATCTAATTTTTCCAACTTCTTTTGTAACGTTCTAATATTGACTGCCTGACATTCATCACAAATAAGGAATGTATTTTTCATATTGCTACCCACCTTTCTTTATCATATCTATATCGTCGATTTCATTAATTTTTTCGTTAACTCTATCTATTTTACTCTTTTTAATATTTTTTTCAAGATACGTAACACGGCTGGCAATAAAAAATGGAGCATTTATCTTCTAATTAAATTAGATGATTGCTCCCCTACCAAATCATTTATTGCCCATGATAAATATTAAATTTTAATGGTTTAATACCATGTTTTGTCCATTCATCATAAATTTTTTCTTTATCTACATCTTTATTGATAATTGTAATACCACAGTCTCCACCACCAGCGCCTGATGTTTTAGATGCGCCGTGATACTTTTCAGCAATATCACACAAATATTTTAGCTTTTCAGTTTCTATATCAACTGTAGCTTCTTTATCCATACGTTGAATAATTGTACGATTCTGACGCACCATCTTTTGCACACCTTTAATGTTATTTGTTTTAAAAGCATGAATAAGTTTTTCAACACAACGATGTGAATCTTCTAAGAAGTCACCGTAAAATGAAGGATCTGATTTCAAACGTTTCACTTCGCTAACAAAGTGTGGTGATGACGCCGGTGAGCCAGTCCAACCGATAAGTACTTCCATATTTTCAGGTGCTTGTAATGGTTCGATGTGCAATCCAGGCCAGTTTTTGATTAAAACTTCTTCAACCGTAGTATCTTCAATTTGATGCTTGACCCATTCATGATCAAAAGTACTATACGCTAACCATCCACTATATACACTCACAGCAATATCTCCGCATGAACTTAAACTTTGTAACTTCATATTTGCAATCACTGCTAGTTTATAAATGTATAAATTAGATAACTTCATATCATAAAATTCATTTAATACTTTTATAACTGATACAAGTACTGCTGCACTTGAACCTAATCCATATTTATGACCATTTGAATCATCTAAATTACTATCAATAGTCAGATGAAAATGCTTCATCGCTATATCGCAACTTTTCGCGTATTGTTCAAATATTTCAATAGCTGTGACCACATAATTTAATTGTTTTGCTGCATGTGGATCTGAAATGACAATACTATCTTCATCTCTACTAAATGTAACTGGGTTATGATGTAATGCTTTTGAATGAATGGTACCTTTATATTGGTCTGCTTCTTCAATAGTAGCAGTTACAAAACGATCTAACGCAATAAGTACAGATTTATATCCTGGTTCTGTTACAGCATATTCTCCAGCAATATAAAGTTTTCCGGGTGCTTTGACCTGAATCATTTTATCTCTTCCTTACTCAATTATTTCAATTCCTGTGGCAATAATGTCACTATCAATAATTTGGTTATTATCAAACTGTGTTAATAATTTATCTATAATCTGTTGCTTGTTTTTCTTTTCTACAAGTATTTTCACATTAGGACCCGCATCCATCGTAAAATAGCACGGATACCCCGCTTCTCGGCATTCGTGAACGAGCGCCATTACATCATAACTTTCTTGCACAAGATATGTGAAAGGCGGTGTTGATCCTAGATTCGTGGCATGCATACGCAAACCATTTTCTTCAATTACTTCACCAAGGCGTTTAAAATCTTTGTCTTGAATCGCTGCTTTTGCTTCAGCTAAATCTTCATCAATATGATCTAACCAATATTGATAAAACCTTGATGTGTTTCGTGTCAATGACATACCATATCGACTAGGTACCTTTTTAGAATGTTGATTAATCACAACAAATATCATGGCAAGGTCATCTTCAAAATGATTCGATTCAAGTGGAACGGCATATGACGTCTCATCACTATACCCTTTTTCCCATTCTGCAAATCCACCATAAATACTACGTGATGCAGAACCCGAACCGATTCGCGCCAATCTCGACAAATCCTTATCTGACAGCTGCATGTCTAGCGCTTGATTACAAGCTGCTGCTAAAGCTGCATATGCGCTTGCTGATGAAGCCAACCCTGCTGCTGTTGGTACAAAATTGTCGCTTTCAATTTCTGCATACCAATCGATGCCAGCTCTATTTCTGACAATATCCATATATTTTGAAATTTTCTCTAATTCTTTGCCACTAACCTTTTCACCATTCAACCAAAATTGATCCTGTGTTAACTGGTCGTTAAAAGTGACTTTCGTTTCAGTGTAAAATTTTTCTAATGTAACAGATATGCTATTATTCATTGGAATGATTAGTGCTTCATCTTTTTTACCCCAATATTTTATAAGTGCAATATTCGTATGTGCACGTGCTTTGCCACTTTTAATCAACGCATTAACCTCCTAAATTCTCAATCCATGTATGTGCTGCACCAGCTTTTTCTACAGCTTTTACAATATTTTTCGCTGTTGGTAAATCTTTGGCAAGCAATAACATACTTCCACCACGACCAGCACCAGTAAGTTTTCCAGCAATCGCACCATTTTCTTTACCAATTTTCATTAATTGTTCTATTTTATCATGACTAACTGTCAACGCCTTTAAATCCGCATGACATTCATTAAAAATATCCGCTAAGGCTTCAAAGTTATGATGTTCAATCACATCACTAGCACGTAAAACTAACTTACCGATATGTTTTACATGTGACATGTATAGAGGGTCCTCACAAAGTTTATGAACATCTTCTACTGCTTGTCTTGTTGAACCTTTCACACCAGTATCTATAACAACCATATAGCCGTCTAAACTTAACGTTTTCAACGTTTCAGCATGACCTTTTTGGAACCAAACTGGTTTGCCTGATACAATCGTTTGCGTATCAATACCACTTGGTTTACCATGTGCAATTTGCTCTGCCCAATTAGCCTTTTCAATTAGTTCTTCTTTCGTTAATGATTTCCCTAAAAAATCATAACTCGCACGAACAAAAGCAACCGCGACAGCTGCACTCGATCCTAATCCACGTGATGGTGGTAAATTCGTTTGGATCGTTACTGCTAGCGGCTCTGTAATATTATTTAATTCTACAAAACGGTTCACCAAAGACTTAAGATGGTCAGGCGCATCATATAACATACCATCGTAAACATCGCTTTTAATAGACGAATAGTTCCCGCTCTCTAAGGCTTCTATTAAAACTTTGATTTTACCTGCGTTAAACGGTACTGCAATAGCAGGCTCTCCAAATGTAACAGCATGTTCTCCTATTAAAATAATCTTACCTGTCGATTCCCCATATCCTTTTCTTGTCATGTCAATATCACCTTTTATATTTATCCTATACTTGATTCATTGTTTTTATTTATTAGTAAAAGACATCATATTCTAAGTTGCATACGCATTCGCGTTAAATTTCATTGCAGTCTTTATCTCACATTATTCATATTATGTATAATCTTTAATTTGAATTTATATTTGACTTAACTTGATTAGTATAAAACTAACTTTCGTTTACTTCAAAGTTTAAATCTTATCGAGTGATATTTCAGATTCTTTATCTTTTTATAAAATAGCCCTACAATTTATAATTTTCCACCCTAACTATAATACTACAAATAATAATTGGAATATATAGATTTACTACTAAAGTATTAGAACATTTCAATAGAAGGTTCGTTTCTTTCATAGTCATACGCATTATATATACCCTATTCTCAATCTATTTAATACGTAAAACATGAAATTTTCTTATTAAATTTATTATTTCAATCATATCATTACTTTTAATTTAATGATGTTCAATTTAAATATTAGGACAATAACATATTTATGCTATTTATGGATACTGTCAAAAATAACAGCCCCAAACGATAACTTGAAAGGGGCTGTTAAATATTTAACTATTGCATTTGGTCTATCATTTTCTTGTTTCTTTCAATCATTTTATCAAAATACGTATCGTATCTTTGCCATTCTTCTTGAGTAATTGGCGTCATATTTAATACACCGCCAAGATCTTTGATTGCATATAATAGTAAAAACATTACATCTTGAACAGTAATCGTTTTGTTAAGCAATGTCTCTAATGAGGCCATACAAGATGGTTCAATTTCAGGGTATTTAAATTTAGTCACTTCACCTTTTAAAGCATGTTCATAAAATGTTTGCATCATCAATGCACGTTCTGAACCAGAGCCTTCAACACAAAGATAAATTTGTACAGCAATACCGCCTCTAACTCTTCGTTGCGATATGCCTGCAAATTTCTTACCATCGATACTTAAGTCAAATTTTCCTGGGCAATAAGAATGTTCAATTTCCATCGTATCAATATCAACATTCTCATCTTCGAACATTTTGCTAATTAAGAGATACATCACAGTAAACGCTTCATCAATCGTTGTTTCTGTTTGTCCTTTGAACATCAGCGATATATTTAATACACCTTGATCTAGAACGACACCTAGGCCGCCAGAATTTCTAACAATGGCATTATAACCAATCTCATTCGTTAAATAATCAATGCCATCTTTTAAAAACGGCAATCTTGAATCATGAATACCAAGAATAACAGTATGTTGATGAATCCAAGTACGCACAACATTATCTGATATATCTTTGCCCACACTTTCGCAAAATGTATCATCGAATGCGAAAGATTGCATAGGCTCTAATCCAGAAGAATGGTCGATATATCGCCAGTTGACGCCATTAAAATATTTACTCGTTAAATCCATCGTTATTGTAAGGCTTGCGCTGCTGTAATAATTGAAAGATTGTATACATCTTCAATTGAGCAGCCACGTGATAAGTCATTTACTGGAGAATTTAAACCTTGTAATACTGGACCAACTGCATCATATCCACCTAAACGTTGTGCAATTTTGTAACCAATATTACCAGCTTCTAAACTTGGGAATACAAAGACATTTGCATCACCTTGTAATTTAGCACCTGGCGCTTTTTTCTCAGCAACACCTGGTACAATCGCAGCATCAAATTGGAATTCGCCATCAATGATTGCTTCTAATTTTTCTTCTTCAGCTTTTTGTTGTGCTAATTTGACAGCTTCTTGAACTTTTGTCACGTCGTCTGATTTAGCAGACCCTTTTGTTGAAAAGCTTAACATTGCAACTTTTGGATCCATGCCAAAGCTTAATGCTGATTTTGCACTTTCTACTGCAATTTCTGCAAGTCCTTGTGAATCAAGTTCTGGATTGATTGCACAATCACCAAAGATGTATTGTTCATCACCTTTAATCATAAAGAAGATACCTGATGTTCTTGATACACCTGGTTTCGTTTTGATGATTTGTAAAGCTGGACGCACAGTGTCGCCTGTTGAATGTGCTGCACCACTAACTAGACCATCTGCTTTACCAGCATAAACAAGCATTGTACCGAAGTAGTTCACATTGTTTAATAATTCTTGTGCTTGTTCTTCAGTCGCTTTACCTTTACGTCGTTCAACAAATGATTGAACTAATTCAGCTTTCAATTCACTTGTCGCAGGATTAATTAATTCAATATTAGAAATATCAAGATTAAGTTTTTGCGCTAAAGATTGAACCTTAGTCTCATCACCTAACACGATTGGTGTAACATAATCTGTTGCTTGTAATTGTGTTGCAGCTGTTAGAACACGTTCGTCCTCTCCTTCAGGTAATACGATTTTAACGTTTTTACCAGAAAGTTTGTCTTTTAATACATTTAATAAATCAGCCATAATGTCCTCCTGTAATATAAATCTTATTAATCATTCACGGTATAATTATACGCCATTTTATTTCATAATGCCACGTCACCAATTTGTAATCATAATTTTATCGTTACCCCTTTGCTTTATGATAAAATTTATAAAGAACTGATGATTTTTGAAAAGGAGCGATAAACATGAGTCAAGCAGCCGAAACATTAGATGGTTGGTATAGTCTACATTTATTTTATGCAGTTGATTGGGCATCATTACGTCTAGTTCCAAAGGACGAACGCGATGCACTTGTCACTGAATTTCAATCATTTTTAGAAAATACAGCAACTGTAAGATCATTAAAATCTGGTGATCAAGCTATTTATAATATAACTGGTCAAAAAGCAGATTTGTTATTATGGTTCTTACGTCCTGAAATGAAGTCTTTAAATCATATTGAAAATGAATTTAACAAATTGCGCATTGCTGACTTCTTAATCCCTACATATTCATATGTATCAGTCATTGAATTGAGCAATTATTTAGCTGGTAAATCTGATGAAGATCCTTATGAGAACCCTCATATCAAAGCAAGATTATACCCAGAATTACCACATTCTGATTATATTTGTTTCTATCCAATGAACAAGCGTCGTAATGAAACTTATAACTGGTACATGTTAACTATGGAAGAACGCCAAAAATTAATGTATGACCATGGTATGATTGGTAGAAAATATGCTGGCAAAATCAAACAATTTATTACTGGTTCTGTAGGGTTTGATGATTTCGAATGGGGCGTAACATTGTTCTCAGATGACGTATTACAATTCAAAAAAATTGTATACGAAATGCGCTTTGATGAAACAACAGCACGATACGGTGAATTCGGTAGTTTCTTTGTAGGACATATTATTAACACAAACGAATTCGATCAATTCTTTGCGATTTCTTAATACATTGGTACGTTTATAAATTAATAAAAAATTCCAAGCTTATCGGTTTAAGCTTGGAATTTTTCGTTTATCTTCAGTATATTCCCGTATACATAAGACGTGCTTTGGTAAATAGTTGAAATCTGTATGTTTAAACTTATATATATGTGCTAATGTATTATCAATAACAAAGTACACTTTGCTCATAGCAAAGTGTACCCGAGTAGTCTTCCTTGGGAGAACTTTAACTACTATCACTACATATAAACGTTAACCTCAATAGAAATTATACAGTCGCTACTCTATACAATTTTTGTAATGGTTAACTAATATTATTTTAACCTATTTGAAATATTTGAAACATATTTTTGTCGAATTTTTTCAATATTTTTTCCTTTTTATACTTCAAGAGAATTTTAACCACTAAAAATTCCGATGATTATTATTACAATAGTATCAAATATTAGTTTTTTAAAATCAATAACAACTTATCAAAAAGCTCATGTGGTTATTTTATAGTGTATAAACTATAATAAGTATTAAATTCTTATAAACAATGGTGATGAAATGGACATAAATTCAGAAGAATACAAACAAGAGGTACTTATCAAAGATGTTGTCATGCTTGCTGCTCGCATACTATTAGAATCTGGTGCAGAAGGTACGCGTGTAGAAGATACCATGACACGTATTGCAAAAAAACTTGGTTATAGTGAAAGTAACAGCTTTGTTACAAACACTGTCATCCAGTTTACGTTACATTCGGAATCGTTTCCTAGAATATTTAGAATTACCTCTCGAGATACAAACTTAATAAAAATTTCTCAAGCTAATAAAATTTCGCGTCAAATTACAAATAATGAAATTTCTTTAGCCGAGGCAAAAACGCAACTTGAAAAAATATATGTTGCTAAGCGTGACAGCAGTCTTCCCTTTAAAGGTTTTGCTGCAGCAATGATTGCAATGAGTTTCTTATATTTACAAGGTGGTAGATTGATTGATGTTTTAACTGCGATATTAGCAGGTAGTCTAGGATACCTAGTCACTGAGATTTTAGATCGTAAATTACACGCACAGTTTATCCCAGAATTCATTGGTTCATTAGTTATTGGGATTATCGCCGTTATTGGACATACACTTATTCCAACAGGTGACTTGGCAACTATTATCATTGCGGCAGTCATGCCTATTGTTCCTGGTGTATTAATAACAAACGCAATACAAGATTTATTTGGTGGACACATGTTGATGTTCACAACGAAATCATTAGAAGCCTTGGTTACTGCGTTTGGCATCGGTGCTGGCGTTGGTAGCGTATTAATTTTAGTATAGGAGTATCAGACTATGTTTTGGATCTTAAACTTTATCTTTAGCTTTTTAGCTTCAATGTTCTTCTGCGTCATTTTTGATGCACCTAGAAAATTATATCTATCATGTGGTTTCGTTGGTACGTGTGGATGGATGGTTTACACCTTATTCTTCAACGGCTTTAATGTGCACACTATATACTCTAGTTTCTTCGGCAGTCTTGCCCTAGGTTTATTAAGTCACTATATGGCACGTAAACAAAAAGAACCTGCAATCATTTTTATGGTGACGGGTATTATCCCATTAGTGCCAGGTGGATTAGCTTACGATGCAACGAAAAATTTAGTATTATTAAATTTCAGTACAGCAATCAATACCATGCTAGAGGTTACACTTATTGCAGGAGCCATCGCATTAGGTTTATTATTCGCCGACCAAATTTCCAAATTAATTGTTTCTGGGTTCGTGAAATCTTTTAAACGATTATAAATATTGTTAGAAATGGCTCAGCCCAAACTCTTAGCAATTATATATATGGTTTAACTATCTCGCCTTAAATGTCAATTTATGCTACAAAAAATCGCACGATACGCCTCCGAATTAAGAAGGTATATTGTGCGATTCTTTTATTATTTAGTTTTTTCTTTTTCAGGTTCTTCAATCATATCATCAACTTCATTTTCACTTCTATTTAAAATCAAGCGACTTAATTCATCATTATCCATATTTTTCAATTTAGGATATCGAATCACAAAGAATATTAAACCGATGATTAACCATCCAAGTAATGCAATATAAGATGGTGCAGTCAGTGCTGCAGGAGAACCTGGCACTAATAACAACGCTAAGAAAATGAATGATACAAATGAGCCGATAATAGCAAACGTTTTGTAAACCGGTGCATACGTATTACTTTGTTTGTTATAACTGAATAATTTCGCAGCAGACAAACATGTAATAAAGTAGGCAATGGATACACCTGTAGATGACATATCTACAATCCAAGTCAATGCCGTTCTTCCTAGCCAAGGTGCAATTAAAGACACACTTACTAGGAATATGATTGCGACATATGGTGTTTTGTATTTACTATGTAATTTACTAAACATTGTTGGCATAATACCTGAACGTCCCATAGAAAATAACAAGCGACTTGAACTCATCAAGAATCCATTTAAACCAGTAAATATACCCATCATAATTGCAATTGCTAATACACCTAATCCAATATAACCAAATGCTGTTTGTGTAACAGCACCTGTTAACCACAACTGTCCATTTAAACTTTGATGACTTGTTGATAACCAACCAGTGTATAAAATCATGACAACATAAGTTAATGATGCTGCTAATAAACTGTACACGATAAGCTTAAATGTCTTGTTTGGTGCAAAGTTAAACTCTTCTGCTGTTTGTGGAATATTATCAAATCCAACATATGCCCATGGTGCCACGGATACAATAACTACAATAGACACTAACCATCCTTTGCTAGGTTCAGCTAACGGTTGTAAATTTTCAAGTGCAAAATTATTACCAAAGAATGAACCAAAGAACATCAATAATACGACGATTACCATCGCCACACAGAAATAATATTGTAATGATCCAGATACACTTGCGCCACGAATCGTTACTAGCATGAATACAAGTAGTAATACGGTCGCAATAATGATTTCCGTAATATAAACGTCCCAGCCCGCAATGGTGTATAGTTTCCCATTATTTAAGACATCTGGCAATAAGAATTTAACTAGTAAACTGAATGCGGTCGCATTTAAAGCAACGACACAGACATAACCAAAAGTTAAAAACCATGATGAGAAGAAACTCACATATCTGCCGAAACTTAAGAAACTAAAGGCAAACGCGCCCCCTGATACTGGAAATCTCTCTACTAATGCGCCATAACTAACCGCAATTAATATCATTAATAATGCACCAATAACAATACCAATTGATGCTGCAATCGGACCTGACTGCTTAATCCAGTCTCCTGGTAAGATGAATGCGCCCCATCCGATACATGAACCATATGCAATCGCCCATACAAATTTTTCAGATAGGTTTTGTTTTAAATCGCCTCTATCTATTTGCTTATTCTTTTTTTCCATAAATAAAAACTCACCTCGAAGGTATTCTATACCCAAAAGATGAGTTTGTAACTCTTTTTCTTGATTATTTTTATTAAAAATTTAATGTTTAGTTACATAGGTAATCTAAAATTTTAAAATTTAACCAGCAAATTTGAATGTCGCAATGATTAACATTATCCATCCAATGATGAACAATACGCCACCAATTGGCGTAATCGCACCTAAAACTTTAATTTGAGTTAATACTAAAATATATAATGATCCACTAAAGAAAATAATACCAGCAAATATTAACCAGCCAGCCCAGTTAACATTGATTGAAGTTGTGCCACTAATTACACCTATAATTAATAATGCTAAGCCATGGTACATTTGATACGTCGTTGCTTTTTCCCATACTGATAAATAGTGATCACTTATTTTTCCTTGTAAACCATGCGCACCAAATGCACCTGTTCCGACAGCCATCATCGCGTTTAATGCACCTAAAATAATAAATAATTTCATTGCTACCTCTCCTTATATAATTCAGTATTAATAAATATTTAAATCCGAACACTCGAATAAAAGTATATGCGTCTTGATCATTAACCTACATAATTAACAAGCTATTAAGTAATTATGTTTCATTGTTGCTTTTTAAAAATCAAATATGGATTCACCATTGCCAATGTCATCATCTGTCGCTAATCTTTGTTGTTGGTTTGAAGGTTGTGAATATGACTTATTATGATGATGTGCTGAATGCGTATTTACTTTACCACCCATCGCTTCTATTTCAGCAGCTGTCACTTGATGTGTTGGCTGCGTAATTTGTGAGTGTGGCATTTGATTATGGTTAGCAATACGACGATTCATTTGTTGTTCACCAATATGTGGTGTATTTGATGTTGAAGCATATAAAGATGTTAATATATGTATGGCATACATATGTTTTTCAAAGTCATGGTCATGCTGCGCCTGCTCTGCTTGTACTAATTCTTGCTCAATTCGTGCTATTAAAGTTTCTCTATTCACCATCTACGCCTCACTTTCACACCAATTAATTGGTGATTTTCCTACTGACTCTAAATAGGTATTCGCTTTGGAATACGGTTTTGATCCAAAGAATCCTCTATATGCAGACAGTGGACTAGGATGCACTGATTTTATAATACAATGTTTAGATGTATCGATAAGCTTTATTTTTTGCTGTGCAGGTTTCCCCCACAAAATAAAGACAACATGTTCTTTATAATCAGACACTGCTTTAATAATTTCATCAGTAAATGTTTCCCAACCAATATCACGATGAGAATTTGCTTCACCCTGTCTTACGGTTAAAACTGTATTCAATAACAAGACGCCTTCTCTTGCCCAATCTTGTAAATGTGGTGTTTGTCTAACACATCCAATATCATCTGCTAATTCTTTATACATATTACGTAAAGATGGAGGGAATTTTGCGTTAGGTTGCACTGAAAATGCTAATCCATGTGCTTGGTTTGGACCATGATACGGGTCTTGTCCTAATATAACAACTTTGATATTTTCAAACGTTGTTAAATCAAACGCTTGATATATATTTTCCCTATCAGGGTATACGATTGCAGTCGAATATTCTTTTTCTAAAAAATCATGCATAGCTTTAAAGTCATGTTTCGTTGTTATGTCATGAAAAATTTGCGACCATTCCATTCAATCTCACCTCAGGACATATTTTAACATATCACACTTAACTAAAGTGAATGACATTTTCAAAAGTTACAATAGTATGAATGATTCATTTCAACAATCATCAAATATTGAATGCTTAATATTTTTCAATTAGGTTAAAAATGATATGATGAATACAATATTATTATGTAGGAGTGAAGCTCAATGGCTTTAAAGAAAGTTTTAACAATTGCCGGTTCTGACACAAGTGCTGGTGCAGGTATGCAAGCAGATTTGAAAACGTTCCAAGAATTAGATACGTATGGCATGGTCGCTTTAACTGCCATCGTTACTATGGATAAAGATACATGGTCACACGATGTCACACCATTACCTATGGATGTATTTGAAAAGCAACTTGAAACGGCTTTATCAATCGGACCTGATGCTATTAAAACAGGTATGTTAGGTACTGAGGAGATAATCAAACGTGCTGGAGAAGTATATGAGGCATCTAATGCACAATACTTTGTAGTAGATCCTGTCATGGTTTGTAAAGGCGAAGATGAAGTGCTTAACCCTGGAAATACTGAGGCGATGATTAAATATTTACTACCTAAAGCAACGGTAGTGACACCAAACTTATTTGAAGCAGGTCAATTATCAGGATTAGGTAAATTAAATTCAATTGAAGATATGAAAAAGGCTGCAACAATTATCTTTGATAAAGGCGCACAGCATGTCATCATTAAAGGTGGCAAAGCTTTAGATCAAGATAAATCGTATGACTTATACTATGATGGTCAAACATTTTATCAACTAACTACAGACATGTTCCAACAAAGTTATAACCATGGTGCTGGTTGTACATTTGCTGCGGCAACAACTGCATATTTAGCTAACGGTAAGTCACCGAAAGAAGCTGTGATTAGCGCGAAAGCTTTCGTCGCTTCTGCTATTAAAAACGGTTGGAAAATGAATGATTTTGTTGGTCCTGTGGATCACGGTGCATACAACCGTATTGAACATATCGATGTTGAAGTAACAGAGGTTTAATGCTTCGTTCATAAAAAATAGATTAACCACACCTTATGATTTGAGTGTCATTGCTGTGCGCCAGTAAAGTTAGCTTTCAAAGTCTAACTTTGGGGCTCAGTACACAATAAAGTCACTTTCGGTGTGGTTATTTTAGTTATTAAATACTTGTTTGATTTTCACAGTTAAATTGGGCAAATAAGTATTGTAAGTCCTCGTTATAGGCAGTTTTATTTCAACATATGTATATACTATTCATTTACAGTGTCACGCTTCAGTTTTCCTATAAAAACCAAATCCTTTCGGAACTTTATTATGCCCATGTTTAAACATAATGTTTTATCCCGTTCTACTAATTCTGCCATTTTTTTGAAATTAAAAATAACTTCTCAACGACTTTATAAAAATATATTCCTTTTAAAACATGATACATAAATAGTCTTAGTAAATCATACGTTCTATGTCTGATAAAAAGTTGATACTTAAGGTTGATGTCACACATAAAAATGTTATTTATAATATAACCATAGAGTAGCAAAGGAGGTAATATAGGTTATGATTATTTATCGACAGTATCACCATGAAGGCGCACCAGTTTATGAAATTATAACCAAAACGTTTCAGCATGTTTCAATTAAATGTGACGATTCATTTAGTGATACTGAAATATTCAAATTGCTCTCTTTATTACAAGACGATATAGATCATATGAAAGTTAGTTAAATTGACTAATCGTTCCAATAATCCAGAATTTATTAAACATTGATATAGTTGTTATTATTATTTTAGATTAATGCATCCCCGTGCAAAGAAAGAAACGTAGCCTATATTTATCTCTGTTCCCAATAATAATAACAATACATAACTGATATTAGCTGTCCTTTCATCTCCTAATTAATATGCGTTCATGCAGCTAATATCGGTTATTTTTTGTGCTTAAAGAAATCTTTATTTTAATCTCTCCATCGTCATTAATTGCTATCATTTCTTGCTCGTGTTCTTCAATGAATTCGATATTTTCATTTATTAAAATAGGTTTAACGTAGTTAATTTGACACTGGTTCGCCTCTATTGACATAGCCATCAGCATCATTTGACTCACTAATTGTCCTGGCACAATCTCATTATGTATTGGATTATCATCATTTACGAGCGCCAAATATTCATTTATCCATATCTCATTAAACTTCATCTCTACTTCATCGCCTTAATAAAAGTTTGTGTAACCGTTATGACATGATGATCATTTTTAGTTAATGTTAAAGCCATTGTATAACGTGTGATATTGCGAATCTGTCGGCATTCAATATCTTCTAAATGCCCTACATATATTGTGTCTACTTCTATCTTTTGAGTTTGATTAATTGCTGATTTTGTTAAAATCAGTTCGTTATATGCATATTTTTTAAATAAATCAAATTTTGGCCATAATGACGCACACATTAATGGTGGTACTTCTTTTCTATAAGGTTGGTTAAAACACTGATAATATGCAGCCACACTATCCTTAGAAAATGACACATTTAATCGCTGGTTAGAATCGAGTAAATAATGCTGCATTTCCTAGACCTCCCCCAATCCCCATAGATGCAATCATAGTCTCTCTGTCAAACATATAAAATAATCGCGTCACTAATTGGGCACCGCTTGCACCGTATGGATGACCTGATGCTAATGCACCACCCCATATATTTAATTGCATATTTGAAATATTTAAAGCTTGTTGGCAGGCAACCACCTGTGCACTGAACGCTTCGTTAATTTCAATGACTTCAATATTTTCTATCGTTAATTGATTTCTTTTTAGTAAGTTGGAAATGGCTGGTACTGGACCAATGCCAGGAAAATTAGAATCAACACCTACCGTAACACCATCTTTAAATAATAAACCATGCTCGAAACCTAATTCGTATGCCATATCTTTTTCCATAATAAGCAATAAAACTGCACCATCATTTTTCATACAACTATTCGCAGCGGTAACGGTCCCACCTTTGATCACGGGCTTAAATCGGCCAAAGTTATCTTTCGGAATATGTGATTTTAGACTTTCATCAGTGTTGAATATTTCTCCTTTAACGGTTATAGGTAATATTTCCTGAGAAATATTTCCATTCTTTACATTTTCCGCTGTCAGTTGATGACTTCGATAAGCAAATTCATCTTGTAATTCTCTTGAAACATCATACATCTTGGCTACATTTTCAGCACCTTGAATCATTGATGGATCGCTCATTTCAGGTGCAAATGATGCACGCTCATAAAACTCAGGTAATGCTGTTTCGTACACAGAATGCGGTCGTTTGATTTTCCAAGGTGCTCGACTTGTACTTTCAACACCGCCTGCAATATATACCTTGCCAGCTCCGGCTTGAATCATGCGACATGCATATTGAACACTTTCAAGTCCAGACCCACATTGCCGATCGATTGTGACGCCAGGTATTGAATCTTTAAGCCCCGCTTCAAGCAATGCTTTTCTTGCAATATTGCCACCATTCCCAACAACATTACCTAAAACTACATCATCTATTTTAGATATTACCTCTGGATACTTCTCTTTAAAATGTTGGAATAAAGGTTTGAGCAATTGTTCTGGCTCTAAATGTTTTAAAGTGCCTCCAAATTTCCCAAATGCAGTTCGTTTAGCTGCAACTATGACTGCTTGATTCATATTATAATTCACCTCTCAAATACATCGATATCATTTTTTCTCTAGCAATTTTACCACTTGCAGTGTAATACATCTTTTCTACATGATGAATCATCGATGGAATTTCATAGCGTTTCACTTTCTTATTTAAAAATTGTTTTACATTTTTATGTGTAAGTGTCACATCACCAGAATAAAGCAATACACCTATTTGACCAAAACGCTTATTTGGAATACCGATTATAATTGCTTCATCAATACTCGACGATTGCGTTAAAAGGCGTTCAACATGTGCTGGATATATATTTTGACCACCAATAATTAACATATCATGTTGTCGTCCCGTTAAATATAAATACTGCTCTTTTACATAGCCATTATCATTAGTAACAAACCATTCATCATTATTTATACATTGTTCGCTTACATAGCCACTAAACATCATATTACTTTTTATACAAATAGTTCCTATACCATTGTGATCGTGATTCGTTGTTTTCAATTCCACATTTGGAAATAGCATACCTACTGATTCAACTGGTGCTTGCTGATTCAAGTTATAGCTGATAAAACTGGTTTCCGATGTACCAAAAAATTCAATCAAATTTATGTCATTTGCTTGAATTTTTATCTTTTTAAAAATAGAAGAATGCAGCTTATCTCCACTGCTAAAAAATGATTGGATTGTATGTTCATTGTTGTAAACTAACAATAATGATTTAATCATCGTTGGAACAAGAAACATAGCAACTTTGTATGATGATATTTTACGACATTGATTAAGTAACTTTTCAGGATGAAAAGTGGTCTGTCCTATAAAAGTACGACCAGAACTTAAAGCAAACAATAACGCATATAATGTTAACGAGTACGATAGTGGTCCGGGGGCTGCTATGGCATTTTCATTTTTTAACATCAACATTTCATTAACTTCAAAAGAAGCCAACCATGAATCTTCATCACGATAATATGCTTTTGGCAGTCCAGTTGTCCCTGAAGTAAAACCAATATGTAATAAATTGGGGTAGTGCTGTAATTGCGTTGAATCAATAAACATCGGTGAGTCTATACTCTGCATGAGACCTGTATCTTCAATTACATCTTTAATACCATATTTTTCAATCAATTGACGATGTATAGTACTTTGCCATTTACCTTCCATCATCATAGGCACTTTATGTAAACGATGCAAAGCTAAATAACAAATAATACTTTGAACCGGTGATTTCATATTAATAGCAACGACAGGGTTAAGTGAATATTTCTGCAAAGATTCAACTGCGCTAGTGATGCGGGCATTTAGTTCACTATATGTAATTATTTCATCATCTATATGTAATGCTATGTCATTAGGTTTATTTTGAGTATGTATTTTCAACTGTTCTAAAATTACGTTCATCAATATCCCTCACTCAATGTAAACTTTAAAATACATCTTGTTAACATTATATAATGAACAAGCATTTTTATCAGGTCATACTACCTATGATAAAAATCAAACTTAAGCCCTAGATAAATTTGATACTGTAGTACCATGTTTTTTATTAGATAAGACGTTACTATATGTATATAGAGAAAAGAAGTTATCGCAATCGCAATAACTGACACAAATAAGTCACCCAATCTATTTAAGTTTGTGTTCTCTATAATAATATTGAAGGTTAGAGTCTCAATATTAATTGCGTTGGACAAAATACTCTAAGACATATTTACATCCTAACATTTCAATAGCAAGAGAATTTTAAGTATTCAAAGCTAAACATATGCTTTAAGTCCCCTCTTTCCCCCATTGCGATAATCATTGCAGTGGGGGTTTATGTATATACAAAAACTTTATTACGGCTAATTACAGTTCTCAATTTAAAAAGCACTTTAAAGTTAGCAGAACCTACTAGCTTTAAAGTGCTTATATACGATTGATTTATACTTTTTATTAAAATCTCTAATTCTTACGTTCTTTAACCCACCATAATGCTTCTTTTGGATGTTCTGCATAATAAGCTCTATCTTGCTCGTTATCTACATTTGGATACGAACCTTTTAGAGATTTTCCTGCTGTACTTAAATGTAAGAATGTAATAACTAAAAAGCCAATAACACTGATTGCTGTTAAATAATACGCAGGTGCTAATGGATCTCCAGTTTTCGTAACTAACCATGTTGCAACTAATGGCGTCGTACCACCAAATATCGAAACAGAGATATTAAATGTTACTGATAAAGTTCGATATCTTATATGACTGTAAAACATCGTTGGTAACGACCCTGGCATTGTCGCTTCGTAAGTTGATAAGAAAAATCCTAATACAAATATACCAATTACTATAACAACAAATGATTGTGAATGTAATAACATAAATGCAATGATACTAAATAATGTTAGCCCACCAGTACCAATTAGAAATACTTTCTTTTCACCTATTTTATCCGCTAACTTACCAAATATTAATGCTAATGGAATCATTATTGCCATGACACAAGTAATTAATACACTTGTTGTCGTTGCATCTAATTTGATAACTTGTTCTAAATAGGTTGGCAAGTATGCAGTTACCATATAGTTCGTAACATTGAAGAATACAACAGCTACAAAACATACAAATATATCTTTGTAATAAAATCTGATGATTTGTAAAAAGTTAATGTTGTCTCTTTCTGGTTGTGTTGCAACATCATTTTCGAAAACTGGTGATTCTTCCAGCTTACGACGTAAATATAAGCCAAATAATCCTAAGAATAAACCAAGTAAGAATGGGATTCTCCAACCAAATGATGCCATTTGTTCATCTGTTAAAAAGAATGTTAATACAGCAATCATAATTGAAGCAGCTATGTAACCTGATAATGTCCCAATTTCTAGTCCACTACCTAATGAGTTACGACGCTTATCTGGAGATGACTCCGCAACATATGTCATTGCCCCCGCATACTCTCCACCTGTTGAAAACCCTTGTAGTACTCTTGCAAGCAATAATAGTATTGGTGCCCAAAGTCCAATTTGATCATAGCTTGGCAATAATCCAATGGTTAATGTTGAAAATGCCATTAAAATAATTGTTGATGTTAATACAACTTTACGTCCATATTTGTCACCAATAATACCAAATACAACACCACCAATTGGTCTTAATAAAAACGCAATGGCTAATGCTGCGAAAGTCAACATTTGTCGAATGTCTGCACTCTCTACTGGAGAGAAGAAGTTCGCTCCAATGTACGCAGTTGTATATGCATAGACACCAAAATCGAACCATTCCATTGCATTACCGATACCGGTTGCAACAACAGTCTTTTTAGCTTTCTTTGCATCCACCATGTTAATATTCTCTTTATTAAAATCCATGAATTCATACACTCCCTCTTGTATGTTTCATAATTATACGGAGTTAATTAGTTTTGTCAAATTTATAAGAATTTAAACTTTTATATAAATACAAAAGTATGTTTGTTCAAAAGTTTCACTTTATCGAATTAAATTCAATGATTTTATACCCTCGTACATTTGAATTAAACAATAATAATTCTTAAATCATCGAACGATCAACATATTAGATTTATAATTAAAAATAGCGATAGCACACAACTTCATGTAAGTCATATGCTATCACTACTTTCCTCATCATATTTAAATGTTTATATTCAATTTACTTCAATAACTTTGTCATTACTTTGGGAGTGGGACAGAAATGATATTTTTACAAAATTTATTTCGTTGTCCCACCCCAACTTGCACATTATTGTAAGCTGACTTTCCGCCAGCTTCTATGTTGGGGCCCCGCCAACTCGCATTGCCTGTAGAAATTGGGAATCCAATTTCTCTTTGTTGGGGCCCACACCCCAACTCGCATTGCCTGTAGAATTTCTTTTCGAAATTCTCTGTGTTGGGGCCCCTGACTAGAGTTGAAAAAAAGCTTGTTGCAAGCGCATTTTCATTCAGTCAACTACTGCCAATATAATATTATAGATCCTAGGACATTGATTTATGTCCCAAGCTGATCAACGAATCAGACATCACTCTTTAAAAATTCATAATGTTTAATAAATATTTATTTTAAATTCCTAATCTAAAGCGAAATATTTCTATGTATAATCTAATATTTATGAATATGCATTTTAACCATGGTATTCTCTGTTTTAACAAATTTTATAATACTGTATTAATTTCTGATGGATCATTGATTATAAAATCTGGATTTGAATGAAGTAATGACCTTGCATCATGTGCTCCCCATGTTACTGCTGCAGATGGTACACCAGCATGTTGCGCCATCTCAACATCAAATGTTGAATCACCAATATAAACCGTTTGTTGGCTATTTAAATTGTAGCGTTGCACAATTGTGTGTATGCCTTCAGGATTTGGTTTATATGCACTTACTTGATCGGATCCAACAGCTTCGGTTATCAAGTGATTTAATCCAATAGCCGATAAATTTCTTTCTAATACATCACTCTTCTTACTAGACACCACGAAAAGTTTTTTCCCTTGGTTATACAAACTTGTAATGGCTTCAGTTATACCCGCAAATTCATAAATATAGTCCTTTTCAATAGATTGATATGTATGTCTAAATGTATCGATTAACTTTGCTAATGCTGCTTCATCTAATGGTCGGTCTGCTAATTTTAAAAATGATTCTTCAATAGGTATTCCCATATAATGCGTTATTTCTTTAGATGATGGTTCCGTTAAACCACATGCTTTAAATGCATTTTGTGTAGCTACTTCACCACATTTTTTCGTGTCTGCTAATGTACCATCGAAATCAAAAATATAATTGTCAAACTTCACTATTAACACTCCCGTTCGTTTGTTAATGACATTATACTATAATTTAATATTTAAATAAAAAAATAATCGATAATATTATCACAATGGCATAATATTATCGACTATCTTTTATTTATTCTAAATTAGCATGATTTTGTTGCATTGTTTGTTCCGTAACATTCATTTCAGTCATCAATCCCATTACAACACTATCTAAAAATAATTGTGATGCTTGTTCAAACAAACTTCCTAATGGTTGTGCCGAACCTTGTTCATCATATTTTGTACCTGCAGGCAAAACGATGTTCGTCCCAGCTAGATTGCCTATTGCAGAATCTTTATTTGTAGTAATTAATACGATGTCAGCACCTACTGATTTTGCTTTGTCTGCTAATAATCTTAAATGTTCCGTGGAACCTGAACCAGAGATAATTACAAATACATCATTCGACTTAATCGCAGGTGTCGTTGATTCTCCAACAACATGTGCCTGTTTGCCGAGCTGATTTAAGCGCATTGCAAAGCTATTCGCCACGAATCCTGAACGTCCTTTGCCAGCTACAAATATATGTTCAGCATGTAGTATTTTGGACGCAAACGTAGAAAACTCATCCGCTTCAACATGTGACAAAGTCATCTTTAATTCATCTAGAATTAATTGATAATCACTAAATTTAGCCATATTACTTACCTTCGATTGCAGCGCGACATTGTTTTGCAGCTTCTACTGGATCATCTGCATTTGCGATTCCGCCACCAACAATAACAAGATCCGGACTTTCAGCGACAATTTCTTTAATTGTATCTGGTTTAATTCCACCTGCTACTGCAACTTTAGAATTTTTAATAACAGATTTAACGGTTCTTAAACTTTCTAATGGTGATTGCCCTTCTGCTTGTAAATCATAACCAGTGTGTACTGCAATATAATCAGCACCCATTTCATCTAGTTCTTTTGCACGTTTTTCTAAATCTTGAACAGCAATCATATCAACTAGTAATTGTTTATTATTTTTATGAGCTTCTTCAATAGCTGCTTTAATTGATGCATCTTCTGCAACACCTAGTATTGTAATTACATCCGCGCCAAATTTAATAGCTTGGCTAACTTCATAATCAGCTGCATCCATAATTTTCATGTCTGCTAATACTTTTACATTACTTATGTTGTCTGCCATATGTTTAACTGCTGGTAAACCTTCGTTGTAAATGATTGGCGTACCGATTTCTACGATATCTACATAATCTTTTACTTTATTTGCTAACTCAGCCGCGTCTTCTTTGTTTAATAAATCAATTGCTAATTGTAATTCCACTAAAAATCATCCTTCCAATGCTTTTTATCTTTCTATTGGAACCTTTCCCGAGGCATTTCTTAATTAAACATTGCAATCAATCCATTTCATCGACATGAATTTTCGCAACATTTTTCGGGCAAGCTTCGTCGTCTAAATATATCTCAACATTCGGGTGTTTGTGAAGTAATGTGGCTGGAACATCAACAGAAATTTCCTGATTTAATAAATGTGTAATAGCAGCACGTTTCTTTTCACCAAATGCGAGTAAAATGATACGTTTAGCTTGAAGAATATTAGCAAGTCCCATCGAAATGGCTTGCTTTGGAACATCATCTTCGTTTTCAAAATATCGACTATTAGCCTTAATAGTACTTTCAGTCAAATCAACGATATGAGTAACGCTATCAAACGGCGTACCAGGTTCATTAAATCCAATATGACCATTTTCTCCAATACCTAAAATTTGAATATCACGTTGACCTTGTTGTTCTAAAACGTCATTATATTTTGACGCTTCCGCATTCATATCATCGTCATCTCCATTCGGAATATGAATATTCTTTCTATTAAAATAAGGATATTGTTTGAAAAGCATGTCATCCATATAATAGTGATAACTTTGCGGATGTGATGCGGTTAAACCTACATATTCGTCTAAATTAAACGTGGATACATTGTCTACGTTTAACTGATTTTTATTTAATAACTTAACAAGTTGTTCATACAAATCTGTCATTGTACCGCCAGTTGCTAAACCTAGTTTACAGTGCTGATTAAATGCCATCTCTTTATATAACTCACATGCAACATAGAATGATGCTTGTTTTTTCGATCCTAAGTTTAATACTTTCATTGTTTACATGCCTCCACAAATTTAATACATTTTAAAAACTTATGAATTCATTCATACACCATTAATATAGCATCATTTTTAATGTTTAACACTTTTCAAATTCCAACAAATTTTTGATTTTTAAAAGTAAAAAACTAATGCTGTATGATTGTGTAATCCTGAGTAATTACTCTTCATGAAAATTAATTTATAAATAATTGAGCAATCGTATACAATTATTGAATAGTTTTTAGTAAAATAGAAAGATAAACACATTGATAGTGTAAGGAGTGAACGTGTTGGAACCAATTAAAGAACAAGAAGTTATAGATTTACTTGCTTCTTTTGAACATAAACCTGTGTATCTGCATGTTGAAACGACAAATGGGGCCTATGCGAACCATTTCGATCAACGTGTTTTTAATGCTGGTACATTTTTAAGAAACATACAAGTAACATATACGCATGCGCAACTAAAAGGTGGTAATAAAGAACCTTATCGCATTGGTCTTAAACTATCAAATGGTGGTTGGGTTTATGTACAAGGTCTAACGCATTTTGAGATCAATGAGCATGATGAATTTTTAATTGCAGGTTTTAATTACGAAGGTCAACTCGCTGCAGCACTTCAAATTAGTGAGCGACCATTTAATTTATAGAGGAGGCATCAACATGACTGACGAAAGACATGTATTAGTAATATTTCCACATCCTGATGATGAAACCTTCTCATCTGCAGGCACATTAGCAAGTTATATCCAACAAGGCATACCTGTAACATACGCATGTTTAACCCTAGGACAAATGGGCAGAAATTTAGGTAATCCCCCATTTGCAACGCGCGAATCATTACCAAGTATTCGTGAGCGTGAACTAGAAGAAGCTTGTAAAGTTATTGGTATTACTGATTTAAGAAAAATGGGTTTACGTGACAAAACTGTCGAATTTGAACCCTATGAACATATAGATGGTATGATTAAATCTTTAATCGATGATACAAATCCATCATTGATTATTTCATTTTATCCTGGATATGCAGTACATCCTGATCACGAAGCAACAGCAGACGCTGTAATTCGAACGGTTGAACGCATGCCTAAAGAAGAACGCCCTCGTTTAACTTTAGTTGCGTTCAGTAATGATGCAACCGAAGCTCTTGGAGAGCCTGATATTCAAAATGATATTACAGATTTTAAAGAACTTAAAATTAAGGCATTTGAAGCACATGCTTCTCAAACAGGTCCATTTTTAAAACAATTAGCAAGTCCTGAAATCGATGGTAAACAACACAGCTTTTTAACAGTCGAACCATATTGGACATATCACTTTAAATCTTAACGGAGGAAAAAAATGACTGAATTTGATTTATCGACACGAGAAGGTCGTTGGAAACACTTTGGTTCCGTAGATCCTATCGAAGGCACGAAACCTACTACTAAGAACGAAATGACAGATTTACAAAGTACACATAAAGATTTCTTATTTGAAATAGAAGAAGTTGGTATTAAAAACTTAGTGTACCCTGTACTTGTTGACCAGTATCAAACAGCTGGCACATTTAGTTTTTCAACAAGTTTAACAAAAGACGAAAAAGGTATTAATATGAGCCGTATTATTGAAAGTGTTGAAAAGCACTATGATAATGGTATTGAACTTGAATTTAATACACTTTATCAGGTGTTACGCACTTTACAAACGAATATGAAACAAAATGCGGCAGGCGTTGATGTTTCTGGGAAATGGTTCTTTGATCGCTATAGTCCAACCACAAATATTAAAGCAGTTGGTAATGCCGATGTCACTTATGGATTAGCAATTGACGGTGATAAAGTTACACGTAAAGAACTTACTATTGAAGCAACTGTCACAACGCTATGCCCTTGTTCAAAAGAAATAAGTGAATATTCAGCGCACAACCAACGTGGTGTTGTCACTGTTAAAACATATATTAATAAAGATCAAGACATAGTTGATGACTATAAAAACAAAATTTTAGATGCAATGGAAGCTAATGCAAGTTCAATTCTATACCCTATTTTAAAACGTCCTGATGAAAAACGAGTGACAGAGCGTGCATATGAAAATCCACGTTTTGTCGAAGACTTAATTCGTTTAATTGCCGCGGACTTAGTTGAATTTGATTGGTTAGACGGTTTCGATATCGAATGTCGTAATGAAGAGTCTATCCATCAACATGATGCTTTCGCTAAATTAAAGTATCGCAAATAATATCATATGATTAATTCAAACGCGTAACAGTAGTTGCGCGTTTTTATTATACCTCCTAGAGTTGTATATCTCTTTTATAAATCTTCTCATTTGATGTGCCTGAGTCATAAATCAATTTCCAAAGCTCTACAATGATATATTGGTCGTAGTTGACTGAATAACTACTACCATTATAAATATCAAAACTTGTTGTTTTATAAATAAACACATCTTCCACTTAAAAGAAGTAATTAAATATTATGTGATATAATTATAAAAAATAGATATAAGTGGTGTTGTAAATGAATTATTTTGTAGGTAATAGTTTAGGTGTTAATTTAACTGGGATAGAGAAAGCAATTATTAATCGTTTAAATTTATTTAAAGAAATTGGAAGACCAGCGCAATGTGTATTTCTGTCATGGAATAGATATTTATATAGAAATGCCCAAAATTATATTACTAGTTCTGACTATATTAATATGTATGATTTCTTCCAAGAAGCAACATATTTAGAACGCAATGAACCATTTGACTGGTTGTCATATTGGACTGATGAATGTCATTATACTTTAAAACATGTTGAAAATAGTCATGACTTTAGAATATATGATCAAGAGCGTTTCTTAATGTATGCCCATTTTCAAGATCCTAAATATCGTATATTAGATTATGTGAATCATTTTGATAGTCAAAGACGAAAAGTAAAACGTGATTTTTATGATGTGCGTGGCTTTTTAAGTTGTAGTAGAATCCTTGTTGATAAACAACAAACATTATGTGAATTTTTCTATAATCCAGAAGGTGACACAAAATTAGAAAAGTATTTTTCATACAAAGATGGCAAACCAGAAGTACAAAAAATTATTGTTTACTATGCTAACAAACAATATTTCTTTAATAATGAAACGGAATTAGGCGCATTTTTCATTAAACAACTATATCAACATGGGGATTTATTTTTCAGTGATCGTAATGTGTATACAGCACCTATTTTCAACTTAACACCTGAGTCAATCCCAGTAGTAGCTGTGCTTCACAGTACACACATTAAAAATATTGATGCATTAGATTCATCGCC
Organism: Staphylococcus sp. GDB20D11A; assembly: GCF_016893255.1. Lineage (NCBI taxonomy): Bacteria > Bacillati > Bacillota > Bacilli > Caryophanales > Staphylococcaceae > Staphylococcus > Staphylococcus sp. GDB20D11A. The sequence goes on from NZ_JAFEPJ010000016.1 coordinate 98,145, forward strand.
ATTTAAAAATGTATATAAAGCGATGTTTGAAAATTTATCTCGATATCGTGCCATTATCGTTTCTACTGAGCAGCAAAAATTAGATGTTGAAAAACGTATTAATTATGCTATACCTGTCATTAATATTCCCGTCGGTTATAGTGACTCTATTGATACACCCGTTCAAACACTAGACCAGCGCAGTGTTAAATTAATTTCCGTTGCACGTTATTCACCTGAGAAACAATTACATCAGCAAATTGAATTAGTTAAACGCTTAGTCCCTTATGTACCGAAAGTAGAACTCCATATGTATGGTTTTGGTTCAGAAAGTAAAAAATTAAATGAATTGATACAAAAATATGGATTAGAAAATCATGTATATTTACGTGGCTTTTTAAGCAATCTAGACCAAGAATATAGCGATGCCTATTTGAGTTTAATAACAAGTAACATGGAAGGTTTCTCTTTAGCGCTACTTGAATCTTTAGCACATGGTGTTCCAGTTATTAGTTATGATATTAAATATGGACCTGGTGAATTAATTACTTCAGATTTCAATGGTTATTTAATTACTAAAAATGGTGAAGATGCCCTATTTGATAAAGTGAAATATGTGATTGATCATCCTGAAGTACAACAACGACTGTCAAAAGGTAGTTTGGCAAAAGCGCAACAATATAGTAAAGCGTCGTTAATTAAACAATGGGACCAATTTGTTCGTCTTATATAAATGTACTTTACCTTTATTTTTATAAAAAAGCATTTTCCTATGTTATTTAACTAAACATGTAAGTTCATATGAACGTGGTTTGTTAAATAGATAATTCTAGGAAAATGCTTTTTTCTTTTGACTTAGTTTAAAATATTTTGCCACTTTGTACTGATAGTAGTTGCATTGTACTGTTGTGCAGATTCTATACTATTAATCGAAAATTGTTGCATCATTTGAGTATTATTTAGTAATTGGTCGACCTTTTCAACCATTTGATTGATGTCACCTTGAGGTACTAAATAGCCATTAAATCCATCTTGAATCAGTTCTGATGGCCCATAATCTACATCATAACTGATCACTGGTGTACCTACTGAAAGCGACTCTAAAATTGCTAAGCCAAAACCTTCCATTTTACTTGTCGATAACATCAGTTCTGCTTTAGCAATCTCTTCATTAATATGCGTCTTAAAACCATGAAATTTAACATGTTCCGATAAATGATAATCTTCTACAAGTTGTCGATATTCTAACAAACCATTTCCATGTCCATAAATATTCAATTGAATATTGGGATGTTTTGTTACTAATTGCTTGATCACTTCAATTTGATGTTTAATTTGTTTATTTTCAACGAGGCGAGCAATTGATATGATATGATTTTTATCCTTTTGATTGCTGTCAAATTGATACTTTAAGTTTGCCACGTAGCCAACCGGAATATTGATAACTGGTATTTTATTTTCAATATATTGTGAAATATCTTGGCATTGCTTTTCTGTTGATACAACAATCGCTTTATAACGTGTTAAATTATTAAACACTGTTTTATAAAAACTTTTTATATCATTACCGGTGCCGGATAAATGTGTACTGTGGAGCACAACAATAACTGGAATACTTTGATTTAATCCCGCAATAACATTTCCTAATTCATGAGGACGGTCTAATATGATTTGATCATTATTTTTACATAATTGATGGAGAAAATATTGAACTAATTCATCTTCTGTATCAAAAAATTGTTGATGCTGGTCTTCATTTAAGATAACCTTTGTGAGCGTGTTTTTCCCTTTTATATCGTCGAAATATTTTTGGATGACGATTTCCCCATTAGGTGTATAGTAATTTTCGAGTACAATCCGTTGCCCTTCACCTAAAATTCGAGAACAACTTAAAAAGCCTCTTCCATCATACAATTCACGTTTTACTTTTCTTCTTTTATGATCAAAATAATTCACATAGTTTAATTGATGATACTGTTTATCTAAAAAATGAGCATACATTATAAATTGCTCTTCATCATATATTCTGACATCATTTGAATTTTCCACAAATTTCAATGTGTACCTACATGACTTTTCCCAATACTGTATCCAGTTAACTTGCTTTGTCTTTTTATAATTGATTGCTTTTTGAAAATAGTCATACATTGTAAACAGATCATTTTCAATCTGATGTTGCTTCGCATATGTGTATGAATAAGGATTCCATTTAACATATACACATTTTGAAGATATGCCGTGTTGTTTGAACAACTTCAGTCTATTTATTTGTGCTTTTTCTACACCAGTAATTTTACTTTCTAAAATTGTTCCTAAAATGTAATTCATATTATCGCCTCATATAAGTTTTATTCCGTATCTTTATTGTTTATTTTATATGAAAAATACATCTATTGCATGTGTAATCATAAAAAAACCAGGCCACAAGGACCTGGGTCATATTGTATTATTTGTTTTGTTTTTTGCGACGACCGAATAACAATAATGAACCTAATGCTGCGAATAATCCGCCAAATAATGTTGCATTATTTGAGCCGTTATTTTCACTACCTGTTTCTGGTAATGCTTTTGCTTTATTGTGATGGTCTTTAGTAGCACTCATTGGTTTCACAGGTGTATGTTTTCCTGCATCTGAGTCTGAGTCGCTGTCTGAATCTGAATCACTATCTGAGTCTGAATCACTGTCTGAGTCTGAGTCACTGTCTGAATCTGAATCACTATCTGAGTCTGAGTCACTGCCTGAGTCTGAGTCGCTATCTGAATCTGAGTCGCTGTCTGAATCTGAATCACTATCTGAATCTGAGTCACTGTCTGAATCTGAGTCACTGTCTGAATCTGAATCGCTATCTGAGTCTGAGTCACTGTCTGAGTCTGAGTCGCTATCTGAGTCTGAATCTGAATCGCTATCTGAATCTGAGTCGCTATCTGAGTCTGAATCGCTGTCTGAATCTGAATCACTGTCTGAGTCTGAGTCGCTGTCTGAGTCTGAGTCACTGTCTGAGTCGCTATCTGAATCTGAGTCGCTATCTGAGTCTGAGTCGCTGTCTGATGTATCTTCTTCGAAGTATCCATTATCAAGTGTGAAATCATCATGATCCGTAATTGTTACGTCAACTTCGCCACCATCTGCATCTTTATCATCTTCAGTTGTATTTGTACCTGTTTGTGTTAAGCCAGCAGGATTTTCAAAAATAACTTTGTATTTACCGCTATCTAAATTATCGAAACGATATTTACCATTTTCATCTGTTTTAGTTGTTCCAATTACTTCGCCTTTTTCGTTTTGCAATGTAACTGTCACATCTTTGATACCTTTTTCAGTCGAATCTTGTTTGCCGTCTTTATTACTGTCGTACCAAACATAATCACCTAAACTATATTTTGGTGTTTTATAGAAACCACTGTCTAATGTCATATTATCTGTATCTTTAATGACACCTGTTGTTGTTAAACCATTAGAATCTTTATCTTCAGCTGTAGTGTTTTTAACCGTTGGCGTGTAACCTGCTGGTGTTTCAAATTCTACTGTATAGTTACCATTATCTAAATCTGTAAATTTATATTTACCCGAGGCATCAGTAGTAGTTGTTCCAATAACTTTTCCAGTACTATCTTTTAATGTAACCTTAACATCTTTGATACCAGGTTCATTAGCATCTTGGATACCATCTTTATTTGTATCTTCCCATACATAGTCACCAAGATTATATTTAGGTTCTTTATAAAAACCAGTGTCTAAAGACATATCATCTTTACCATTAATTTTAACAGTAACCGAACTACCATTTGAGTCTTTTTCACCATCAGTTGTTCCATTTACTTTTGTTGGAAGATATCCAGCTGGCGTTTCGAATTTAACTGTATAAGTTTCTCCGTCTTTCAAACCACCGAATTCGTAATGACCATTAGCATCTGTTCTTACTGATTTTGTAGTACCGTCCGGGTAAGTTAATGTAACTAAAACGTTTGCCATTGGCTTTTCTTTTGAATCTGTACCTTGAACACCGTCTTTATCAACGTCTTCCCATACATAGTCACCAATTTTGTATAACTTTTCTTCAGGTTTAACAGTACCGTCACCACCACCAGTGTCATTAGAAGTTACGATGAAGTTTGAATATCCTGCATAATTATAATAACCATAATTATCAGTTGTTCTCATACTAGTACCTTGAGCAATATCTAGCTCACCATCTGATGTAGGTGTATATTTACTAACTACTTTAATGATATAAGCTGAATCAATATTGCCAAAATCCAATGTTGCTACATTATTACTAAATGATTTTTTATTATCAAATTGACTTGTTACATCTTCGTATTGACTAAAATCATAGATTCTATTACTTTGAGGCAATTGTTGATTAGAGTTAACTTTATAAACCTTTATTTCTGTATTTTGGTCAATAATGGTGCTACCATTTCCTAGTTTAATATTTCCATAATCATCTACTTGACTACCAGCTATATCAACTTTAGTGTTAGTTGCTGTTTTTTTCAAAGGATTAACATAAATTTGTTGTTCAATAGTTTGCTTATCTTCATCTAATTTTGTAAAGATAGATTGAATGTTTGAATCACCATGAACCATTGGATCTTGATAATCAACAGTGACATTTTGGCTTGTTTCTTTACCTGCTGTAGCAAATGTTAAATTCAAACTTGTCTCATTTGGAACTGTTTTTTTATCAATATACGAATATAGAGTTAAGCGTGATTTTATATCTTCATATTTATCTACATAGTCTGTAAATGTATATGTGATTTGCTTAGTTGCTTTATCAAATGTTCCTTTAGCAATGACCTCTCCTGATGGATCAGTAATATCGATAGGATCATTTTTATCTGTTAAATCCGAAGGAATTACATTCTTATCATAATTAATCGTCATTGTATCGCCTTTTTTGACTTTATTGTCAATTGTAAACTCTGTATCATATTCAATATCTTTACCGTCATGCGCTGCTGCCACATTATCTTTACCATCGCCAACTTTGATTGTTTGCTTCGTCACTTTAATTAAATCATTAACATTGTTTGAAGCAACTGCTGCTGGTTGTGCAACTGCAAAGCGCATTTTTGCGTTTACACGTTTTGGTGCAACACTTGTTGGAGCTGTAGCAACTGGTTTAGTTGAACGATCTGTATTGCTATCATTTCTAACTAATTCTTTTAATTTCTCAGGATTATTTTTAAGTTCTTCTTTTGACACATTTACTGGTTCTTTTGGATTAGTTGCATCTGTAACTTGATTGTCTACTTTTGAAGGCGTTGGTTGCGGTTGTGAATTTTCAATATTTGTAGATTCTTGAGGTGTAGTTGGTTTTGTTTGAATTTCACTTGTAGATGATTTTGTAGTTACATCGTTATTTGTATTATTTGGTGCTTTCTTCTCTTCTAAAATAACAGATGTATCTTCTGTCGCAGTTTTATCAGTTGAAGGTTTAACATTTTCTTTTTCAATGTTTTGAGGCTTAGTTTCAGTTGTAGCTGTAACGTTATTTTGCTGTTGTTGAGTACTTGATGTAGTTGATTCTTCTTTAGCTTCTGGTTGTGAATCAGTATTTCTTTCTTTCTTAATTGGATTTGTTGAATTATTTTCTGTTGTCGAATTATTTTCAGTTTCTGACACTACTTCTTTATTATCACTAGTCGTTGCATCATCTTGTTTTGCATTTTCTGTACTAGTGTTTTCAGCAGCTTTAGCTTCTTGGTTCCCTAGACCAAAAATCAATGTCGTACCTACTAAAATCGATGCAGTTCCTACAGTATACTTTCTAATCGAAAATTTGTTTAAGCGATTTGAAATCATACCCTTTTTTGTTATTGCCTTTTTATTATCCCTGTTAATCATATAAATCTCCTTTAAAATATCAATATTTGCAAAAAATTAATATTTTTACATATAAAAATTTGTATTCCCATCGTAATACATTTTTAGATAAAGCACAATACTTTAAATAAATTTATTTAAGACTGTTATTTTACACTTTGGTTTGAATAAATTAATTCTAGTAATGTTTAATTATTCGTTCGTTTTTTATATCAATTGTTTTAAATGGTTTGATACTGTGTTTAATTGCTTTTCTTATTCGTTTGTACTTTTAATGTAAAGATGAATTAAATTTATGTTGATTTATGTTGTATTTTTTAAAAAATTGCACTATTTAACCTCAAACATAAGATACATTTCATAAATTTTGAAATAAAAAACCAGGCCTCACGGACCTGGTATAAGCTGTATTATTTATTTTGTTTTTTACGACGACCGAATAACAATAATGATCCTAATGCTGCGAATAATCCGCCAAATAATGTTGCGTTATTTGAGCCGTTATTTTCACTACCTGTTTCTGGTAATGCTTTTGCTTTATTGTGATGGTCTTTAGTAGTACTCATTGGTTTAACAGGTGTGTGTGTACCTGCATCTGAGTCTGAGTCGCTATCTGAGTCTGAATCGCTGTCTGAGTCTGAGTCGCTATCTGAGTCTGAGTCACTGTCTGAATCTGAGTCACTGTCTGAATCTGAATCACTGTCTGAATCTGAGTCGCTATCTGAGTCTGAGTCGCTATCTGAGTCACTGTCTGAATCTGAATCGCTATCTGAATCTGAATCACTGTCTGAGTCTGAGTCACTATCTGAATCTGAATCGCTATCTGAGTCTGAATCGCTGTCTGAATCTGAGTCGCTATCTGAGTCTGAGTCGCTATCTGAGTCTGAATCGCTGTCTGAATCTGAGTCGCTGTCTGATGTTTCTTCTTCGAAGTATCCGTTATCAAGTGTGAAATCATCATGATCCGTAATTGTTACATCAACTTCGCCACCATCTGCATCTTTATCATCTTCAGTTGTATTTGTACCTGTTTGTGTTAAGCCAGCAGGATTTTCAAAAATAACTTTATACTTACCGCTATCTAAATTATCGAAACGATATTTACCATTTTCATCTGTTTTAGTTGTTCCAATTACTTCGCCTTTTTCATTTAATAAAGTAACTTTAACATCTTTGATACCTTTTTCAGTTGAGTCTTGTTTACCATCTTTATTACTATCGTACCAAACATAATCACCTAAACTATATTTTGGTGTTTTATAGAAACCACTGTCTAATGTCATATTATCTGCATCTTTAATGACACCTGTTGTTGTTAAACCATTAGAGTCTTTTTCAGTATCATTTCCAGTAGTTACTGAAGTTGGTGTGTAACCTGATGGTGTCTCGAATTCAACTTTATAAGTTCCATTGTTTAAATCAGTGAATTGATATTTACCATTTTCATCTGTTGTTACTGTTTTTAAAACTTTGTCGTTTTCATCTTTTAACGTAACTGTTACACCTGAAATGCCCTTTTCATCTTTATCTTGAACACCGTTTTTATTTGTATCTTCCCATACATAGTCACCTAAGTTGTAAGTCGGTTTGTAGAAACCAGAGTCAATAGTATCGTTATCTTTATCTTTAATGACACCAGTTGTTGATGTACCATTTGAATCTATGCCTTCATCAGTTCCTGAACCTACTTGTGTTGGTGTGTAACCTGATGGTGTTTCAAATTCAACTTTATAAGTTCCATTTTCTAATCCAGTAAATTGATATTTTCCATCTTTATCTGTTTTAGTTGTTTGTAAAACTTCACCGTTTTCATTTTTCAATGTAACTGTTACGCCTGAAATACCTTTTTCAGATGAATCCTGCTTACCATCTTTATTTGTATCTTCCCATACATAATTACCTAAATTATATTTTGGTGTTTTGTAGAATCCACTATCTAATGTCATGTTATCAGCACCATTAATAACACCTGTTGTTGTTAAACCATTAGAGTCAACAGTATCATTTCCACCTGTATTTGTAGAAGTCGGTGTATAACCTTCTGGTGTAGTAAATTCAACTTTATAATTACCATTATCTAAATCAGTAAATTTATATTTGCCATCAGCATCTGTTGTAACTGTTTTTAACACGTTACCGTTTTCATCTTTTAATGTTACCGTTACGCCAGATATACCTTTTTCATCTTGATCTTGGATACCATTTTTATTTATATCTTCCCATACATAGTCGCCTAGATTGTATTTAGGTTTGTAAATACCTAAGTCAGCAGATAAATTATCTTTGCCATTAACTGTAATAACTGATGATACACCGTTTGAATCTAATTCTTCGTTATTACCTTGTTTTGAAGGGGTTACTTCATAACCTTGTGGTAAGTTTGAAAACTCTACACGATAATCTCCATTAGGTAAGTTTGGAATCAAATATGACCCATCTTCTTTAGTAACTGCTTCTCCTACTTTTGTATTTGTATTATTATCAAATACAGTTACAGTTACATTGCCAACGCCTTTTTCTCCTAATTCTTGAACACCGTTTTTATTTGTATCTTCCCATACGTAGTTACCAATTTTATATACTTCTTGACCAGCTCCGCCACTTTGATTGTTAGTGAATCCTAAAGCATTGCCAGTAGAAACTGTTTTATTACCTGTAGAAGATAAAGTAGCCATTTGAACAAGAGTTGGACTTTCGCTATTTGTATATTGGAATTTTGTATTAACCATTACAACATACGCTGATGTAATATCACCAAAATCGATATTAACACTTTGATTTGTTCCATAGGCCATTTTATTTTTAAATTCATCGGTTACGTCTACTAAATCATTAGCATTTACGTCGTATCCCTTATTCAATGTATATCCTTCAGGAACACGATATATTTTTATATTAGTAACGTTTTGATTAATTTGACCAATATTAGCGGGATATTTCGGATGATACGCTTCAACTTTTAAATTAGCCCCTTTTAAATCTTTATCCATAGGATTCACATAAACTACTTGGTTATAATAACCAGGATCTTCAGCATTTCCTACATGAGAAACTGTTTCTGTAAAAGCTGACCCTATTGAATTATTATCAGCTTCTTTATAAGCCGGATAAGTAATATCTGCTGTAGTTGTTGTAGTTTGATTCCCAATAGTTACACTAAAAGGAACATCTTTCTTGTCTACAGGAATTGTATCTGCATCCATATAAATTGAGTAATTAATTCCCATTTGTACAGAATTAAATCTATCGACATAATCTGTAAATGTATATGTAATTAAATTATTTGCAGTATCATGTTTTGCAGTCGCAATTGTTTCACCATTATTTGGATCTTTAATATCACCAATATTTTTAATATCTTCCGGATTCAATCCATATACTTGTACTGTATCTGAGTATTTAATTGTAAAATAATCACCTGATTTAACTTTGTCATCAACTGTAATTTGTGATTTTAATGATAAATAATCTTGGGCTGGTACAATCGTTTTGCTATTATCTGCATCAACGACAGTTAATGTTGTATTTGATGTGATTAAATCATTAACATTTTTAGAATCTGTTGAGTTTGGTTGTATTGCTGCTATACGCATTCTTGTATTCAAACGTTTAGGTTCTGTAGTTTTTGGCTTTATTAATTCTGAACTATTTGCATTGTCAGTATTATCGCTTTTTTCTCCTACATTTCTTACTTCTTCATTATTAAATTTTAAGTCATCTTTACGTACATTAATTGGTGCTGACGACATTGAAGTTGTGTTATCAGTATTTAATTGCTGTGAATTAACTGTAGTAGTAACTTGATCATCTGAAGTTGCATTATTATCTTCAGTTTTTTTAACATCAGACGTTTGTAATTTTCCGTTTTCAGATGGCTTAGAGTTATTATTTTTTTCTGAAGCGACACTATTTTCTACTCTAGTTACTTCTTTTTGATTAGCAACTTTATTAATATTCTCATCTTTTAGTTGCTCTGTATCAACTTTACTAGTATTACCGTCATTATTTAGTTGCTCTGTATCAACTTTTTTAGACACTTGATCATTATTTACTGATGTTGCATCTTCCTTCATTTCCTTGTTGGTTACTTCTGCAGCTTTAGCTTCTTGGCTCCCTAGACCAAAAATCAAAGTTGTACCTACTAAAATTGATGCTGTTCCCACTGTGTACTTCCTAATCGAGAATTTGTTTAATCGATTTGATACCATGCCTTTTCTTGTCATTGCCGTTTTGTTTTCTCTGTTTAGCATTTTATTGCTCCTAATCCATCAAATTTTTAAATAATACAATTGTTTTAAATACAAAAATGTATATTAATATAGTATTACAGATTTAGATAAAGCACAATACTTTAATTATTTTTCTTTATCGCAAAAAGTTATTTAGGTTTTGTATTTAAATAAGATTTTTTATGAGTTTTGCAATTTTTATTTGATTATCACAAAAATATTATTATCCAATATTGAAATGAATATATGAGTTTTTTTAATTCATAGACACTTACATTTTTACGTCAAATTAAATTGCATATGCTACTTACAATTTTCGATTTATGTATTCCATATAAATAAAAAACCAGGCCTCACGGACCTGGATGAAATAATATTATTTATTTTGTTTTTTACGACGACCGAATAACAATAATGATCCTAATGCTGCGAATAATCCGCCAAATAACGTTGCATTATTTGAACCGTTATTTTCACTACCTGTTTCCGGTAATGCTTTCGCTTTATTGTGATGGTCTTTAACTGCACTCATTGGTTTAGCCGGTGTATGCTTACCTGCATCTGAGTCTGAGTCACTGTCTGAGTCTGAGTCACTATCTGAGTCTGAATCACTATCCGAGTCTGAGTCGCTATCTGAATCTGAGTCATTATCTGAGTCTGAATCACTATCTGAGTCTGAGTCACTGTCTGAATCTGAATCGCTATCTGAGTCTGAGTCACTATCTGAATCTGAATCGCTATCTGAGTCTGAATCGCTGTCTGAATCTGAGTCACTGTCTGAATCTGAATCACTGTCTGAATCTGAGTCGCTATCTGAATCTGAGTCGCTGTCTGAATCTGAGTCGCTGTCTGAATCTGAGTCACTGTCTGAGTCTAATTCACTATCTGAATCTGAATCGCTGTCTGAATCTGAGTCTGAGTCGCTATCTGAGTCTGAATCTGAGTCGCTGTCTGATGTTTCTTCTTCGAAGTATCCGTTATCAAGTGTGAAATCATCATGATCCGTAATTGTTACGTCAACTTCGCCACCATCTGCATCTTTATCATCTTTAGTTGTATTTGTACCTGTTTGTGTTAAGCCAGCAGGCTTTTCAAAAATAACTTTATATTTACCGCTATCTAAATTATCGAAACGATATTTACCATTTTCATCTGTTTTAGTTGTTCCAATTACTTCGCCTTTTTCATTTAATAAAGTAACTTTAACATCTTTGATACCTTTTTCAGTTGAATCTTGTTTGCCGTCTTTATTACTGTCGTACCAAACATAATCACCTAAACTATATTTTGGTGTTTTATAGAAACCACTGTCTAATGTCATGTTGTCAGCGTCTTTAATGACACCTGTTGTAGTTAGTCCATCTGAATCAACAGCATCATCAGTTCCTGCATTTGCAGTGGTTGGTGTGTAACCTGCTGGCGTTGAAAATTCTACACTGTAAGTCCCATTTCCCAAACCTGTGAACTGATATTTACCATTTTCATCAGTAGTAGTACGATCTAATTCTTTACCGTTACTATCTTTAAGAATGACATAAACACCTTTAATCCCTTTTTCATTGGCATCTTGTTTACCATCTTTATTTGTATCTTCCCATACATAGTCACCTAGATTATATTTCTTTTGGTCGCCATTAGCAGTTGATGAGCCATTCACATTTGAATAACTATTAGACCAACTATATTTAGTTTTGTCAGTGTCTAAAGTATAATCAATTTTCCCATTATCTGTTGAACTATTATCTGGATAAGCAACTTGTTGAATGATGTATTGTTTATTACTGCTTGTTTGGCCTTTCATTAAATCGACTGTAGCTGTTTTATTATCATTACTATAAATAACATCGAATTGACCAGTAACATCTTTAAGTTTTGAAGTATCTGGGGTGAAACTATCCACAAATTGATTTTGATCAGTCACTTCGTAAATTTTGAAGTTTTTTGCATTTGGATTAAATTTATATCCAGTTAAATTAGTAACAAACGTTTGTTTAGTATATGTATTTTTAGGTTGATTTACATATGCAGTCATATTACGCGATAAATCTTCATTATTGATATAGTTTGTACTTGAAATAAGCGGTTGTGCTTTTTTATTACCATAATCGACAATGACTTCTTCGCTATATGTATCATTACCTAAAGTTACTTCCATTTTATAAGCAGTTTTATCAGTTGTTGCATTTTCACGTTTCGCAAATGCAACTTGTTCAAAGCTACCACTAACATTTGTATATTGATCCACATAGTTCGTAAAAGTATATGTTGTTGTGTTTGTTGTACTATCATAAATACCTTTTGCAATAATATTACCTTGGGCATTATATAAATTTTGAGTTTGTGAAGGTAATCTTACAGAACCCGGACGGAAATACTGTCCATATTTAAAGGTAAATGTATCGCCCTCTTTAACAGAATCATCGATTTTGTAATTCGCTTTTAATTTTAAAACATCACTAGAAGTTGCCCAAAATTCAGTTTTGCCAGTTGTTGAATTTACATGTCCTTTATCAATAGCAATATCAATATTTGAAAAATGAACTTTATCATTAACATTTGTACCTTGTTGTGGTGCTGCTACTGTGTTCACAGCCATACGGTTTAATGTTCTTGGTTTAATAGTCGTTGTTTTAGGAGTAGCTGAAACATCATTAGCCTGCGTTGAAATATTTTGAGCCGCTAAATTATCTTTATTTGCCGTCGCATCGTTATTTTGTTTAGTTGGTTGTGTAGAAGTTGTATTTTGAGGTTCTTCAGTAGTTTCTTTAACTGAAGTATTATCAGACTCATTTACTTTTGGTTGGTTTGACGTTGTACTTTGTTCAACATTATTTTGTTGACGACTATCAACTTTTTCAGTTGTTTTATTCTCACTTGGAGCTGTCGCTTCATTTTTTGATTGATTTAATTCTCCATTCGTATGTTCTGCCGCTTTAGCTTCATGACCACTTAACCCAAAAATCAATGTTGTCCCCACTAAAATTGAAGCAGTACCTACAGAATACTTTCTTATCGAAAATTTGTTTAATCGATTTGGTATCATGCCTTTTCTATTTGTTGCTGTCTTTTTATTATTCATTTAATAATACTCCTTTAAAATATCAAAATTTGATAAATATAATATTTTGCATATATAAATTTCTGCATTACTATCGTAATATAAATTTCAATAAAGTGCAATACTTTAATTATTTTTCTTTATTTTACAATGTTATTTGCAGTAAATATTAATATGAATTTCAGTTTAAGAATTGCAATTTTTAATACTTTTTTTCTTCAATTGCTTTAAATTATTTATCTATATTTTTAAACCTTACTTTTAATCTAAGCTTGTTTTCATTTCGCTATTACATCTTATTTTAATTAATAACATTGCTCACAACAGTAAACTCAAAGGCTTACTATTGGTGCATTAGAACAAAAAAATAGGCATGTGACTTAAAAGCATTCTCAATGAAACACCTTAAGCTACATACCTATTTTTAATGTATATTTACATATTTTTTAATTTATTTTAAATGTTCATATGGACTATTATGCGCAAATGATACAATTTGATCGACGAATAATCTTGCTCGTAACTGGAATTCACTATCATTTAAGTAATATGAACCATCTTCATTTTTAGCAAAATCAGAATCATGTGTTGCTATTTGAGTTGGTACAGCAATGCCTAGTAAACTTCTGACGATTACTCTTAAATGTGACAATGGCTCTGAACTAACAATACCACCACTATTTCCTATTAAGCCTACAGGTTTCATTTTAAAATAATCCATATTTAGATGATCTAATGCATTTTTCAATATTCCAGAATATGAACCATGATAGTTTGGCGTTCCTAATATTAAAAAGTCCGCCGCCATTGCTTTCTCTTTTAAATCTTTCATATTTTGTTTGATTTCATCAATAGACGGTGTTGTTCCTGAAAAATCTAATTGATTTAACGGTTTTTCTGCTAAATCGAATATTTCCGCTTCAATATCATGTGTTTTAAAATGCTCAGTTAAGTATCTTGCTAGTGCACTTGTATGTGAATTCACTTGTGCACTGCCAATAATAATTAATCCTTTCATATTTGACCCCTCTTTTTTATTAAACTTGTTGTTCACGTAATAATTTCATAATAGCTTTTCCAACACCACTATTTTCATTCGTATCTGTGACATATTTTGCTATTTTTTTAACTTCTTCAGCACCATTTTCCATCGCAACTGGATAGCCAACTTTCTCTAACATTGATAAGTCATTTAAATTGTCACCTATAGCCATGACATCTTTCATTTCAATCTCTAATCTTTCGGCAATTGTTTCTAGCGCAATACCTTTTTGTGCATCTGAATGCGTTATTTCTATATTTCCTCTCGAAGATGATGATATAGCTAAATTCGGAGATTCAGCTAAAATTTTACTAGCTTTGTCAATTTTTTCTAAATTTCCATCAAATGCTAATATTTTCATAATTAATTCACCAGGTATGTTTTCAATAGCATCATAATTATCAACAACTTTCAACGTACCATTATCTATGCGTCTTTGAATACCATTTTTAATACGCTCAACGTTTGCGTGTTGACCTGCACGCTCAGCAATATCTATGTAAATGTCTAAATCTCTTTGTGGATCTTCAGTATAAATCGCACGACTCGTGTATACTTGATAATAAATACCTGCATCTTTTAAAACATTTGTAATTTTGTGTACTAACGATTTATTAAGGTGTGAAGTGCTCATTACATTGAAAGTTTCATCACGTACTTCAGCACCATTCAAACAAATATATGGTACTGTTAAATCTGTGTCAGCAACTGGTGCTTGTGCTTCATAAAATGCTCGACCTGTCGCGATAACAACCGTTATCCCTTGTTCTTGAGCGTATTTAATCGCATCAATATTAGGTTGAGAAATTTCATGTGCTGCATTAAGTAGTGTGCCATCCATATCAGTGGCTATTAGTTTTATCATTATGTTACCTCGTTTCGTAAATTTAAAATCTTGTTCTTAAATAAGAATATATACTCAGCGCACATACTTTTCTATTAACATTTATATTGTCATTAATTTATCATATAATGTAATTCTAACAAATTTTAATTAGTATGTACTATCGTCTAATTGGTGGATTTCTTATTGGCTCTTAAGTTTTTAAAAAATGTTGTTAATAATGTGCTACATGCTTCTTTAAGTACACCTTTATCAACAATTGCACGATGATTAAAATTAGATTGTTGCAATAAATTCATTAAACTGCCACTACAACCACCTTTAGGATCATCTGCGCCATAGACGACTCTTGGAATGCGACTCATTACAATTGTTCCTGCGCACATGACACATGGTTCTAAGGTTACATATAATGTGCAACCTTCTAAACGCCAACTACCTAACACTTTGGCTGCACGTTCAATTGCAATATGTTCAGCATGCGCCGTTGGTTGTTGTAGTGTTTCTCTTAAATTATGTGCTCTAGCGATAACTTCATCATCTTTAGTGATGATAGCACCTATAGGTACTTCGCCAAGTTGAGCTGCTTTTTTAGCTTCTTCAATCGCTAATGTCATAAAATATATATCATTTGTCATTTATGTCCAGATACCTCACTTATGGTACAATACTCAATGTCTATTTTAACATTTGGAGATGTGAATATGAACAAACCTTTTATAGCAATTGAAGGTCCTATTGGCGTAGGTAAATCTTCACTTGCACACAAATTAAGTCAAACTTTAGATTTTTATGAAGAAAAAGAAATCATCACAGAAAATCCATTTTTATCAGACTTTTACGAAGATATCTCTAAATGGAGTTTTCAAACTGAAATGTTCTTTTTATGCAATAGATATAAGCAATTTCAAGATGTAACACAACTAAATCAAGGTGTAGTTAGTGATTATCATATACATAAAAATAAGATATTTGCTAAAAATACTTTGAGTTCTGTTGAATTTCAGAAATTCAGTAAAATTTATGATATTTTAACTGAAGATATGATTATGCCGAATATGATTATCTTTTTAGATGCAGACCTCGATGTGTTAAAATCTAGAATTGCTAAACGTAACCGTAGTTTTGAACATCAAATAGAAGATGAATATCTATTAAAGTTAAAAAAAGATTATCGTGAGTATTATGAGTCCTTACAAAGTAATGGTTCAAATGTAGTTTTAATCGATACAACTTCTATTGATTTTCTAAAAAATGAACAAGATTACGAAGATATATTACATATTATATTACCTATGATAGGAGATATTACCAATGAATAATTACGGTATTCCACAAAATGCCATTATAACCATTGCAGGTACAGTTGGTGTTGGGAAATCAACACTAACGCAAGCACTTGCAGATAAATTAAACTTTAAAACGTCTTTTGAAAATGTCGAACATAATCCATATTTAGATAAATTTTACAGCGATTTTGAACGATGGAGTTTCCATTTACAAATTTACTTCTTAGCTGAACGTTTTAAAGAACAAAAGCGTATGTTTGAATATGGTGGTGGCTTTGTCCAAGATCGATCAATTTATGAAGATGTTGATATTTTTGCAAAAATGCATGAAGAAGAAGGCACAATGAGTAAAGAGGATTTCAAAACATATTCAGACTTATTTAATGCCATGGTCATGACACCTTATTTTCCTAAACCTGATGTAATGATTTATTTAGAATGTAACTATGATGAGGTCATTGATCGTATTATTGAACGTGGTCGCGAAATGGAAATAAATACTGATCCTGAATATTGGAAAAAGTTATTTAAACGTTATGACGATTGGATTAACAGCTTTAATGCATGTCCAGTTGTACGTATCAACATTAATGAATATGATATACACAAAGATCCTGATTCTTTAAATCCTATGATTGATAAAATCGCTCATATTATAAAAACGTATCGACAAGTAGATACACGATAAAAGACTAAAGACATAGTGTATGTGCTTTAATTCAATGTAACTTCCATAGAAATCATCGATTATTTTATCAATTCTATCGAATACATTAATTCACATATACACTATGTCTTTCTTTTTAATTTAAAGCTTCTAAAATATCTGCCGCACTATTTAAAATAATATCAGCTTCATGTAATTCTTCTTTTGTTGCAATACCTGTTAATACGCCTATTGCCATACCTAAATTTGCATTACTTGCAGTCTTCATATCATTAGCAGTGTCTCCTACTATAGCTACTTTCTGAGGATCTACATTATATTGCTCAAATAAAGGCGATAATACTTTAGGATTTGGCTTCTCATAGGCATCCGCTTCGGTAGAAATGATCAAATCGAACAACGAGGTAGCATTGGTATGTGCTAAAAATTGTTCTACACCTTTTTTAGTATCACTCGTAACAATACCTAGTTGATAGCCTTTTGCTTTCAAATCGATAAGTGCTTCTTTAACACCTTCTACCCAATTAATTTCAGGAATACGTTCATCTACCAACTTTTGACTTGTTGACTTGGACCAGTCGGTTGTATCTTGTCCCGTCACATCATTAAATGCCTGAATAATTTGTTGTAAAGATCCTGAACCCATCACTGATTTTGGATCAATAGATTCTTTAATGACACCGAGTTGTCTTAAAGCAGCTTCTTTATTATGTACTGGGAAAGTCTCAAGCAATGATTGTACAAATCGTACCCCTATTTTTTCCCAACTTCTATCAAATTCAATTAACGTACCATCTTTATCAAATAATATCCATTCCATTAATATCAATACTCCTATTTATTTATTTCGTATTATGCTGATTCTATGATGTTCGTTATTTCCCTGAAAATGAACTCGTAGTATTGTTCTTTTTAAATATTGAATTAAATATAATAAGTGAAATCCCTTTCAATACTTAACAATAAACATTGTAAACTTAATTTATTACCATGCTTCGCTTCATTGAAAGGGATTTTAGTCATGATTAACTTTTACATATTGTTTTCATGATCATATTCAATTTTTATTAATATTTTGGTACAACGACTCTCCAACCATTTTTATCTTCTAAAGTACCATTTTGAATACCAGTATAGACGTCGTATAATTTTTGAGTAATTTCACCAGTCTCATTATTATTAATAACGATTTCACGATCTTCGTATCTCAATGTACCCACAGGTGAAATAACTGCTGCAGTACCACTACCAAATACTTCTGTTAACTCACCTTTATCATATGATTCGAATAATTCATCGATTGAAACGCGGCGCTCTTCGACTTCATATCCTAAGTTTTTAGCTAATTCGATAATAGATTTACGTGTAATACCAGGTAAAATACTGCCATTCAACTCTGGTGTAATTACTTTGCCATTTTCAACGAAGAAAATGTTCATGCTACCAACTTCTTCGATATATTTCTGTTCAACACCATCAAGCCATAATACTTGGTCATAACCTAATTTATTTGCATTAGTTTGTGCTAATAAACTTGCCGCATAGTTACCTGCAACTTTCGCAAAGCCTACACCGCCACGAACAGCACGCACATATTCATCTTCTACATAGATTTTAGTTGGTTTTAAAGTTTCACCACCATAATATGCACCTGAAGGAGATAAAATAATTAATAATTTATACTGATGTGATGCACCAACGCCAAGTGCCCCTTCTGTTGCAAAAACAAATGGACGAATATATAATGATTGACCTTCCCCTTCAGGAATCCAATCTCTTTCTAAATCAACTAATTGTTTTAGCCCCTCTAACAATTCTGCTTCGTCTACTTGAGGCATTTCTAATCGTGCTAACGAGTTATTAAGACGCTTAAAATTTTCTTCAGGACGGAAAAGTGCAACTTCCCCATCTCTTTTATATGCTTTTAATCCTTCGAATACCGATTGACCATAATGAACACCTTGTGCAGCAGGTGAAATTTCAATAGGACCATAAGGTACTATCTTCAAATCATGCCATCCTTTATCTGCATCATAATCATAACTCAACATATAATCAGTAAAATATTTACCAAAACCTAGTTGAGATGTATTTGGTTTTTGTTTTAATGTTTCTCGTCGTTCAACTTTAACTGCTTGTGACATGGTGATTGCCTCCTAATAATATTGTATAAGAATTTGTTTAACTTAAATTATAACAATCCATATTTTGCTGTTCAATAAATTTTCTAAAAATTCAAAATTAATTAACAGATTTTCTAGAAAGACTATATCTTTTAGTATAAACGTATTAATTTCACAGAGACAAGTAATCTGTGTTTTACTAATATACTTTACATACAAAAAACTCTTTACTTTAAAATGAACTAAGCTCGCAAATTCAATATGTATAATGAATAATATTAGAATTCATGCACTAGTTTATTAAAATAAAGAGTAATTTAAAATATCATTCCGTGTATTAAAGTGAATGGAAATGATTAGTTATTATTTTTAACAGTATCTTTTTGTTCAATAGCTTCTAACATTAATTTAGTCATGCTCGCTAAATCATATTTAGGATCAAATCCCCATTCGCCACGTGAACAGCTTGTATCAATAGAATCCGGCCAACTATTAGCGATACCTTGTCTAATAGGATCAACATCATAATCTAATGTAAAATTCGGATAGTATTCTTGAATTGCTTCTTTTACCATCTCTGGATCAAAACTCATTGCGCTCAAATTATAACCGTTTCTAGTTTCTAATTTAGCGTCGTCTGCTTCCATAAGTTTAATAATTGCTTCAATTGCATCATCCATATACATCATATCCATATACGTGCCTTTATCTATGAAGCTTGTATAATGACCTTCTCTTACTGCTTTGAAGTATATTTCAACAGCATAGTCTGTAGTACCGCCACCTGGCTCTTTAACATGCGAGATTAAACCTGGGAATCTAACACTTCTTGTATCTACACCAAAACGTTTGAAATAGTATTGACATAATAATTCTCCAGATACTTTATTTACACCATACATTGTCGTAGGTTGCTGAATCGTTACTTGTGGCGTATTAACTTTAGGAGTTGAGTCTCCAAATGCACCAATTGAACTTGGTGTGAAAAAGTGCAAATTATAAGTTCTTGCAGCTTCTAATGCATTCATTAATCCACCCATATTTAAATCCCAAGCAAGAATTGGATTTTTCTCAGCAGTTGCTGATAATAATGCTGCCATATGCATTAGACTATCCGCTTCAAAGTCCCTAACTAACTCAAACATGCGGTCACGATCTGTTACGTCTAAGATTTCAAATGGTCCATTTTGTACAGGTGAGTCTGCTTCAGGTTCCCTAATATCTGTAGCAAGAACATTATCTGTCCCATAAATCTCTCTGCACTTAACAACTAATTCTGTACCAATTTGTCCTAATGCACCAGTAATCATAATTTTTTTCATAGAAATATCTCCTTTGTCTCTTCTATATAACCATAGTCCATCACAAGTGGACATAATATTCATTTTCATAATAATTATAATATAAAAGCGCTTTCTTGTATATATGACATGTACATGTTGCTGATATTTCTGTAAATGAAAATTCTAGCTGTATTAATTAATTTTAGTAATTTATAGCGTTGAATATTACTAATTACTGTCAAATTAAATTTTTTATCCCTCAACTCTTAAACTCTGGATATCTTTCATTATATTAGCTTTTTTATATCCATGGATATCATGTAAAGCCTTATAAGCTTTAAATAATGTTTCATATCTTTGTACTTTTTCCGCTTCTGGATTAATTTCGTATAAAATTGGCTCTTTCATAGCATCAACTGCATCATTAATTGAATTATGTGCGCCACCACTGACTGCACCTAATATTGCTGCGCCTATTGCTGGTGCATACTCACTATCCATAACAATTAGTTTTTTATTCAGTACATTCGCATAGATATCCATCATAACAGCATTCTTTTTAGGTATACCGCCACATGCAAATACTTTTTCTACTTCCATATGCCAATCTTGATACTGTTGCATAATCATCTTAGTACCAAATGCTGTAGCTTCTAAATATGCTCTATAAATATCCTCATGCTTAGTTTGTAAAGTTAATCCAAAGATACAACCTGTTAAATTGCTATCACTTAATACACTTCGATTTCCATTATGCCAATCAAGAGCAATGAGCCCACTTTCACCTGGCATTTGATGTTTTATCTTTTCATTCATTAATTCAAATACAGTCATATTTCTATTTGCTGCTTCATCTACATATGACTTTGGTGCTTGCTTAGCGACATAATCAAACAAATCACCTACTGCTGATTGCCCCGCTTCATAAGCAAATAATTCTGGAATAATTGCTCCTTTTACAGAACCTGATATACCTGGCACTTGATGTTGCTTTTCATTTAACATAAGATGGCATGTGCTTGTTCCCATCACCATAGTCATTTCTTTATCTTTTTCAGATCCAATACCTAATAAACTAGCATGGGCATCAATAATAAAAGGACTTACCATAGTCTCTTTTGATAATCCTAATTTCTGTGCCATTTTATGATCCAGTTTCCCTACTGCTTCACCAATATTAACAACCGGTGCAGATACTTTATCTTGAATTACTTTTGATAATTTGGGGTCTATTTTATCAAATAAATCATAATGAAACCCTGTTTCTTCTTCCCAAAATGCTTTGAAACCTAATCCACAATTCGAGCGTACATTTTTATTAGTTAATTTATTTACAATCCAATCGCCCGCTTCCATAATATAAGCCGTTTTTTCCATAATTTCTGGTGCTCGATTCATGACTTCCATTATTTTGGGAATCATCCATTCACTACTAACATTATATCCATAATGGCCTAACCACTTATTATTATTTTCAATAGCAGTTTGATATAATTTCTCTGCCTCTTTATATGCACCATGATGTTTCCAAAGTTTCACATACGCATGTGGATTGTTTTTAAATTGTTTTAAATTATGTACCGGGTTAAGGTTTTCGTCAGTAAAAATAATAGTAGATGAAGTAAAGTCTATACCAATACCTACTATATTGACTGGATCTACTTTTGATTCACGTACTATATATGAAATTCCTTCTTCCATAATTTCTAAATAATCATTACTATTTTGAAGTGCATATGTATGTGGTATTTTTAAACCATTTAATTCACTCTCAATGACACCATGTGTATATGGTTTCACAAATTTTGATACTACTTGACCGTTAGTCGTATTAATTAAAAACACACGGCCTGAAGCAGTTCCATAATCAATTCCAATGCTATAAGACATCATGTTTCCTCCATATCGCTAGTTGCAGTTATTAGTTATGCAAGCGTTTTCTTAAATCATACTCATAATAGGTTCTATTTTACAAGTATCACTTAAATTTTGCCAAAAAAAGAGCCCTCATACATTTACATATGAGGCTCCTCTAATTAATATTTAATTATTTATTTTGTATTGCATTTAACATTTCATTAACTGCTAATTTTCCTAACTCATTTGAAGCTAAAGGACTGTCACCTGTTAATAATTTACGATCTTTTAACGTTCTTCCTGTCATATCGTCGTTGACTACTTTTAAACCTTGTTTAGTTAATAAATCAGCAACTAACCATTTCAAGCGTCCAGGTAAATAACCTATTTCAATATTTGCACCTTCATCTAATGAGTCAGGGAAGACACAAACAGAGTATCCTTCTAATGGAGATTTTTCTCTGTTAAGCCCTGCTGAAAGTAGTGCTGCTGGTCCATGACATAATGTAACTATAAAGCGGTCATTTTCTAATGCCCAATCTAATGTTTGTTGAACGTCTTCGCTTTCAGAAATACCAACAACTGCAGCATGTCCACCTGGGATAAAGACAGATAAATAGTCTGAATCAGGTCCTAATTCATTTTTAATCACATCTGCTAATTTTTTTGGCTGTTTTAATTTTTCTTTCAATTTATTATAAGTGCTTATAACTGCCTCGTCTTCAGTTGGCATAGCCCATAATTCTAATTTAGCTGGATAACCAGATAATGTCGCAACATCAACGTCAAAACCTGCTTCCATTAAATGATGTAAAGGTAATAACATTTCAACAGGATGATTACCCGTAGAGAACATTTTTCCATTTTCCAATAATACATATCTCTCTTCAGCAGCAATCATCAATACTTTCCATTTACCATCTTTATAGGCACCTTTGTGTTCAACACCATCAAAATCTGTTTTAGGTGCTGTATATTGACTAAGGGAATATGGTGATGGGAAAAATGCGTTATCTTCTGCTTTATCTGGCGTTGGTTGCTTACTTAATTCATTTACATCTTGTGACATAGTTTATTCCTACTTTCTCTATATAGTTACTACTAGTATAGACATATACTACACACTATAAACATGTATTACTATTAAAATGCTCATTATCAAAAATAATTAAAATGAATTTCTTTGTAAAAATACAACTAAATTCTACAAGATGCTTTTAAAATTCAAACTTTAATGGTTGATACAACTAAACATTGTTATAAGAACTTACTGTTAATAAACTAAACATTTTAAAAAAAGCCCACGACAATATTTGCCGTGGGAATAAATAAATTTTAAATCAACTTCATTTCTTTTCCTACTTTTTCATAAGCCGCAATTGCTTCATCTAACATGTCTTTTGTATGTGCAGCTGTAGGCATATTTCTTACACGTCCTGTACCTCTTGGTACTGTTGGGAAAACGATAGATTTCACATAGACACCTTCATCTTTTAAACGCTTACTAAATTCTTGAGTTGTTTTTTCATCACCAATAATTACTGGTGTAATTGGAGTTTCTGACTCACCTGTATCATATCCTAATTTTGACAATCCGTTTTTTAAATATTGTGCATTGTCCCATAATTTATCATGTAATTCAGTTGAAGCCATTAACTTTTTAACTGCTTCAGTTATTGCTTTAGTATCCCCAGGTGCTAATGATGTAGAGAATAAGAATGGTCGTGATTGTGCTTTTAACCAATCTATTAACTCTTTTGTACCTGCTACATAACCGCCAACGACACCAATTGCTTTAGAAAGCGTACCTATTTGGAAATCGATTTTATCTTGTAAACCAAAATGTTTAACCGTACCAGCGCCTTTACCCATAACACCTGAACCATGAGCGTCGTCAACATAAGTTAATAAACCAAATTCTTCTGCAATTTCTACAATTTCAGGTAATTTAGCCACATCACCATCCATACTAAAAACACCATCAGTGATATACATCACTTTATTGTATTGACCTGATTCAACTGCTTCTTTTGCTTTCGCACGTAAATCATCCATGTCTGAATGGTTAACTCGAATAATTTTAGCTTTTGATAAGCGACATCCATCAATAATTGATGCATGATTAAGCTCATCTGATAAAATAGCATCATTTTTATTCATAACAGCCGAAATAGCAGCCATATTACAATTAAATCCTGATTGATAAGCTATTGCAGCTTCTGTTCCTTTAAATTTTGCTAGTGTTTGTTCTAATTCGTCGTGTAAATCTAATGTACCATTGATTGTACGAACAGCGCCTGCACCTACACCATGTGTATCAATAGCTGCTTTTGCAGCTGATTTCAAATCTTCATTTGTTGCTAGTCCTAAATAATTATTTGAAGATAAGTTAATGTATGATTTCCCATTGATTTTGATTTCTGGTCCGTTTGCACCTTCAATTGTATCTATTTCATTATACAAACCATTTTCTTTTAGATAATATATATTTTCCTCTAAAAACTCATGTAATGATTGAACCACAGTATATAATCCCCCTTAAGTATTGTTTGGTAATACCTTTATCATACAGTAATTCTACATAACTTGAAAGCCTTATCATTTATAGATAAAATATCTCAAAGCAATCATTTAGTACGATAATTTCATAAAATGTTATACTATAAACATTATTTTAGAAAGTAGTGATAAGGGTGTTAGATTGGTTCCAACTAGCAAATAATAAAGAAAATAAAACAATTCAACTCAGACGTTATTTACACCAATATCCTGAGTTATCTTTTGAAGAATTTCAAACACATGATTATATTGTTAAC
This sequence comes from Staphylococcus sp. GDB20D11A, assembly GCF_016893255.1. Classification (NCBI taxonomy): domain Bacteria; kingdom Bacillati; phylum Bacillota; class Bacilli; order Caryophanales; family Staphylococcaceae; genus Staphylococcus; species Staphylococcus sp. GDB20D11A. Next base: position 123,165 of record NZ_JAFEPJ010000016.1, read on the forward strand.
CAATTAAGCCAGTTATCTTGTGATATTGAAACACCTATCGGCCGCAATGGTATCAAAGCCACATTTAAAGGCTTGGGCACAGGACCTACCATTGCATTAAGAGCTGACTTTGATGCGTTACCTGTCGAGGAATTAAACGATGTGCCTTATAAGTCTAAAAATCCAGGATGTATGCATGCGTGTGGGCATGATGGTCATACAGCAATTTTACTTACTGTAGCAGAGATTTTAGATGAACATAAACATTTATTAGAAGGTAATGTTGTATTAATATTCCAGTACGGTGAAGAAATCATGCCAGGTGGTTCTCAAGAAATGATAGATGCTGGATGTCTGGAAAATATAGATAGAATTTACGGTACACATTTATGGAGTGGTTATCCTACTGGAACTATTCATTCACGTGCTGGGGCAATCATGGCCTCTCCAGATGAATTCAGTGTCACAATTAAAGGTCGTGGCGGTCATGGTGCCAAACCTCATGAAACCATTGACCCAATAGTGATCATGGCAGAGTTCATTTTAAGCGCACAAAAAATAATTTCACGTACAATCGATCCAGTTAAACAAGCTGTACTTTCATTTGGAATGATTCAAGCAGGCACCACAGATAGCGTTATACCTGATCAAGCATTTTGTAAAGGTACAGTTAGAACTTTCGATTCAGATATACAGAATCATGTAATGGACAAAATGGATAAGCTACTACAAGGTTTAGCAATAGCAAATGATATTAACTATGATTTGAATTATATTAAAGGGTATTTGCCTGTCCATAACAACGAGAAAGCATATCAAGTTATTAAAGAAGCAACAAATGACATACATGTACGCTTTAATGAATCAGATTTAATGATGATTGGAGAAGATTTTTCACATTATTTGAAAGTACGACCAGGTGCATTCTTTCTGACTGGTTGTGGTAATGAAAGTAAAGGTATTACAGCGCCACACCATAATCCCAAATTTGATATTGATGAAAAATCATTAAAATACGCTGTAGCTGTATTTTTAAAAATCATTGAATTAGAGCAAGTATTTAAAACAAATTAAGCATTTAAATTAATTGAAAGACATGAATCTGAGACATAAACTAATGAAATGCTCCCTTCAAAGTAGACATTGAAAAAATTAAAACTTTGAGAGGAGCATTTTACAATGTTCAAGACGCTACAATTTTATTTAAACAGTATTATCAGTTATAAGTTTTATTAGTCAGTCTTTCATCAATTATTGTTCTTCTAAATCGAATAGCCATTACAAAATTTACACATTAAAAAAAGACCCCTCGATTGAGGGATCTTCTTTTTATATAAAATCTAAGAAATTAGAAATTATTTAATGATTTCAGTAACAACGCCTGATCCTACAGTACGTCCACCTTCACGGATTGAGAAACGAGTACCGTCTTCAATCGCGATTGGAGCGATTAATTCTACTGTCATTTCAACGTTATCACCAGGCATTACCATTTCAGTACCTTCTGGTAAGTGAACAACACCAGTTACGTCAGTAGTACGGAAATAGAATTGTGGACGATAGTTTGAGAAGAATGGAGTGTGACGTCCACCTTCGTCTTTTGATAATACGTATACTTCTGCTTTGAATTCAGTATGTGGTGTAATTGAACCAGGAGCAGCTAATACTTGACCACGTTGTACGTCTTCACGAGCAACACCACGTAATAATGCACCAATGTTGTCACCAGCTTCAGCGTAGTCTAATAATTTACGGAACATTTCAACACCTGTAACAGTTGTTTTAGATGTGTCATGTAAACCGATGATTTCAACTTCTTCACCAACTTTGATTTGACCACGTTCAACACGGCCTGTAGCAACAGTACCACGACCAGTGATTGAGAATACGTCCTCAACTGGCATCATGAATGGTTTGTCAGAATCACGTTCTGGAGTTGGAATGTAAGTATCTACAGCTTCCATTAATTCTAAGATTTTTTCTTCGTATTGAGCATCGCCTTCTAAAGCTTTTAATGCTGAACCAGCGATTACAGGTACATCGTCACCTGGGAAGTCATATTCGCTTAATAAGTCACGAACTTCCATTTCTACTAATTCTAATAATTCTTCATCGTCAACCATGTCAACTTTGTTTAAGAATACTACTAATGCTGGTACACCAACGTTACGTGATAAAAGAATGTGTTCACGAGTTTGTGGCATTGGACCGTCAGCAGCAGATACTACTAAGATACCGCCGTCCATTTGAGCAGCACCAGTGATCATGTTTTTAACATAGTCAGCGTGTCCTGGGCAGTCAACGTGAGCGTAGTGACGTTTGTCAGTTTGGTACTCAATGTGAGAAGTATTGATTGTGATACCACGTTCTTTTTCTTCTGGAGCGTTGTCAATCATGTCATATGATTGTGCAACTGAGTCACCATTTTTTGCTAATACAGTAGCGATTGCTGCTGTTAATGTTGTTTTACCATGGTCAACGTGACCGATAGTACCGATATTGGCATGTTCTTTAGAACGATCAAATTTTTCTTTTGCCATTATAAAATCTCTCCTATTCTAATTAAAAATAATATTTAAATTTATCTCTCATGATAGTTTCTCACCATCATGAGAAATTATTTATAGCGATGCAAAAAGAATTTTACAATTCTTTTATAATGCATTCACCCCAAAAAATCAAACTATAAAGATGATAGCTTACATTTAAGCTCACCTTGTATTTTAACCTAGGCTAGCTAGTCAAAACAAGTTATATTATTCACCTTTATTTTTCTTGATAATATCTTCAGCGATTGATTTTGGAACTTCAGCATAGTGATCGAAGTACATAGTGTAAGTACCGCGACCTTGAGTGTTTGAACGTAATGATGTTGCATAACCGAACATTTCTGAAAGTGGTACATAAGCATTAACAACTTGTGCATTACCACGAGGTTCCATACCATCAACACGTCCACGACGAGATGTTACGTCACCCATGATATCACCCATGTACTCTTCAGGCATTTCAATAGTTACTTTCATCATTGGTTCTAAGATTACAGGATCACATTTTTTAGCAGCTTCTTTAAGTGCTAATGATGCAGCAATTTTGAAGGCCATTTCAGATGAATCGACATCATGGTATGAACCATCATATAATTTAGCTTTAACATCAATTAATGGATAACCTGCTAAGACACCATTTTCCATAGCATCTTTAAGACCAGCTTCTACTGATGGAATGTATTCACGAGGAACTACACCACCAACGATAGCGTTTTCGAATTCGAAACCTGCGCCTGTTTCGTTTGGTGTGAATTCAATGTGAACATCACCGTATTGACCACGACCACCAGATTGACGAGAGAATTTACCTTGAACTTGTGCAGATGATTTAAATGTTTCACGATATGAAACCATTGGAGCACCTACGTTACATTCAACGTTGAATTCTTTCTTCATACGGTCTACTAAGATGTCTAAGTGAAGCTCACCCATACCACCGATGATAACTTGTCCAGTTTCTTCGTCAGTGTGTGCATGGAATGTTGGGTCTTCTTCTTGTAATTTAACTAAAGCTTGAGTCATTTTATCTTGGTCAGCTTTAGATTTTGGCTCTACTGATAAGTGAATAACTGGCTCTGGGAATTCCATTGATTCCAAGATAATGTCATTTTTCTCACCACATAAAGTATCACCAGTACCTGTATCTTTAAGACCTACCGCAGCAGCGATATCTCCAGAGTATACAGTATCGATTTCTTGACGTGAGTTAGCGTGCATTTGTAATAAACGACCTACACGTTCACGTTTACCTTTAGTAGAGTTCTTAACGTATGAACCAGATGTCATTGTACCTGAGTACACACGGAAGAATGTTAATTTACCAACATAAGGGTCAGTCATAACTTTGAACGCTAATGCAGCGAATTCAGCTGAATCGTCTGCTTTCGCGATTACTTCTTCTTCAGGGTTGCTAGCACGGTGACCAATAATTGGTTTAACGTCTAGTGGTGAAGGTAAGTAATCAATTACAGCGTCAAGCATTAATTGAACACCTTTGTTTTTGAAAGCTGTACCACAAAGTACTGGGTAGAATTCTACGTTAGTAGTAGCTTGGCGGATAGCTTCTTTTAATTCAGAAACTGAAATTTCTTCGTCACCAAGATATTTTTCCATTAATTCGTCGCTAGTTTCTGCAACTGCTTCGATTAAGCTAGCACGAGCTTCCTCAGCTCTATCTAAGTGGTCTTCAGGAATTTCAATTTCTTCAATTTCAGTACCTAAATCATTTGTATATTTGAAACATTTCATTTCAACTAAGTCAATGATTGCTTCGAATTCGTCTTCCGCACCAATTGGTAATTGGATTGGAGCAGCGTTAGCTTGTAAACGATCATGTAATGTACTTACAGAGTATTCGAAGTTAGCACCTAATTTGTCCATTTTGTTTACAAATACGATACGTGGAACACCATAAGTTGTAGCCTGACGCCAAACTGTTTCAGTTTGAGGTTCAACACCTGATTGTGCATCAAGTACTGTAACTGCTCCGTCAAGTACACGTAATGAACGTTCAACTTCTACAGTGAAGTCTACGTGTCCAGGTGTATCGATAATGTTTACACGATGACCTTCCCAAGCTGCTGTTGTTGCAGCAGATGTGATAGTAATACCACGGTCTTGTTCTTGCTCCATCCAGTCCATTTGTGAAGCACCTTCGTGTGTTTCACCAATTTTGTGGATACGGCCAGTGTAATAAAGAATACGTTCAGTCGTAGTCGTTTTACCAGCATCAATGTGAGCCATGATACCGATATTACGAGTTTTTTCTAATGAAAATTCTCTAGCCATGTATTTTTTCTCCTTCCAGTTTATATTACTGAATAAATACGATAGATATGGCGATGCCCTAAGCATGAACGCTTAATGAAAATTCATTAATATAGAACACACTCAGGGTAAAAGCTTTTATCTTACCAACGGTAGTGAGCAAATGCTTTGTTTGCTTCAGCCATTTTGTGAGTGTCCTCACGTTTCTTAACGGCACCACCTGTATTATTTGCTGCATCTAAAATTTCGTTAGCTAAACGATCTTCCATCGTTTTTTCACCACGAAGACGTGCATAGTTAACTAACCAACGTAAACCTAAAGTAGTACGACGCTCTGGACGAACTTCTACAGGTACTTGATAGTTAGAACCACCTACACGACGAGCTTTAACTTCTAATACTGGCATAATGTTGTTGATTGCTTCTTCGAATACTTCTAATGCATCACGACCACTGCGTTGTTCAACTAGGTCGAATGCTGAATAAAGAATTCTTTGTGCTGTTCCACGTTTACCATCTAACATAATTTTGTTAATTAATTTTGTTACTAACTTAGAGTTATGAATTGGATCTGGTAATACGTCTCTTTTAGGTACTGATCCTTTACGAGGCATAATGTAAATCCTCCCTTCCTTATATTAAATATTTTAAGTTTAAGATTTAATTAAAAACTAAATTCTTAGTTTTTAGGTTTCTTAGTTCCGTATAATGAACGACCTTGTCTACGTCCGTCAACACCTGAAGTATCAAGTGCTCCACGTACAATATGGTAACGCACACCTGGTAAGTCTTTTACACGTCCACCACGTACAAGTACAACACTGTGTTCTTGTAAGTTATGTCCGATACCAGGGATGTATGCGTTAATTTCGATGTTGTTTGATAAACGCACACGTGCATATTTACGTAACGCTGAGTTAGGTTTTTTAGGTGTCATTGTACCTACACGAGTACATACACCACGTTTTTGTGGTGAGTTTAAGTCAGTAATTTTTTTCTTTTTACTGTTGAAACCTTTATTTAAAGCTGGAGAATCTGATTTTTTGATTTTGCTTTGTCTTGGTTTACGTACTAATTGGTTAATAGTTGGCATGTGATATGTCCTCCTCTCTTCACTTTTTAATCCCACACATCCAGGTGGTTCATTTTTAGGTTAAATAAAATTTAGTAAGTAAAACACTTACTAATTCTCATTTAATCAATGCTACTATTGTCGCATTGACGTTAATACCTACATGTTTACCCAAAGCATGTTTGCTTTTGAAAAAAGATACAGGTATATTTTTCTGATTGATTTGGCTTAACACGCGAGTCATTAAATATACTTCAACGTCTTCAGCAATAATCAAAGATGTAACTTGATCTTTCTTTAACGCTTTAAGCGTTTCTTTAAGACCAACTACAAAATGTTGTTTGTTAAAGCGTGCAACTTTTTCCTTAGACAATAATTTATCCTCCAAAGTTCTGCTTGCATCACCTTTAATATATTAACATTGAACAAGAGAATTCGTCAACATTAAATCAAATAATTTACATAAAAATAACAAGAGGCTAAAGCCTTAGCCTCTGTTATATACTTGTTATTCCGTTACTTCAGTTTGAGATTCAACTTCTGCAACTGGTTTAGCTGTTTTTTCGTATTTTACGTCGCTATAACGTCTCATACCAGTACCAGCTGGAATTAACTTACCAATAATTACGTTTTCTTTAAGACCTAATAAGTCATCACGCTTACCTTTAATTGCTGCATCTGTAAGAACTCTTGTTGTTTCTTGGAATGATGCTGCAGATAAGAAACTTTCTGTTTCAAGTGATGCTTTAGTAATACCAAGTAATACTGGTTTAGCTGTTGCAGGGCGCTTACGGTGTTTAAATGCTTCTCTATTTGCATCTGTAAAGTTATGAATATCAACTAATGAACCTGGTAATAACTTCGTATCACCTGCTTCGATAATTCTAACTTTACGTAACATTTGTCGAACCATAACCTCAACGTGTTTATCGTCGATTTCTACCCCTTGCATACGGTAAACTTTTTGTACTTCTTTTAATAAGTAGCTTTCAGTCGCGTTTAATCCAGCAACAGATAAGTAATTCTTAGGTTCAATAGAACCTTCAGTTAATACTTCACCACGTTGAACTGGTTGACCGATTTCTACAATAATTCTTGAAGTACCTGAAGCAAGGTATGATCTTGTTTCATTAGCACCTTTAACAACAATTTCTTGTTGTCTATCTTTTGCTAATTTAATATCTTCTACGACACCTTCGATTTCCGTAATTACCGCTTGACCTTTAGGGTTACGTGCTTCGAAAATCTCTTGAATACGAGGAAGACCTTGTGTGATATCGCTACCTGCTACCCCACCTGTATGGAATGTACGCATTGTAAGCTGTGTACCTGGTTCACCGATAGATTGGGCTGCAATTGTACCAACTGCTTCACCAACTTCAACTTTTTCACCAGTAGCAAGGTTTTTACCGTAACATTTTTCACAAACACCATGTCGTGCGTTACAAGTAAATGCTGAGCGAATATACATTTGTTCAATACCAGCATCTGTAATTTTCTTAGCAATTTCAGGTGTAATTAATTCATCAGGACGAATGATTATTTCATCAGTTTCAGGATGACGAATTGTTTCTTTAGAATAACGACCTTCAATACGTTCGATAAATGGTTCAATCATTTCTGTACCTTCTTTAATATCAGAAACTAATAAACCTCTATCAGTACCACAGTCTTCTTCACGAACAATAACATCTTGTGCCACGTCAACAAGACGACGAGTAAGATATCCTGAGTCAGCTGTTTTAAGTGCTGTATCGGCAAGACCTTTACGTGCACCGTGAGTTGAGATGAAGTATTCAAGTACTGTTAAACCTTCACGGAATGAAGATGTGATTGGTAATTCGATAATCTTACCAGATGGTGCGGCCATCAATCCACGCATACCTGCTAACTGTGTAAAGTTAGATGCGTTACCACGGGCACCTGAATCACTCATCATGAAGATTGGGTTAGTTTTATCAAGTGATTGCATCAATTCACCTTGAATTTGATCTTTTGCATCTGTCCAAATTTCAACAACTGCATTGTATCTTTCTTCTTCAGTGATTAAACCACGATTGAATTGTTTTGTAATTCTGTCGACTAATTTTTCATGCTCATCAAGTATTTGTTGCTTATCAGGTAATACTACGATATCAGCAACACCTACTGTAATACCAGCTTTAGATGAGAATTTGAATCCTAAGTCTTTCATACGGTCTAACATCATTGATGTATCAGTGATGCTAAATCTGTTGAATACTTCTGCAATAATATTACCTAAGAATTTTTTGTTGAAAGGTTCAATTAATTCTTCATTTTCAAAGTATTCTTTTAATCCACCTTCACCTAAAGTTGTAGGATCGATGAAATATCTGTTTGGTGTCTTTCTTTCTAAGTTTTCTTGCGTAGGTTCATTAATATAAGCAAATGAATCTGGAATGATTTCATTAAATATAATTTTACCTACTGACGTAGCAAGAATCTTTTTGTTTTGTTCTTCAGTAAATGTTGGATTGTTGAATGAACTTGCATGTACACCAATTCTTGTGTGTAAATGTACAAAGCCATTTGCATATGCTTTTAATACTTCATTTGTATTATTAAAGATTGCGCCTGTATTTACTGCATCTTTTCTTTCTAAAGTAAGGTAATAGTTACCAAGTACCATATCTTGTGATGGTGTAACTACTGGTTTACCATCTTTAGGGTTCAAGATGTTTTGTGCTGCTAACATCAACATTCTTGCTTCAGCTTGTGCCTCTTTTGATAAAGGAACGTGAACCGCCATTTGGTCACCATCAAAGTCAGCGTTATAAGCTGTTGTTACAAGTGGATGTAGACGAATCGCACGACCTTCAACTAAAGTTGGTTCAAATGCTTGAATACCAAGTCTATGAAGTGTTGGTGCACGGTTAAGTAATACAGGATGTTCTCTAATTACTTCTTCCAATACGTCCCAAACTTCATCATCCATGCGTTCGATTTTACTCTTCGCATTTTTAATGTTAGTTGCAATTTCACGTTGAACTAATTCTTTCATTACGAATGGTTTAAATAGTTCAAGTGCCATTTCTTTTGGTAAACCACATTGGTACATTTTCAAGCTTGGACCTACCGCGATAACTGAACGTCCTGAATAGTCAACACGTTTACCAAGTAAGTTTTGACGGAAACGACCTTGTTTACCTTTTAACATATGAGATAAAGATTTTAATGGACGGTTACCTGGACCAGTAACTGGACGACCACGACGACCATTATCAATTAAAGCGTCAACGGCTTCTTGTAACATACGTTTTTCGTTTTGAACGATGATACCAGGTGCACCTAAATCTAATAAACGTTTCAAACGATTATTTCGATTAATTACACGACGGTATAAATCGTTTAAGTCACTTGTTGCAAATCGTCCACCATCTAATTGAACCATTGGACGAATTTCTGGTGGAATGATTGGAAGTACATCTAAAATCATCCATGAAGGTTTGTTACCTGAATTACGGAATGATTCAACAACTTCTAAACGTTTAATTACACGAGTAAGTCTTTGACCAGTAGCTGATTCCAACTCATCGCGTAACAATTTAAGTTCTTCGTCAAGATCAATCTCTTCAAGTAAATCTTTAATACCTTCTGCACCCATTTTTGCAACGAATTGACCTGGGTATTTATCATAATAATCTCTGAATTCAGCTTCAGATAATAAAGTTTTCTTTTCTAAACCAGTTGGACCTGGATCTACAACAACATAAGAAGCAAAGTAAATAACTTCTTCTAATGCTCTTGGTGACATGTCAAGTAATAATCCCATACGACTTGGTATACCTTTGAAATACCAAATGTGAGAAACTGGAGCAGCAAGTTCAATGTGACCCATTCTTTCACGACGTACTTTAGATTTAGTTACTTCAACTCCACATCTGTCACAGACCATGCCTTTGTAGCGAACACGTTTGTATTTACCACAACTACATTCCCAGTCTTTTGTAGGTCCGAAAATTCTTTCACAGAATAGACCATCTTTTTCAGGTTTTAATGTACGGTAGTTGATTGTTTCAGGTTTTTTAACTTCACCAAAAGACCAAGAACGGATTTTTTCAGGTGAAGCCAATCCTATTTTCATATAATGGAAATTATTTACATCAATCAAGGAGCCTACCTCCTTCAATTTAGATTAGCTGTGCTATTTGATTGATTTGCATTTATTTAAAATGGCTTAAAGTACTAAACTGAATCATCAATAAAATTCAGCTTAGTATCTTTTTGCCTGTTTTGTAAATTGCGTATTAATCAGTAACTTCTTTTTGTGTTTCAGGAGCATCATTTTGTTGTAAATCTACTTTGCGTTCTACAACATCATCGTCATCAACGTCTGTCATTTCGATTTCATTATCTTGCTCATCCATAACTTTTACATCTAAACCTAAACTTTGTAATTCTTTCATCAATACTCGGAATGATTCTGGAACACTTGGTCTAGAGATGTTTTCACCTTTAACAATAGCCTCGTATGTTTTCACACGTCCTACTGTATCATCGGATTTGTAAGTTAAGATTTCTTGTAATGTGTATGCAGCACCATATGCTTCAAGTGCCCATACCTCCATCTCACCGAAACGTTGTCCACCGAATTGCGCTTTACCGCCAAGTGGTTGTTGTGTAACAAGTGAATATGGTCCAGTTGAACGCGCATGTAATTTATCATCAACCATGTGCGCAAGTTTCAACATGTACATTACACCTACTGAAATACGGTTATCGAATGGTTCACCTGTACGTCCATCATAAAGTACAGTTTTACCATCACGAGCCATACCAGCTTCTTCAATTGTTGACCATACATCGTCATCGTTTGCACCGTCAAATACTGGTGATGCAACGTGAATACCAAGATTTTTAGCAGCCATACCTAAGTGTAGCTCTAATACTTGTCCGATGTTCATACGAGATGGTACACCAAGAGGGTTTAACATGATATCGATCGGACGTCCGTCTGGTAAGTAAGGCATATCTTCTTCAGGAACAATCTTAGAAATGACACCTTTGTTACCATGTCGACCACACATCTTATCACCAACATGAATTTTACGTTTTTGAACGATATATACACGTACTAATTGGTTTACACCAGGTGATAATGTATCGTCGCCTTCTTCGCGATTGAATACTTTTACATCAAGAACGATACCGCCAGCGCCGTGAGGTACACGTAATGAAGTATCTCTAACTTCACGTGCTTTTTCACCAAAGATTGCATGTAACAATCTTTCTTCGGCAGTTAACTCAGTTACACCTTTAGGCGTTACTTTACCAACTAAAATATCTCCATCTTTTACTTCTGCACCAATATAAACGATACCACGATCGTCTAAGTTCTTAAGTGCACTTTCAGAAACATTAGGAATATCTCTTGTGATTTCTTCAGGTCCTAACTTAGTATCACGTGCTTCTGATTCATACTCTTCAATATGAATAGAAGTATACACGTCATCTTTCACAAGTCTTTCACTCATGATAACGGCATCCTCATAGTTGTAACCGTCCCAAGTCATGAAACCAACTACTACGTTTCTACCTAATGCCATTTCTCCTAATTCCATAGATGGTCCATCTGCTAAAATCTCGTTATACTCAACAACATCTCCAACTGCAACGATTGGACGTTGGTTGTAACATGTACCTGAGTTTGAACGTTTAAATTTAGCTAATGGATAGCGATCTAATTCACCTTCATGCTCAACGCCGTTCTCTTCAACTAGACGACGTACAAGAATTTCATTAGATTCAACATGTTCAACACGACCTCTGTGCTTAGCTGTAATAGCTGCACCAGAATCACGTGCTGCAACGTGTTCCATACCTGTACCAACAAATGGTGCTTCTGGATTCATCAAAGGCACTGCTTGACGTTGCATGTTCGCACCCATCAATGCACGGTTTGAGTCATCATTTTCTAAGAATGGAATACATGCTGTCGCTGCTGAAACAACTTGTTTCGGCGATACATCCATATAATCCATTTTTTCTTTAGCCATAACTGTATTGTTACCACGGAAACGACATACAACTTCATCATCCATGAAACGACCATTTTCATCTAATTTAGAGTTTGCTTGTGCTACAACATAGCTATCTTCTTCGTCAGCTGTTAAATAGTCAATTTGATCAGTGATAGCATGTGTATCTAAATCAACTTTACGATATGGTGTTTCAATAAAGCCGAATTCATTTACACGTGCATAACTTGATAATGAGTTCATCAATCCAATGTTAGGTCCCTCAGGTGTTTCAATTGGACACATACGGCCATAGTGAGAGTAGTGAACGTCACGTACTTCCATTTGAGCACGTTCACGTGTTAAACCACCAGGTCCTAATGCTGATAGACGACGTTTATTCGTTAACTCAGCTAATGGATTTGCTTGGTCCATGAATTGTGATAATTGAGAGCTACCAAAGAATTCTTTAATAGATGCAATAACAGGTCGAATATTAATTAATTGTTGAGGTGTGATAGACTCAGTATCTTGAATTGACATTCTTTCACGTACAACTCTTTCCATTCTTGATAAACCGATACGGAATTGGTTTTGTAGTAATTCACCTACAGAACGTAAACGACGGTTACCTAAATGGTCAATATCATCTGTATATCCAATACCACTTAATAAGTTAAAGAAGTAACTCATTGAAGCGATGATATCTGCTGGTGTAATACATTTAACTTCTGAGTCAGGGAAAGCATTACCAATTACAGTTGTCGTACGACCTTCTTCATCGTTAGGAACATATACTTTAATTAATTGAATTTCTACTGGCTCGTCTATAACGCTACCATGCAATTCAAACACTTCGCTATTTGCGTTTGATTCAAGTACATCCATGATTTCGTCGATTTTACGACGATCAAGCACTGTACCTTCTTCAACTACAATTTCACCAGTTTCAGTATTCACAATTGGCTCAGCTAATTTTTGATTGAATAAACGATGTTTTAAATGTAATTTTTTGTTTGTTTTATAACGACCCACGCTTGCTAAGTCATAGCGTTTTGGATCAAAGAAACGTGAATACAATAGACTTTTAGCATTTTCAACAGTTGGTGGTTCACCTGGACGTAAACGTTCATAGATTTCTAATAACGCTTGTTCAGTGTTTTCAGTGCCGTCTTTCTCTAAAGTATTACGTAAATATTCATTGTCACCTAAAAGGTCAACAATTTCTTGGTCACTTGAGAAACCTAATGCACGTAACAATACTGTTAATGGTAGTTTACGTGTTCTATCAATACGCACGTATACAACATCTTTAGCATCTGTTTCATATTCTAACCATGCACCACGGTTTGGAATAATTGTTGCATCATAGTTTTCACGACCATTTTTATCGATTTTTTCATTGAAATAAACGGATGGTGAACGAACTAATTGAGATACGATTACACGTTCTGCACCATTGATAACGAACGTACCTGTATCAGTCATTAATGGGAAATCACCCATAAAGACTTCTTGTTCTTTAACTTCTCCTGTTTCTTTAATGATTAGACGCACTTTTACACGAAGAGGTGCAGCATAAGTAGCGTCACGGTTTTTAGATTCTTCTAAATCATATTTTGGTTCTCCTAAACGGTAATCCACAAACTCTAATGACAAATTACCAGTAAAATCTTCAATTGGAGAAATGTCTCTAAACATTTCGATTAAACCTTCTCTTAGGAACCACTCGTAAGATTTAGTTTGAATTTCTATTAAGTTTGGTAATTCTAATACTTCTGAAATTCTCGCGTAGTTTCTGCGTTTACGATGTCTTCCATATTGGACAACTTGACCTGCCAAACAGATTCACCCCTCAAAAATTATGTGATCCGCTTTTAGCTAAATACCATAAGCATATTAATAAAAAGACAAAAAGAAAACGGCAACACTAATGATGACACCATTTTCGATTCTATATTTATTCTTAATTAACTTATCTATTTAACGTAAAAGTACACACTTATTGAACATAAATTTTTACATTATATAACTATAACAGAATATCCATTTCATTTCAAGCTTTTATACTTCTCAGAATGTAGTATCCTTTATCTTTATTTACCACTTCTACATTTCCAAAAAGTTCATTCATTCTTTTCTTTGCAGATGGCATACCTTGCTTCTTCTGAATTACAACGAATAGTTCACCGTTCGAGTCTAATCTATGTAATGCTTGCTCGAATATACGATGCACGGTTTCTTTCCCTGCTCTTATTGGTGGATTGGTTAAAATAAAATCAAAACTTTTGTCTTCCACAGCAGACAAAGCATCACTTTCCTTTACGATCACATTATCAATACCGTTTAATTTTTGGTTTTTTTCAACTAAGGCTAGCGCTCTGTGATTAACATCTAGCATCGTAATTGAATGATGTGGTGATACTTTAGCAATCATCAAACCAATTGGTCCGTAACCACAACCAACATCGGCAATTCGCTTACTTGGACCAGGTGGATGCGTTTTTAAAAAAGTTTGAACAAGAACATCTGAACCATAATCTACTTTATCTTTCGAAAACACTCCGTTATCAGTTATTAAATCAATTTTATGATGATTTAATTGATATTGAATACGTTGTTCATTGCTAATTACACTTGGATCTTCATCATAATAATGACTCATTATTCCACCTCATCTTCACTTTGTAACTCGTCATTATAATTATAACATTTCACTCAGTCTTTAAATGAATAAAACCCCGTTATCAAAATAACGGGGTTTTAACTTCTCAAAGAATCATTATATTATAGCAATACTTGCTATAAAACTTTGATTATTAAGTTTAAGATACTTGAATTATTTTAATTCTACAGTAGCTCCAACTTCTTCTAATTGTTCTTTAAGTTTTTCAGCTTCTTCTTTAGGTAAAGCTTCTTTGATTACTTTAGGAGCTCCGTCTACTAATTCTTTAGCATCTTTTAATCCTAAACCAGTTGCTTCTTTAACAGCTTTAACAACTTTGATTTTAGATGAACCAGCTGAAGTTAACTCAACGTCAAATTCAGTTTTTTCTGCTGCAGCATCAGCGCCACCAGCTGCACCTGCTACTGCTACTGGAGCAGCTGCAGTTACACCAAATTCTTCTTCAATTGCTTTTACTAAGTCGTTTAATTCTAATACTGACATTTCTTTAATCGCTTCAATGATTTGTTCATGATTAGCCATTTTATAATTCCTCCATTATTTTTAATTTTTTTACGCTAAAAATTATTCAGCGTTTTCTTCTTTTTGTTCTCCAATAGCTTTAACCGCATAAGCGAAGTTGCGTACAGGAGCTTGTAATACTGATAAAAGCATAGATACAAGACCATCGTGTGAAGGTAATGAACCAACAGTTTTAACTTCTTCTGCTGTAATAACATTGCCTTCCATAACGCCTGATTTAATTTCTAATGCTTCATGATCTTTAGCAAATCCAGAAATTACTTTCGCTGCAGCTACAGCATCTTCACTTGAAGTTGCAATAGCAGTAGGACCTGTTAAGAATTCATCTAAGCCTTCGATACCAGCTTTTTCAGCTGCACGACGTACCATAGTGTTTTTGTATACTTTATACTCAACACCAGCTTCACGTAATTGTGAACGTAAGTCAGTAACTTCAGCTACTGTTAATCCACGGTAGTCAACGATTACTGTTGAAACTGAATTTGATAGTACCTCAGCAATTTCATCAACTAGTTGTTTTTTAGCTTCAATGATAGCAGACATTCAGACACCTCCATTTAAATTTTTGGTGCTTTTTTTAAAATTAATAAAAAAAGCACTTTCTACCCACGGCAAAAAGTGCTTGAAAGATCATAGATCATCACGTTCAAGTCAATTTTAGCCTCGGCAGGATAAATTTTAAGTTATAAATAACTCCTACTGTCTTAGGTAAAATAATCACAATAAGTAATATAACTTGGAAAATACTTATTGTCAATATATTTTTACAGACTGAAAGATATTTCTTTCAGCCTGTAATTGTTTATATCATTTATTATTTGAAACTTGCAGTATCAATTTTAACTCCAGGACCCATTGTTGTAGTTACAGCAACAGATTTGAAGTATGTACCTTTAGCAGATGATGGTTTAGCTTTAGCTAATACATCTTGTAAAGTATTGAAGTTTTCAATTAATTGTTCATCAGTAAATGAAACTTTACCAATTGATGCATGTACGATACCAGCTTTTTCAGCACGGTATTCTACTTTACCAGCTTTGATTTCTTCAACAGCTTTTTTAACATCCATTGTTACAGTTCCAGTTTTAGGGTTTGGCATTAAACCTTTTGGTCCTAATACACGACCTAATTTACCAACTTCACCCATCATGTCTGGTGTAGCAACTACTACATCGAAGTCGAACCAACCTTGTTGGATTTTTTGAACGTATTCTGCTTCACCTACATAGTCAGCACCTGCTGCTTCAGCTTCAGCAATTTTGTCACCTTTAGCGAATACTAATACACTTTGTGATTTACCAGTTCCGTTTGGTAATACAACTGCACCACGGATTTGTTGGTCATTTTTACGTGTATCAATTCCTAAACGGAATGCAACTTCAACAGAAGCGTCAAAGTTAGCAATGCTTGTTTCTTTAGCTAATTTAATTGCTTCTTCAACACTATAGTGCTGAGTACGGTCAACTTTACTAGCTGCTTCTTGATACTTTTTACCTTTTTTAGCCATTTATAGTTCCTCCTTTAGTGGTTTTAGCGGAATTTCCTCCCACATTACTTGCTAGATGCAAGTTAAGAGCAGACAACAGAAGAATTAATCTTATGAATAAATCAATCATTAATCTAGTCATTCAGATTATATTTATAATTCATCATTATTATCTCTGTTATCTGCTTCATCGTTTAAATCATGTAATCAAATTTAATATTCGTAAAATTATTCTACAACGATACCCATACTACGTGCAGTACCTTCGATAATACGCATAGCTGCTTCTTCGTCAGCAGCGTTTAAGTCTTGCATTTTGCTGTTAGCAATTTCGCGTACTTGATCTTTAGTTACTGTAGCAACTTTAGTTTTGTTTGGTTCACCTGAACCTTTTTCAATACCAGCTGCTTTTTTAAGTAATACTGGAGCCGGTGGAGTTTTTGTAATAAATGTAAATGAACGATCTTCATAAACACTGATTTCTACCGGAATAATTAAACCTGCTTGATCTTGAGTACGTGCATTGAACTCTTTACAGAATCCCATGATGTTCACACCTGCTTGACCTAATGCTGGACCAACTGGTGGTGCTGGATTCGCTTTACCTGCAGGAATTTGTAATTTAACAACTTTATCTACTTTTTTAGCCACGATGTGCACCTCCTTGATATCGTGATGTGGTCACAGGGCTCAGTTTTGCCCTCCCACTCTTAACATTTCGTGACGAAATGGGCGCTCTAAAAGCGCGACCACATAATTTTAACACTTTTCTAATTAAAAAATCAATACTCTTTTTTATCTTTTGGTTAGTTTAATAACTTTAATTGTTAATTAAAGCTTTTCTATTTGATCGAATTCAACTTCTACTGGTGTTTCTCGGCCAAACATATCTACTAATACTGTTAGCTTAAACTTATCTGTTTCAATTTCTTGAACTTCACCAACTTGATTCGCAAATGGACCTGATTTAATACGAACTTGCTCGCCAACTTCGAGTTCAACATCGATAGTCTTTTCTTTAAGACCCATTTGTTTTAAGATGAAGCGAACTTCTTCTGGTAACAATGGATTTGGCTTAGACCCTGCACCTGCAGAACCTACAAAACCAGTAACGCCTGGTGTATTTCTTACCACATACCATGATTCATCTGTCATGATTAATTCCACTAAAACATATCCAGGGAATGTTTTTTTAACGGTTGTTTTTGCTTTACCATCTTTTACTTGAGTTTCTTCTTCTTCCGGTATGACTACTCTAAAGATTTGTTCAGTCATATTCATAGATTCTACTCTTTTTTCTAAATTCTTTTTAACTTTATTTTCATATCCAGAATATGTATGCACTGCATACCAACGCTTTGCGCCAACTTCTTCAGACATGTCTTCACTCCTCTAACCAAATAATAAATTTTTCAATGCTGTAATTCCTAAATCTAAGGCATAGAAAAAGACTAAGAAGAATATAACAGTAGAAACTACAATTACAGTATATTTAAATAGCTCTTCTTTCGTCGGCCAACTTGTTTTTTCCATTTCAGACTTAACGCCTTTAAAGAAACTTTCTTTTTTAGCCATTTGCTCAACCTCCAAATCCTTTGAACATATTATCAAAGTATTATTTCGAATGTATTTATTTCGATTCTTTATGAATTGTGTGCGCGTTACATTTTGGACAATATTTCTTTAAGGTTAATCTTGTTGCCGAGCCTTCTTGCTTAGGAACATTATAATTTCTATTGCCACAAGCTTCACAATTTAAAGGTATTTTCCTCACAATAATTCACCTTTATTCATTATAATACCAGTATACTATACATAAAATTTATAACAAATGTCAAACCATCAAGAAGTAACACGTTCTAATTCAATTCACGTCCTAAGGCGCTTTTCAAATTATTTTGAAATAACGTTTTATTTTATTTTTACATCGTTGTATAGCATTATAAATCACTTTCTCTTTTACATGCATCAGTTGAGCAATTTCTCTCGGCTTATATTGTTCACACATTAAATACATGACATCTTTTTCAAATGCACTCAAATACTTAAACTGACGAATCAACTCTTTAATTGCTAATTTATTCAAATAATTGTTTTCAACATCATAACGCTTTATTGCACATGGATACGTAACTCTATATTCATTAATCAAATTATCCATTCTTTTATTTGTAGCTAAATATTTCCTCAAATAATCATACTTTACAGACGTAATTAAACATTGAACATAATTTGTGAAAGGCTGCTCTCCACTAAAATCAAATGTTTGGACCGACCTATACATCCGTATAAGTATTTCTTGATATAAGTCTTCTAAATCATAATGATTAAATCCAAATGTTTTGATGCGTCGAATAATTAATGGTTGTAGATCCATTACTAACTTTTCGAAGTCTTTATCATTTATTGCATTGTTACGTTTGATTGTACTGTCTTGAGTTGTCAAATCATATTTCAAGTATTAAACTAACCCCTTCTATCTAAAATTTAAGGTTAGTTTAATATTGTTACATTCAAAATTTCAAGATGAAGGAAATGTCATTTCTTATGATGTCCTCTTCGTATTTTTTCAAATTCTGCAAGGATTTCAGAAGATAACGGAATTCGAGTTCTTGGCTTGTTTTCACTTATATCATCTAATGATTTACTCACATCAATTTCATTTTCTTTTAAATCTCTCCACATTTCGCGAGATGATATTCTATATGCACCTGATCCAAAGATAGCATGTTGCTCACTCATATCACTTGTTACAACTGTAATATGCTTAGTGTGCTTGTCATAAAGTTCATAGACATAACGTTCTATGAAACTATCAGCTGTTTCTTTTTCCTTGGTAAAAATCGTTTTAACGCCATGATACATGTATTCTCTTTCAACACCCGATTGGTCATAAGCATCGAAAACACAAATAATTTCATCTGAAATAACAGCATTATAATTTGCAATTGCATCTATTAATTGCATTCTAGCTTCTTCTAAATTCTCTTTTGCAATGGCGCTTAGCGTTGGTGATTGTCCTATCATATTGTATCCATCAATGATTAAGTAACGTTCTTTCATTATATTTCTCCAACATCATGTCTTTTTCGAAATACTTCGTACATCATTAAACTTGCTGCAACCGAAGCATTCAAACTGTTTACATGTCCAACCATTGGAATCTTAATATAGAAATCGCATTTATCACTTACCAGACGACTCATACCCTGTCCTTCGCTGCCAATTACAATAGCCAATGACATGTCCGCTTCAAGATTTCTATAATCTGTTGCATTATTAGCTTCAGTGCCAGCTACCCAAAAGCCATTATCTTTTAGATCATCGATAGTTTTAGCTAAATTTGTCACTCGAATAACTGGTACATGTTCAATTGCACCTGTTGAGGCTTTTGCAACTGTTTGCGTTAGTGTAACTGAACGACGTTTAGGAATAATAACACCATCAACTCCCGTTGCATCTGCTGTTCTTAAAATTGATCCCAAGTTATGCGGGTCTTCTAAGCCGTCTAATATAAGTACTGTCGATAAACCTCCTTTTTCTTTTTGCTGTTTTAAAAATTGATCGAAGTCAGCATATTCATATGGTGCAATAAGCGCTGCAACACCCTGATGTGGTGCATTTGCTAAAAAATCTAATTTAGATTTTGGTACAGTTTGAACAATGATTTTTTGATCTTTTGCATTTTTTAAAATTTCATTAATTTGTTGCTTTTTAATACCTTCTTGAATCAATATCTTATTTATCGGATGCCCAGTAATAATCGCTTCTCTAACAGCATGCCTACCAACAATAACCGTATCTTCCACATTGTCACTACCTTTCGTTTACTATTGTTATTATTTTATTTAATAATGCCTCTAATCGTTCTTCTCTTTTTTCTAAATAAAGAAAACCTATCACTGCTTCTATCGCTGAACTTTTACGATATGTTTGAACATCAGTGTTTTTAGCTTTAGTATGACTTTTCGCGTTACGCCCTCGCTTCAAAATATCCATTTCTTCATCTGTAAACCATTCTTGCTCCATTAAATATTCTAACGTTTGCGCCTGACTTTTGGCAGATACATATTTTTTAGACATTTGATGTAGTTTATTAGGCTTACTTTTAAGCTTTAAAACGATATACGTACGTACATATTGATCTAAGACTGCGTCTCCCATATATGCTAAGGTCAATGGATTCAATAATTTAATGTGATTATCTTGTTGATTATCCACGTTTAAATCTAACCCCTTGAGGTGTGTCTTCTAATATAATGTTTTGTGATTTCAGCATGTCTCGAATCTCATCTGCTCGTGCAAAATCTTTGTTTTTCCTTGCTTCATTACGCTCTTCGATTAATTTTTCAACATCTTCATCCAATAATTCATCTGCATTTTTAGATTTTAACGGTACACCTAAAACATCGCTGAAAATTTGATAAACTGCTTTAAATTTATCAATTACTTCTGTTGATGTTGTATTCTCTAGTACATATTTATTCGCAAGTTTTGCTAAATCATACCAAGCTGTAATTGCATTAGCTGTATTAAAATCATCATTCATAACTGTTTCAAAACGATTTAAAATCGCATCAATTTGATCAATATATGTCTGTTGATTTTCAATATTAGTAGCAATTTGTGCGCGCTCTTCAATTAATTGATAACTATTGCGAATACGCTCTAGTCCACTACGTGCTGATTCAACCAATTCTAGATTATAGTTAATTGGACTTCTATAATGTACGCTAATCATAAAGAATCTTAGTACATCTGGATCAACTTCTTTAATAATATCGTGAACTAAAATAAAGTTGCCTAGTGATTTACTCATTTTTTCATTATCAATATTAATGAAACCATTATGCATCCAATAATTAGCAAATGGCGCATGATTATGTGCTTCCGATTGTGCTATTTCATTTTCATGATGTGGAAATTGTAAATCTGAACCACCCGCATGTATATCAATTGTAGGTCCTAGCTCATGAAATGCCATTACAGAACATTCAATATGCCATCCTGGTCTCCCTTCACCAAATGGACTATCCCAACTAATCTCGCCAGACTTCGCTTTTTTCCACAATGTAAAATCAAGTGCATCTTCCTTATGCTCTCCTGCATCTATACGAGCACCCACTTTTAAGTCATCTATGGATTGATGACTTAATTTACCATAACCTTCAAATTTACGTGTTCTAAAGTAAACATCGCCACCACTTTCATATGCATAACCTTGATCAACCAAATCTTTAATAAATTGAATAATGTCATCCATATGGTCCATTACCCTTGGATTTGAAGTCGCTTTTCTAACATTTAAAGCACCGACATCTTCATGAAAAGCAGCGATATATTTTTCTGCAATTTCGGGAACAGACTGATTTAATTCTTGAGAACGTTTAATTAATTTATCATCTACATCTGTAAAATTTGATACATATTCTACATTATATCCTTGGTATTCAAAGTAACGTCTCACTACGTCATAATTAATTGCTGGTCTTGCGTTACCAATATGAATGTAGTTATATACCGTAGGACCACATACATACATTTTTACCTTTCCTGGTTCTATTGGCTTGAACACTTCTTTTTGACGTGTAAGCGTATTATATAATGTAATCATCTTGAATCTCTCCATTCCTAGTCTTTTCAAGTTGTCGTTCTAAATGCTTAATTTGTTCATAAATTGGATCAGGTAGATGGCGATGATCAAATGTTTTTCCAACTCGAACACCATCTTGCTTAACAATATGTCCTGGTATACCAACAACCGTTGAATAACTTGGAACTGATTGTAAAACAACTGAATTTGCACCAATATTTACATTTGAATTTATTTTAATATTTCCTAAAACTTTCGCACCCGCTGCTATTAAAACATTGTCTCCTATATCTGGGTGTCTTTTCCCTCTTTCTTTCCCTGTCCCACCAAGTGTCACGCCTTGATAGATTGTCACATTATCACCAATTGTACATGTTTCTCCTATTACAACGCCCATACCATGATCTATAAATAGACGCTTTCCAATTTTAGCACCTGGATGGATTTCTATACCTGTGAAAAATCTTGAAATTTGAGATATCGCGCGTGCTGCAACATATTTTTTTTGGTTGTATAACTTATGTGCAATCAAATGACTCCAAACTGCATGTAAACCTGCATACGTTGTAATGACTTCTAATGTTGAACGTGCCGCTGGATCCTGCTCAAATACCATTTTTATATCGTCTCTCATTCTTTTTAACAAGATCATTTCCTCCTCAATGATTGAACTACGTAAATACATAATTGAAGTACGTGCGAAATTAAATATCAAAAAAGCACCACTAACATACAAATTGTATTGTTAGAGGCGCTTCCGCACGGTTCCACTCTGAATTTAGCGAATAACATTAATAAAATTGCGGGCGCTTCCAAATTATCAAGGAAACTATGTCAACTTAATGCTCATCACTCTCATTATATATTTAATTCATTTTACGAAGGTGCATTCATTAATTTCTACGTTGTACTCACAGCAACCGTACACTCTCTGCATCGTATAAATTTAATTACTAATCCTTCGTTTTATATAAAATACTCTATTCATATTGTTGTAATTTGTTAATACAACTTCATCATATGTGGTTACGTTATAAAATTCAAGTATATACTACCTTGATCTTGTCTATTTCATTACTTATATTGTTTTAAACGGTTTAGCACTTTTTCTTTTCCAAGTACTTCAATTGTATTTGGTAATTCAGGACCGTGCATTTGGCCTGTTACAGCAACACGAATAGGCATAAATAATTGCTTGCCTTTTATTCCTGTTTCTTTTTGAACTTCTTTAATTGTCTTTTTAATTTCAGCCGCTTCAAATGGTTCAAGTGCTTCTAATTTACTGAATAAGTGCGTCATTAACTCTGGTACTTGCTCTCCATTGATCACTTGTTGTTCTTCTTCACCAAGAGCTGGCATTTCTTTAAAGAACATTTCTGATAAAGGTACAATTTCACCGGCATAGCTCATTTCTTTTTGATAAAGAGCAATTAATTTGCGTCCCCAAGATAAATCCTCTTCTGACGGCGCCTCAGGAATCAAATTCGCTTTAATTAAATGAGGTAATGCTAATTGGAATACTGTTTCAGTATCTTTTTGTTTCATATATTGGTTATTAACCCATGCTAATTTTTGCTTATCGAAAAATGCTGGTGATTTTGACAAACGCTTTTCATCAAAGATTTTGATAAATTCTTCTTTAGAAAAGATTTCTTCTTCACCTTCAGGAGACCAACCTAATAACGCAATAAAATTAAATAACGCTTCAGGTAAATAACCTAAGTCACGATATTGCTCAATAAATTGTAAAATTTGCCCATCACGTTTACTTAACTTTTTACGTTCTTCATTAACAATTAATGACATATGACCAAAACGAGGTGGCTCCCAGCCAAATGCTTCATAAATCATAATTTGTTTAGGCGTGTTTGAAATATGATCATCACCACGAATAACATCTGAAATTTCCATGTAATGATCATCTATAGCTACTGCAAAATTGTACGTTGGAATGCCATCTTTTTTAACGATAACCCAGTCACCAATACCATTTGAATCAAATGAAATATTCCCTTTTACCATATCATCAAATGAATACGTTTGGTTTTGAGGTACTCGGAAACGAATTGATGGTTGGCGTCCTTCTGCTTCAAATTGTTGACGTTGTTCTTCAGTCAAATGCGCATGTTGACCACCATAGCGAGGCATTTCACCACGAGCGATTTGCGCTTCACGTTCAGCTTCTAATTCTTCTTCTGTCATATAGCATTTATATGCTTTATCTTCTGCTAGTAACTGATCTATTAATGGTTGGTAGATATGTTGACGTTCAGATTGACGATATGGTCCGTAGCCATTGTCTTTATCTACAGATTCATCCCAATCTAATCCTAACCATTTAAGATTATCAAATTGTGATGTTTCTCCATCTTCTAAATTACGTTTTTTATCAGTATCTTCAATTCGAATCACAAAATCTCCGTTGTAATGTTTAGCATACAAGTAATTGAATAATGCTGTTCTTGCATTACCAATATGAAGATAACCAGTTGGACTTGGTGCATATCTTACTCTTATACGATCGCTCATTTTTTTCACTCCTAAATTAAATATCAAATTTTCAAGTTAGTTCATATAAATTGTTCATTTGCTATCTTCGACCGTCATAACAAATGTGTAACTCGTCTTATTGTTAAAACGAAACAATGCTTTTTAACATGACCTTAAAATAATTTCATTGTTTAATCATAACATAATTCCCTGGGTAATATGCTTAAATTTTAAATAGAAAGCAGTTGTTTTTTCAACACTTTAAAAAAGCTATCCCTAAGAATCAAGACTGCACCACATACGCATTTCAACGACTTAAAAATGAATATTATGTGCTGTAAAATTAAACTTCAAATTAACTACTCAAATACGTTAAAATTGATTCTAATTTTGTATGTCTTGATTGCTATAAGAATAACTTTATTAATATCTAAAATTTAACACTTAATGAACTTGTTTCAATGATATATTAGCACTATTTGCATTTTTTGATAACTGATATGTTTTGCATTTATTTATAGTTATACTTCAAATTACAAACTTCGCCATTTCATATACCTTTTAATATCTATTTTATTTTCGTCAACTACAGTTTTTATAATGATACTGTATCTTCGATTTTTTTAGCAAAAACAATTCTTCCTGAAGATGTTTGCAATAAGCTGACTACTTCTAAATTGACATGACTGCCAATAAGATTTTTAGCATTATCAACAACTACCATCGTACCATCATCTAGATATCCTACTGCCTGACCAGGCTCTTTACCCATTTTTGTCAGTAAAATATGCAGTTGATCACCTTGATGTACATTAGGTTTGATTGCTTCTGATAAATCATTAACATTTAATGCTTTGATACCATGTACATGACAAACTTTATTCAAATTAAAGTCTGTCGTTATAATATTTGCGTGATATTGTTTAGCTAGTTTTAATAACATCGTATCAATATCACTATGTGATTTAGTCGGATGTATGACTTTTGTAGGATAATCTAAATCATACAATTCATTTAAAATATCTAAGCCTCTTTTACCCTTTTCACGTTTAACACTGTCATTTGAATCTGCAACAATTTGTAATTCATTAATAACACCTTGTGGAATTAAAATATTGCCATCGATAAAACCGCAACGAATGACTTCTAAAATACGACCATCAATAATTGCGCTTGTGTCGATAATTTTTGGCGTAGCACTTTTAGTATGTTGTGACATGGAACGCGCTATATTCTCAGGTAAAAACATTAACATTTCATCTCGTTTTTTAAGGCCAAATTGGAAACCGAAATAACATAGTAATATCGTAATTATGACAGGAATGAAATGATTAAAAATAGAGTTGCCAATTGATTCTAATATAAACGACACCATAACAGAAATAAGTAATCCGATTATTAAACCTATTGTTGCGAATAGTATTTCAACAGCGCTTCTACGCATAATAAAATGTTCTAAACCTTTTATAGCGTTAGTAACTCGTCTAATAAATACACCAAAAATTAAGAACATAAAAATACTACCGATAATGCCATCTACATAGTGATTTTTTAAAAAGCTGGAGTTTTGTAATCCAAGATCATTTGCAATTTCAGGAATAATAATTATTCCTAATGCGCTCCCAATAATTAAGTAAATAATAATAACCATTAGTTTAACGATATTCACACAATGTCCTCCTTTCTTGATGTTTTATGAATGAAGAGCAAATGACAATGCTTCATGTACAGTAGTTACACCTATTACTTGTATACCTTCAGGATATGTCCATCCGCCTATATTATTTTTAGGAATAATTACACGTTTGAAACCTAGTTTTGCAGCCTCTTGCACGCGTTGTTCTATCCGAGATACACGACGTACCTCACCCGTTAAACCAACTTCTCCAATATAGCAATCTAATCCGTCGACAGCTTTATCTTTAAAGCTAGACGCAGTTGCTACAATTACACTTAAATCAACTGCTGGCTCCGTTAACTTTACACCGCCAGCTACTTTGATATAAGCATCTTGTTGTTGTAATAAATAATTTTCTTTCTTTTCCAAAACAGCCATCAACAAACTTAATCGATTATGATCAATCCCTGTTGCCATTCGTCTCGGATTGTTAAAAGTCGTTGGAGTTACCAGCGCTTGAACTTCTATTAAAAGTGGTCTGGTTCCCTCCATGGTTGCAACAATTGTTGAACCTGGAACATTTGTTGAACGTTCTTCTAAAAACATTTCAGATGGATTATTTACACCTTTTAATCCACTTTGCTTCATTTCGAAGATTCCCATTTCATTCGTTGAACCAAAACGGTTTTTAACAGCTCGCAAAATTCGATATGCGTGGTGTTCATCACCTTCAAAATAAAGCACAGTATCAACCATGTGTTCTAGCAATCTTGGGCCAGCAATTTGACCTTCTTTCGTTACATGACCCACTATAAAAGTTGCAATGTTCATTTGTTTAGCAATATTCATTAAACTTTGTGTGCTTTCACGAACTTGTGAAACAGAACCTGGCGCAGAGCTGATTTCAGGATGATATATTGTTTGAATCGAATCCACTACTAATAAATCAGGTTGTTCTTCTTTTACTGTTTGATAAATAACTTCAAGATCTGTTTCAGCTAATACTTGCAATTCACTTGAATCTTCATCTAATCGCTCTGCACGTAATTTAGTCTGACTAAGCGATTCTTCTCCAGTAATATATAGTACTTTTTTCTTTTGAGATAACGATGCACAAATTTGTAAAAGTAACGTTGACTTACCAATACCTGGATCCCCACCAATAAGTACTAACGATCCGCTCACAATACCTCCACCTAATACACGGTTGAATTCTGCTGAATCTGTTAACACTCTCGGCGTTGTTTCATGTTTAATACTATTTAATTTTTGTACTTTACCTGCTAATTCCTTGGTTTTCACTCCATGTTTAGGATTGGCTGCTTTTTCAACAATTTCCTCCATTTGATTCCAAGCGCCACAATTAGGACATTTCCCCATCCATTTAGGAGATTGATAACCACAAGCCATACATTCAAAAATCACTTTTTTCTTGGCCAAAATTGCACCTCCACTTTCCTTTGAACAAATCTATTTTAAACGCACATTCCCATTATGACAAATTAAATGTGAGTTACATTTGTTTGTATTTTAACATGACTACTAACGCAAACTGTTTTATCAGATTTATTTTTTATGAATATTATAAAATAAACTTACATCATGTTGATAGTCGATATCTTTCAAAGATAAAATCTTAATAATTTCTTAGTAAACTCTTTTCTCTAGATTTATCACAATATTATATAGACCTATTTTATTTTGACGTAAGTTGCTAGTATCTTCAAACAAAAAACCTTTATAAAAATTCATACCTTTATGCTATCGCTGTAGGCTCATTAACTTGTTTCATATAATTCTTAACTATACTTTGATGATTATTTTATTAGATTGTTTCGTTGATGGATACTTTCACGAATTTCTATAGTTCAATGCTACTAAAAAAACAGCCCAAAACTTTAATTTGTTTTGGACTGTTTTATAATTATGCTTGCGATGGTGTTTTAGTTTCTGAAGTTTGTTCAGCAATGTCATATTTAAACTCTTTACCATTATGATCTACTGTAACTTTCTTACCTTCAATTTGATTACCATCTAATATTAATTCACTTAAATTATCTTCGATAGTTTTTTGTATCGCTCTAATTAATGGTCTTGCACCATATTCTGGATCATATCCTTCTTCTGCGATTTTGTCTTTCGCTTTATCAGTAACAATAATATTTATGTTTTGTTCAGATAATCGATTTGTTAATTTATTAACCATCATTGTTACAATTTCTTTTAATTCTTCTTTTGTTAGTTTATGGAATACAATGATATCATCTACACGGTTTAAAAATTCTGGACGGAATGAATTTTTTAATTCTTTTAACATCGTTTTTCGAATTGTTTCATAATCTTGTCCATCACTTGAACCACCGAATCCAGCAAATCGTTGATCTTGTAATTCTTGTGCTCCAACGTTTGATGTCATTATGATAATTGTATTTCTGAAATCAACTGTACGTCCTTTTGTATCTGTCAAATGTCCGTCATCTAAAACTTGTAATAGAATATTAAATACATCTGGATGTGCTTTTTCAATTTCATCAAATAAAATTACAGAATATGGTTTACGTCTAACTTTTTCAGTTAATTGTCCACCATCATCATGACCAACATATCCTGGAGGAGCACCAACTAATCGGCTCACTGCGTGTTTTTCCATAAATTCACTCATGTCTACACGGATCATCGCATCATCATCGCCGAACATTGATTCAGCTAAAGCTCTAGCTAATTCAGTTTTACCAACACCAGTTGGTCCAAGGAAGATAAAGCTACCAATTGGTCGTTTAGGATCTTTTAACCCTGCACGGGCACGTCTAACCGCTTTACTGATTGAATTAACAGCATCTTTTTGCCCAATAACTCTCTCATGTAATGTATCTTCTAGACTAAGAAGTTTTTCAGATTCTGTTTCATTGATTTTAGTTAATGGGATACCTGTCCATCCTGCAATGACTTCAGCAATATCTTCTTCTGACAATGAAGTTGACATGCCATTTTGTGCGTTCTTCCATTCATTTTTAGCTTCTTCATATTGCTTTTCAAGTTTTGTTTGTTTATCACGCAGATTAGCAGCATTTTCAAACTCTTGAGCATGTACTGCGGCATCTTTTTCATTTTTAACTTTTTCAATTTCTTGTTCAATTTCTTTTAAATTATTAGGTGTCGTATGACTCTTAAGTCTTACTTTAGAACTTGCTTCATCAATTAAATCAATTGCTTTATCTGGTAAGAAACGATCTGAAACGTATCTGTTACTTAATTTAACAGCTGCTTCAATAGCTTCGTCTGAAATATTAATACGATGGTGTGCTTCGTAACGATCTCTTAATCCTTTTAAAATAGCAACTGTATCTACTACTGAAGGTTCATCAACTTGTACAGGTTGGAAACGACGTTCTAAAGCCGCGTCTTTTTCAATATTTTTGCGATATTCATCTAATGTAGTAGCACCAATACATTGTAATTCACCACGTGCTAATGCCGGTTTCAAAATATTCGAAGCATCGATAGCACCTTCAGCACCACCAGCACCAACTAAAGTATGCAACTCATCAATAAATAGGATGACATTACCTGCTTGTTGGATTTCTTCCATAACCTTTTTCAGACGCTCTTCAAATTCACCACGATATTTAGTACCTGCAACTACTGTTCCCATATCTAAAGACATAACACGCTTATCTTTTAATGTCTCTGGCACCTCATTATTCACTATGGCTTGCGCTAAACCTTCAGCAATAGCAGTTTTACCAACACCTGGCTCTCCAATAAGCACAGGATTATTTTTCGTACGTCTACTTAATACTTCAATTACACGTGTAATTTCTTTATCACGTCCTATAACAGGATCTAATGTACCGTCTTTGGCAATGACTGTTAAGTCACGAGCTAAACTATCTAAAGTTGGAGTATTATTTGACTTACTAGCTTGTGCATTTTTATTACTCATTTCAGGGTTTCCTAAAGCTTTCACAACTTGTGCACGTGCTTTAGTAATATTTAAATCTAGATTTGCAAAAACTCTTGCTGCAACACCTTCATTTTCACGAATCAAGCCTAATAAAATATGTTCCGTTCCAACAAAATTGTGATGTAATTTTCTAGCTTCATCCATCGATAATTCAATGACTTTTTTAGCTCTAGGTGTATAATGCAATGTACCAACATGATCTTGACCATGTCCAATTAATTTTTCAACTTCTTCAATTACTTTATCTTCAGTGATATTAAAACTTTCTAATACTTTTGCAGCAATTCCTTCAGGTTCTTTCATTAACCCCAATAATAGGTGTTCTGTTCCTATATTTGAATGATTTAAACGAATTGCTTCTTCTTGTGCATGTGCTAATACGCGCTGTGCACGTTCAGTTAATCTACCAAATAACATAAATAATGACCTCCTACTTTATATGTTCTCTTAGTATATCTGCTCGTTTTTCTTTTACAGATTTGTCATCTTCTTCATCTAATAAAAATGGTGACTGTATAGCTACCATCAATTCATTAAATTTAAAGTTTTGTAATTCAATGTAATTTAAATCTATACCAAGTTTAACTTCGCTTAATCTATAAGAAGCCTCTTCCATAGTTATCATTCTACAGTTTTGTAAAATACCTAGCGAGCGAAAAACACGGTCTTGTGTTTCTAATTGATTATAAGTGTCTAACTTTTGTCGTATTTGTTTTTCTTCATGAATGATTTGATTAACAACTTCTGTTAATGTTTCTATGATTTCTAACTCAGATTTACCAAGTGTAAGTTGGTTGGATACTTGATAAGTATGTCCATAAACTTGCGAACCTTCACCGTAAATACCTCTGATTGTATATCCAAAACGATTAATGGTTTGAGCAATCCGTGTCATTCTTTTCATAATAGATAGACCTGGTAAATGTAGCATCACGCTTGCTCTCATACCAGTACCTATATTGGTAGGACATGTAGTTAAATAACCAAATTGTTCATCATAACTTATATCAAGGCTTCGATCTAATTCATCATCAATTGATGAAGCTTGATTATATAAAGCCTGTAATGTCGTGTCAGTTCCCATAGCTTGAATACGAATATGATCCTCTTCATTTATCATGACACTTAAAGATTCATCATCATTCACTAATACTGCGGCTGCTGGTTGTTTTATTAGTTCAGGACTAATCAAATGCTTTGCAACCATTTTCATTTTACTTTGTTGATCCATTTGATCAAGACGCATTAATTCAAAATTTGGCAAGGCATCTTGTACCTCATTTATAACTCTAAATCCATCATTTTCAGTAGCATACATTAGTGGATGCACATGATTTTCTAAATTACGCGCTAACCGAATTCTAGAAGACATAACAATGGGTGTTTCTTCATTACTTTTCATCCATTGGCTGATATTATCATGAATATTATGCGTCATCATGTTGCACCTCACTCTCAGCTTTTAGTGCTTTAATTTCATCTCTAACAATGGCTGCTTCCTCAAAATCTTGGATTTCAATAAGTTTTTTCAAATATTCATTCTTTTCTTCGATTTTTCTCTTTAAAGCTATCTTTTTATGTGAAGAATGTGGTGTCTTTCCAACGTGCTCAAATTGTCCACCTTGAACTCTGCGGACGATATCAATGATGTCATCTTTAAATGTTGCATAACAATTAGCACACCCAAATTTACCAACATGTGCAATATCTTTCAAAGTCATATGACATGATGGGCAACGTTTTTCTTCTTTAAACGCTACTTCTTGAAAATTAATGCCATGTTTCGTAGCTAAATGTTGTAAAATTTGCTTAACAACAAATGCTTCTTCGAAATTATCTTGATGTTCTTGATATTCAGGTTGTTCATTAGCTTGATTCCACGGATGGTGCCCCTCAGCACAAGTTTGACACACCATTTTTTCTTCTGTTTTATTTTTACTTGTAACTTTAACTTTTAATTCCGCTTCATTAAGTTGACAATTTTCACAAAGCACTTCAACACCTCATTTCATTTAGTAATAATTTATAACTGGTAACAAACGTTTTAAAATATTTGCTCTAATAATATCTCTAGAAACCATATCCATTGATAGCGTTTCTCTATCAATAACTGCTTGAATCATTTTAGCTTCACGTTCATTTATTAACATTTTATCTAAAAGCCCATCAATAATATAGTAAGCTTGTTGTTGAGAAATAGAAGGTCCAATCAACTGAAGCAAATGATTAATATAACCTGTTGCATCTTTATTTTCAATTTTAGTGATTCGGATGTAACCACCACCACCACGTTTACTTTCGATTTCATAACCATGTTCATTAGTGAATCGTGTTTTGATTACATAGTTTAATTGTGATGGTACGCAATCAAAACGCTGCGCGATATTCGCTCTCTGAATTTCAACGACATCCTCATTCGACTCTTCAAATAAACGTTTGATGTATTGTTCTATGATGTCAGACATATTGTGCATGTATATCACCCCTTTTTGACCTTCTTTGACTATATTATATGACCTATTTTGACCTTTTTCAATTAATTTGTTTTTATATTTTCAAAAATTTATGATGTTAGCCCTTCCATTTTATTGTATGATAGATTGTAGAAAAAACTAAAGGAATGAGAAATATATGCATATTCTAATTGGGATTATCGGAATTATCTTCTTTTTAGCACTTGCGTTTCTATTTAGCTCAGACAGGAAAAATATTCGCTGGAAATATGTAGGAATTTTACTTGCAATTCAGCTTATCTTTGCATTTATCTTGCTTAAAACTACAATGGGAATCAAGGTTATTGGTGGTATTTCAAACGGTTTTAACTACTTATTATTAAAAGCTGCAGATGGTGTTAACTTTGTATTCGGTGGTATTCAATATATCGATCCTAAGCAACCACCATTCTTCTTCAGTGTATTATTACCTATCGTATTTATTTCAGCGATTATCGGTATCCTTCAATACACAAAGATTTTACCTTTAATCATTAATGTTTTAGGATTCTTAATTTCTAAAATTAATGGTATGGGACGTTTAGAATCATACAATGCAGTTGCTGCAGCAATTTTGGGACAATCTGAAGTATTTATTTCAATTAAAAAACAATTACCATACATACCTAAGCAACGTTTATACACATTAACAGCTTCAGCAATGTCGACTGTATCTGCTTCAATTATCGGTGCATACTTTACCTTAATTGAACCTAAATATGTTGTAACGGCTGTTGTCTTAAACTTATTTGGTGGTTTCATCATCGCTTCAATTATTAACCCTTATAAAGTTAATGAAGAAGATGACAAATTATTAGTTGAAGAAACTGAAGAAAGACAACAATCATTCTTCGAAATGCTAGGAGAATATATTTTAGATGGATTTAAAGTAGCTGTCATTGTAGGCGCAATGTTAATCGGATACATTGCCATTATCGCTCTATTAAATGGAATTGTAAGCAATATCTTTAGTACAGTTTCAGGTGGCGCTATTTCTTGGGACTTCCAAACATTAATTGGTTTTGTCTTTGCACCATTTGCATTCTTAGTAGGTGTGCCATGGCAAGATGCAGTTCAAGCCGGTTCAGTTATGGCGACAAAACTATTATCTAACGAATTTGTAGCAATGCAAGCACTTGGTAAACTTAGTGATTTATCTGAACACGCAAAAGGTGTTACATCTGTATTCTTAGTATCATTTGCTAACTTTAGCTCTATTGGTATTATTTCAGGTGCGATTAAATCACTTAATGACAAAAAAGGAGATACAGTTGCCCGCTTTGGTTTGAAATTATTATTCGGTGCAACACTAGTATCTTTCATTTCAGCTGCAATCGCTGGATTCTTTATTTAACAAATACATCAACATCGAATTAACCCCTTCAAAATTTTGACTATTCTCAGTCTCTTTGAAGGGTTTTTTTCTTATGTATATCTTTATTTTTTATCATTTTTAATTTTGACATAAAAATCAACTCCTCCAAAGCTAAGTTTGAAGGAGATATTTTCTTCTCAACAAATCTATAAATATCAATAATTCGTTGATTTAGCATACATTAAGCTATGCTTTTTTTACAATATGATTAATAAAGTAATCAGTTACTCTATAGTCATCTGTTAATTCAGTATGGAATGATACGCCTAAATATTTACCTTGCTGGACAGCTACAATTTTCTCATTAACCTTACATAGGATATCTACGCCTTGACCTACTTTTTCAATATGTGGCGCTCTTATAAAGACACCTTCAATATCTGTAGCGATACCTTTAATATCTAATTCTGTTTCAAAGCTGTCAACTTGTCTACCGAATGAGTTTCGTTGTACAGTAATATTCAACTTGTTAAGGTATCCTTCTTCACCAACTATATCTTGCGCTAGAACTATTAATCCTGCGCATGTACCAAACATAGGTAAAGTTGAATTTTGTAAAGCCTCTTTAAATCCATATAAATTCATTAATCGACGTAACGTTGTAGACTCGCCACCAGGTAATATTAAGCCCTCGATTTCTTCTAATTGTTCAACTTTTTTAACTGCAATACCTTCATGACCACTTAATTCAATATGTCTAATATGTTCACGTACTGCACCTTGTAATGCTAATACACCTATTTTCATATCTTACCAACCACGCTCTTGCATACGTTCTTCTAATGATAATTGATTGATATCTAAACCTTTCATAGCAGTGCCAAGTTCACTTGCTAATCTTCCAATTAGTTCATAGTCTTGGTAATGTGTTGTTGCTTGAACAATTGCTTTAGCAAATTTTTCTGGATCTTCTGATTTAAAAATACCTGATCCAACGAATACACCGTCGGCACCTAATTCCATCATTAAAGCAGCATCTTGAGGAGTCGCAACGCCACCTGCTGCAAAGTTAACTACCGGTAAACGACCATTGTCTTTAATTTGTTTTAAAATTTCATAAGGCGCACCGATATCTTTCGCAAAAGTCATAATCTCATCATCATTCATTACAGTCAATCGACTAACTTCAGAATTAACTTGTCTCATATGTCTTACAGCTTCAACAATATTACCTGTACCTGGTTCACCTTTAGTACGTAACATAGCAGCACCTTCACCGATTCTTCGTGCAGCTTCACCTAAATTACGACAACCACATACAAATGGCACTGTAAATTGATCTTTTCTTAAGTGATATTCCTCATCTGCTGGTGTTAATACTTCTGATTCATCAATATAGTCAACACCCATAGCTTCTAATACTCTTGCTTCTGTAATATGACCAATACGTGCTTTAGCCATTACAGGAATTGAAACAGCATTCATTACTTCTTCTACAATTTTAGGATTTGCCATACGTGCAACGCCACCAGCTGCTCTAATATCAGAAGGTACACGCTCTAAAGCCATGACTGCTACCGCACCTGCTTCTTCCGCAATTCTTGCTTGCTCAGCATTAACGACATCCATGATAACGCCGCCTTTTTGCATTTCGGCCATACCTCTTTTGACTCTGTCTGATCCAATTATTTTACTCATTTTATATAAAACCCCTTTTCAAGTTGATTAAATTCATTGTAATGTATAAACTGATATTTAAAAAGGTACAAAATAATATAAAATTAGGAGGTCAGTTTTAAAAATGAAAAACACTTTATACCATCAACTTTATGAAAAATTAAAAAAACAAATAATTGAAGGTCAATTTCAAGAAGGTGATAAGTTTTATTCAAAGAGACAATTAAGCAAACATTTATCTATTAGCCAAACAACAGTAGAGCATGCTTATCAACTATTATTAGACGAGGGATACATATATTCGAGACCTCGCTCTGGTTATTATGTATCTGAAATTGAATCTTTAACCATTTTAAATACTCAACCTATCCATTCTCTTTTTGATGATGATTCATATAAACCAAAAACTAGTGATGAAACTTATGATTACGCTTTTAATTTAGATGAAATAGACACGAAGCATTTCCCAATAGAACTTTTCAGAAAGTATTCAAAAGATCTTTATGATAAAACCCATTCAAATAAATTACTTAGAGGCCATTTTCAAGGAGAATTACATTTGCGGTTTCAACTGGCATTTTATTTATTTACTAATCGTGGCGTAATTTGTGATCCTAATCAAATTATAATTGGCTCATCTACCGAACAATTAGTAAATCAATTAGTCGATTTACTTTATACTTCAACGTTTATTATCGAAAAACCTAGTTATCCACCAATCAAAAATATTTTAGATAAAAAACAAGTTGAATATGAACAAATTGAAGTTGAAGATAATGGAATAAACGTAGATGAAGTTATTAAATCACAAAAAAATATAGTATATATAACGCCTTCCCATCAATTTCCAACTGGATATGTAATGGACTTAAAAAAGCGAACTCAATTAATACAATGGGCTCAAGAAAAAGAAGAACGATTTATTATAGAAGATGATTATGATTCCGAGTTTAGATATTTCGGTAAACCCATTCCAGCAATTCAAGGTCTATATTCAAGAGGAGAAAAAGTGATTTATATCAGTACATTTTCAAAGTCTATTTTTCCTAGCTGTCGTGTTGCATATATGGTGTTACCCTATTCTATAATGAAAAAATATCATTCTCAAAATCACATTGAAGGCAACACTGTACCTGTTCATATGCAAAACCTTATTGCAATGTTTATATCTTCCGGTGGTTTTGAAAGGCATTTAAATAAAATGAGACGAATTTATCGTAGAAAACTAACCTATATTTTAAATAGATTGAAGCCTTACAATGAGCAGCTTGATATTCAAGGTGCTGAAACAGGTATGCATTTTACAATTACAGTAAAAAACGGATTAACATTACAAGAGTGTCTTGATAGAGCAAATAAAGTAAAGTTAAAATTACAAGTTTATAATTTTGATGATGACCAAGACTATAAGAAAACCCCTAAATTTATATTAGGCTTTGGCGGTATAGACGATGATGCTTTAAAACCGCATGTAGACGCTCTAATAAAATCATTAATTATAAAGTAACACTTCTTTGATAAAAGTTAGTGTTACTTATGCAATAGCTTGTCTATTGTATAATAATTAATTTCCTTTTTGTATTTCAATAAAGTATATAAAAGAGCAGTAAGATCATTTTCGATTAGATACTGTCTTACTGCTCTTCTCTATTTATACAATATTTTGTTTTGGATGATATCATTTTAGATTTGTATAAACACAAAATTAAAAATGTACATACTTAGACAATCGAAAGTTCACATTATTAAATTATCATTTCCAAAACTCAATGCGGCTCATCGCATCCATTTTTGCCTGGCAACGTTCTACTCTAGCGGAACGTAAGTTGGCTACCATCGTCGCTAAAGACCTTTCTTGTCTTGTGACAATCGCTTGCTTCTTTCCTCTCCTTCGGCTCTCGCTTACTCATTTAGCTCTACTAAACTCGTTGCGCTCTTTTCTCGTTTCGTCAGATTCAAACGTTTTCACTTCGCCAAGCCATTTTTCTTTGTGTTAACTCTTATTTTGACATTTTAGACATAAAAAAAGAGACCTTGCGGTCTCAACTTGCCTGGCAACGTTCTACTCTAGCGGAACGTAAGTTAGCTACCATCCTCGCTAAGAACCTTTCTTGTCTTGTGACAATCGCTTGCTTCTTTCCTCTCCTTCGGCTCTCGCTTACTCATTTAGCTCTACTAAACTCGTTGCGCTCTTTTCTCGTTTCGTCAGATTCAAACGTTTTCACTTCGCCAAGC
Source organism: Staphylococcus sp. GDB20D11A (assembly GCF_016893255.1). Classification (NCBI taxonomy): domain Bacteria; kingdom Bacillati; phylum Bacillota; class Bacilli; order Caryophanales; family Staphylococcaceae; genus Staphylococcus; species Staphylococcus sp. GDB20D11A. The sequence continues at coordinate 161,089 of NZ_JAFEPJ010000016.1, forward strand.
CATTTTTCTTTGTGTTAACTCTTATTTTGACGTTTTAGACATAAAAAAAGAGACCTTACGGTCTCAACTTGCCTGGCAACGTTCTACTC